>NZ_JBEOUW010000008.1:185391-273383 GCF_040303045.1 Kitasatospora sp. NPDC096140
GCGCGGCGGCGCCCCCCCCCCCCCCGCCCCCCCCGCGCCCCCCCGCCCCCCCCGGCCCCCCCCCCCCCCCGTCCCGGTGCGCGGATCCCGTGGGCTCAGCCGCGGCCGAGGACCCGGTCCACGGCGATCTCGATGACCACCCGGTCCGGGTTCACCCGCGGCTGGCGGTAGCGCTCGGCGTAGCGCCGCTCGGCGTCCGCGACCTGCTCGGGCTCGTCACGGACGACCGCGACGCCCTCCAGGGTCGCCCAGCGGGCGCGGTCCACCTGGCAGACCGCGACCCGCAGGCCCTGCGGCCCGGCCGCCGCGACGTTGAGCGCCTTGCGGCTGGTGCGGCTGGTGATCACCCGGGCGGTCGCCGTCTCCGGCTCGAACGTGACGCCGACCGGCACCACGTGCGGCGTGCCGTCCGGGCGGGTGGTGGTCAGGGTGGAGATGTGCCGTTCGCGCCAGAAGGCGAGCATGGCGTCGTCGAGGTCGCGCGGGTCATGGGCCATGATCGGGATCGTACGGCCCCCGGGGAACGATCAAGCCCCCGGGGGCCGTTCGCGTCGCACCCCGGTGCTCCCGGGGGCCGTACGGGCGGTGCCTCAGTGCCCGCGGGCGATCCACTCCGGCAGGGCCGGGGCCTCGGCGCCGATGGTGGTCGGGTCGCCGTGGCCGGTGCGCACCACCGTGTCGGCCGGGAGCGTCAGCAGGCGCTCGCGGATCGAGTCGATGATGGTCGGGAAGTGCGAGAACGACCGGCCGGTCGCGCCCGGGCCGCCCTGGAAGAGGGTGTCGCCGGTGAAGACGGTGCCCAGGTCGGGCGCGTACAGGCAGACCGCGCCCGGGGCGTGGCCCGGGGTGTGCAGGACGGTCAGCTCGGTGCCGGCCACCTCGATCCGCTGCCCGTCGGCCAGTTCGCCGTCCGGGAGGCGGTCGGGGTGGGTGAGCTTCCACAGCGGCAGGTCGTCCGGGTGCAGCAGGATCGGCGCACCGGTCCGGGCCGCGAGGGCCGGGGCCGCGTCGATGTGGTCGTTGTGCGCGTGCGTGGAGACGATCGCCCGCAGCCGGCGCCCGGCGAGCGCCGCCTCGATGGCCCCGGCGTCGTGCGCGGCGTCGATCACCACCGCCTCCTCGTCGTCGCCGACGATCCAGACGTTGTTCTCCACCTCCCAGCTGCCGCCGTCGAGCTCGAAGGTCCCGGCCGTCACCAGCCGGTCGACACGGGCGGTGGAGGTCACAGGATCACCACCGAGCGGAGCACGTCGCCCTGGTGCATGCGCGCGAAGGCCTGCTCCACCGCGTCGAGTTCGATCGTCTCGGTGACGAAGGCGCGCAGGTCCAGGCGGCCCTGGAGGTAGAGGTCGATGAGCATCGGGAAGTCCCGCGAGGGCAGGCAGTCGCCGTACCAGGAGGACTTCAGGGCGCCGCCGCGGCCGAAGACGTCGAGCAGCGGGAGCTCCAGCTTCATCTCCGGGGTCGGCACGCCGACCAGGACGACGGTGCCGGCCAGGTCGCGGGCGTAGAAGGCCTGCCGGTAGGTCTCGGGCCGGCCGACCGCCTCGACGACGACGTCCGCGCCGTTGCCGCCGGTCAGCTCCCGGATGGCCTCGACCGGGTCGGTGGTGCGGGAGTTGACGGTGTGGGTGGCGCCCAGCGTACGGGCGGTCGCCAGCTTGCGGTCGTCGATGTCGACGGCGATGATCTTCGCCGCCCCGGCCAGCCGGGAGCCCATCACGGCCGCCCCGCCGACGCCGCCGCAGCCGATGACGGCGACCGAGTCGCCGCGCCCGACGTTGCCGGTGTTGATCGCGGCGCCGATGCCCGCCATCACGCCGCAGCCCAGCAGGCCGGCGACGGCCGGCTCGGCCGCCGGGTCGACCTTGGTGCACTGGCCGGCCGCGACCAGGGTCTTCTCGGCGAACGCCCCGATGCCCAGCGCCGGGGACAGCTCGGTGCCGTCCAGCAGCGTCATCTTCTGCTCGGCGTTGTGGGTGTCGAAGCAGTACTGCGGACGCCCGCGCCGACAGGCACGGCACTGGCCGCACACCGCACGCCAGTTGAGGACCACGAAGTCACCGGGCGCGACCTCGGTGACGCCCTCGCCGACCGACTCCACGACGCCCGCGGCCTCGTGGCCCAGCAGGAACGGGAACTCGTCGTTGATCCCGCCCTCCCGGTAGTGGAGGTCCGTGTGGCAGACACCGCAAGCCTGGATCCGGACCACCGCCTCACCCGGACCTGGGTCCGGTACCACGATCGTGGTCACCTCCACGGGCGCGCCCTTGGCGCGCGCGATCACTGCCTTGACCTGCTGGGCCATCCGATTCCACCTCCGACGGCCGGTGCGGCTCTGCACCGGCGTGACCTGCGACGACACGACTGCAGTAGGACTGCAGAAGCACTGCCCACGAAGCGTAGCGCCCGCTCCGGCGGCCACCGGCGGAGCGGGTCGGCGATCCGGCGCGATCCGGCGTGATTCGCCTCACCGCACGTGCCGACGGCATGTTCCCGACGTTCCGGCAGCTCACGGCGCTTCATCCGGCACATGCCACGGGCCTACCCGCGGGACCGCCCGCCGACGGCCCGGCACGGCCCCGGAACGGGGGCGCACGGACGGCGCTGAGCGCTCGTCAGCGCGCCTCGAACCGCCCGGAAAGCACCGGTGTTGGCTGGAACTGCCGCAGACGGGCGCCCCGCGGCCCACGTACGGTCGTAGCTGAGACGGTCCACGCGACCACGCTCAGCACACCCGCCCCACCTGACGGTGCGCCACCGTGCACCGTCCGTGCCCGGCGCGCACCGAACGTACGCCCCCGCACATTTCGCGCCACCCCGCAGCAGATGCCCTACCCAGCCCCGGCACGTGTCGAGCCGCCAGCCGGCCGCACCACCCGTCCCCGCACCATCCTCCGATCCACCCCCCGTCGGGCCGCGCCGAGCGGCCCACCGCCCTGGAGTCTGGAGTACGGATGTCCACCGAGAACAGTGCGACCGGTGCCGGGCCCGGCACCGCCCCGCTCCCCCCGCTGCACTGCCTGCGCCACCTGGAACCCGGACCGCCGCGGCTCGCCGCGCTGCCCACCGGCACGCCGGTCTGGCTGGTCAGCCGGCACGCCGACGTGCGGCAGGTGCTGACGGACCCGCGCCTGGGCCGCGCCCCGCTCTACGCGCCGGACGCGCCGCCGGTCACGGTCACGCCCAACATCCTGGACGACCCGCAGAGCATGCTGAACATCGACGGCACCGAGCACCAGCGGCTGCGCCGCACGGTCCAGCGGGCCTTCACCCCGCGCGCGATAGCCCGCTGGAAGCCGTGGGTCGCCTCGGTCGTGGAGTCGCTCATCGACGAACTGATCGACCAGGGCTCCCCCACCGACATCGTCGCCGCCTACACCCGGCCGCTGCCGGTCGCGGTGATCAGCCGGCTGATGGGCCTGGACAACCTGGACACCAAGCGGCTCGCCCACTGGAGCGACCACGCGCTCTCCACCACCGCCTACCCGGCCGAGGCGATCGTCACCGCGATGAACGAGTTCTCCGCCTTCGGCGCCGGGGTGATCGCCGAACGCCGTGCCGAACCCGGCGACGACCTGGTCAGCAGCCTACTGACGGCCGCCGCCGAGGACGGCTCGATCACCGAGGGACAGCTGGTCGCGCTGGTCGTCGGCCTGGTCGTGGCCGGCCACGAGACCACCATGACCAGCCTCGGCAACGCCCTGGTCTACCTGCTCCACGACGGCCGCGAGGCCTGGCAGCAGCTCGCCTCCGACGAGGCCAGCGCCGCCGCCGCGACCGAGCAGCTGCTGCGCGCCGTCCCGCTCGGCGACGCCCACGAGCACATGCCCGGACTGATGCGCCGCACCGTCGAGGACGTGGAGATCGGCGGGGTGGTCATCCCGGCCGGCAGCGTGGTCGCCGCCGACACCGCCGCCGCCAACCAGGACCCGGAGGTCTTCACCGGGGACCTGCGCACCGAGCTGTTCTCCCCGCTGGCCGCACCGATGCTCACCTTCGGGGCCGGGCCGCACCACTGCCTGGGCGCGTGGCTGGCCCGGATGGAGCTGGAGCTCGCCCTGCACCGGCTGGCCCGCCGGCTGCCCGCCCTGCGGATGGCCGACCAGGTCGAGCGGATCGACTGGCGGCGCGGCCTGCTCACCCGCAGCCCGAACTCCCTGCAGGTGACCTGGTGACGCGCGGGGCGGACACCGAGCCGGTCGTCATCCGGGTCGACCGGGACCGCTGCATCGGCTCCGGGATGTGCGCCCTCAGCGCGCCCGACTCGCTGGCCCTCGGCGCGGACGGACTGGCCGCGCCGCTGGCCGACTACGCCGACGGCGGTGCGGAGTTGACGGACGGGCTGAGCGAGGCCGTGGACTGCTGTCCGGTCGAGGCGCTCACCCTCCACTCGGCCCGCGGCGGCTACCGGATCGACCCGGCGGACTGAACCCGCCCCGGTGGCGCCCGCCGCCGCGACCCGCTCGGGCGGGTGCACGGCGGGCGCCACCGGGAGCCGGGCCGCCGTACGCCCGGATCGATGAGCCGGGCTCATGGATCGATGCAGCCTCGGCGTCGAACGGTCTTCCGGTCGCGCCGGGCGGGAATCCCCGCGACCGGCGCCGGTGCCCGGCGCTAGCCTGCCTTCGTGACGGAGCGATCGAGCACGGTGGTGCTGATGTGCGGCCTGCCCGGGGCGGGCAAGACCACGTACGCGCTGGGGTTGGTGCGGCGCGGCTACGTACGGCTGTCCATCGACGAGGCGGTGTGGCGGCGCCTCGGGGGGCGGGACGCCGGTGTGGTCCTGTCGGAGGAGGCGTTCGACCGGCTCAAGGAGGAGGTCCGCGCCGAACAGCGGCTGGAGCTGGTCGAGTTGGTGCGGTCCGGCAGCGACGTGGTGGTGGACTACAGCTTCTGGAGCCGCGCCGCCCGCGACGACTACAAGGCACTGGTGGAGAGCCACGGCGGCCGCTGGGAGCTGATCCACCTCAAGGCCGACCGGGCGACCCTGGAGCAGCGCCTCGCCGTCCGCAACGGCCGGGAGGGCGCCAACGCCGTCACCGTCGGCGCCGAGCTGTTCGCCCGCTACCTGGCCCACTTCGAGGAGCCGCGGGGCGAGGGCGAGCAGGTCCTGCTGCAGCCCTCGCCCTGATGGCGCGTCAGCCGATCGCCACGCCCGTACCCGAGACCCGCACCCGCGGGTCCTCCGCCCGCAGTTCGACCCGCAGCACGCCGGGGCGGCCCAGGTCCTCGCCCTGGTGCAGCGTCAGCACCGTCGGGGCCTCCACCGCGCCCAGCTCCCGCAGGTACGCGCCGAAGGCGGCCGCGGCGGCGCCGGTGGCCGGGTCCTCGACCACGCCGCCGACGGGGAACGGGTCGCGGACGTGGAAGACCTCGGGGGCCTCGCGCCAGACCAGCTGGAGGGTGGTGAGGTCCCGGGCCCGCATGTAGGCCGCCAGGCCGTCGAAGTCGTAGTCGAGGCGGGCCAGTCGGCCGCGGGTGGCGGCGGCGAGCACGAGGTGCCGGGCACCGGCGTAGGCGACCCGCGGCGGCAGGGCCGGGTCGAGGTCGGCGGCGGACCAGCCGAGCAGGGCGAGCGCCTCCTCGACGTCGGCCGCGGTGACCTCCTCGACCTTCGGCTCGACGCTGGTGAGCGTGGCCCGCAGCAGCCCGTCGGCGCCGCGCTCGACCTCGACCGGGACGTCCCCGGCCGCCGTCGCGAAGAGGTACTGCCCGGGGCCGGTGCGCTCGGCGAGCGCGACGGCGGAGGCGACCGTCGCGTGCCCGCAGAACGGCACCTCCGCCAGCGGGCTGAAGTACCTTACGCGGTAAGCCCCTTCGGCCGGTCCGGCGGTCAGGAAGGCGGTCTCGGAGTACCCGAGCTCGGCGGCGATGGCGAGCATCCGGCGGTCGGTCAGCCCGGTGGCGTCGAGCACCACGCCGGCCGGGTTGCCGCCCTCGGGGCGGGTGGCGAAGGCGGCGTAGCGGAGGATCTCGGGCGAGGGGGCGGCGGAGACTGCAGCGTCGTCGGTCATGCCCGGACGAACGCGTTCCGCCCGGCTGCTGTTCCCGTCCGCCGCGCGTTTGTTCCCGCTCGCCCGGTCACCGCTCCTGCCCGGCCGCTGTTCCTGCTCGCCCCGTCACCGCTCCTGGCCGACCGCTGTCGCCGCCCGCCCCGGTCACCGCAGGACCGCCTCCAGGAAGTCCGAACCGAGACGGGCGCTGCCCGCCAGGTCGAGCTGGTAGAGCATGTACCGCCCGCGCCGCTGCGTGGTCAGCAGCCCCGCCTTCCGCAGCACCGCCAGGTGCCGGGACACCTCGGGCGCGCTGAGCTGCCAGGCGGAGGCCAGTTCGCCGGTGGTGTGCGGGCCGCGGGCCATGGTGCGTGCCAGCCGCAGCCGGACGGGGTGGGCCAGTGCCTCCAGGCGCTGCTGGACGAGGGCGAGCGAGACCGGTTCGGGCAGGCCGGCCTCGGCGACGGGGTACTGGAGGACGGGCCGCCAGCCGGGCGCGTGGACGACCAGGAGGTGGGGGCGGCCGAAGGCGGTGGGGATGAAGGTGACGCCCCCCTTGTCGGCGGCGCTGGTGGTGCTGTCCTGCAGCTTGTCGATGACGATCCGCCGCCGCCCGCCGCCCTGGTCGAGGCTGACGGAGGGTGAGACGGCCGCGAGCGTCTCGCCGAGGCCCCGACGGGCCAGCAGGTCGGCCTTGCGCCGGGCGTCGGCGGCGAGGTCGGGCAGGACGCGCTGCCAGGCGTCGGCGAAGAACGCGGACACGCAGTCCTCCAGCATCCGCCGCACCAGCGCCCGCACGGCGGGCGGGTCGGCGAGCAGCCGGTCGGCGAAGGCGGCCTGCCGGGGGCCGCGGGCGAGGGCGAGTTCGCGGGCCCGCTCGTTGGCGGCGGGGTCGGTGAGCGGGGAGGTCTTCCGGAAGGTGAGCCGCGAGGAGCCGCAGGTGGTGATGAGGGCGCCGGCCACGAACAGCTCGTCGTCGAGCCGGTCGACGGCGTCGAGTTCCTCGGCGAGGGTCGCGCCGGGCAGGCCGGGGACGAGGAAGTCGGCGCGCGAGGAACGCCAGAGGAAGTCGGCCTCCAGCAGCCGCTCGGCCAGCTCCGGCGGGATCGCCGCGGTGGTGCTGCTCGCCCAGCCGCTCAGCGCCGGGTGGTGCGCCGGCTCGGCGAGGACGTGCAGCATGGCGTTCAGCTCGGCCAGCGGGGAGGGCGTGAAGAGCAGGCGCTCGTCGGACAGTCCGGTGATGTCGATGGTCACACTCACGCAGGAGATCCTGTCACCCGATCCGGTGACGCCTGCCGCCGATTGACGGGAACCGTCAATCCACGTGCCAGGCGGCCCGGCCAGGGCGGACGGTACCGGCCATGAGCCTGATCCAGGAGAAGTCCGTCCATGACCACGCCGCCGCCCGCACCGGCGAGCCGCCCGCCCTGCCGGTCGGCACCGGTCGCGGCGGCCCGTCCGCGCTGCTGAGCCTGCTGACCGCCGCCGGCGGGCCCCGGTACGCCGCCGCGCTGGCGGTGGACGCGGTGGGCGGCGGCATGCTGCGGCCGTTCCTGCTGCTGTACGGGATCGGCATGCTGCACCTGGGCGCGGGGGCGGTCGGGCTGGCGCTGTCCGCCGGGATGGTCGCGGGCCTGCTGGTGGTGCCGCTGACCGGCCGCTGGATCGACCGCGGCGCCCGGACCCTCCCCGCGGCCGTGACCCTGCTGCTGCGGGCGGCGGGCGCACTGACGCTGCTGCTCGCGGACGGCCTGCCGGTGTTCACGGCCGCGGCGGTGCTGTTCGGGGTGGGCAGCCAGTCCTGGCCGACCACGCACGCGGCGGTGGTGAGCACCCTGACGGAGGGTCGGCTGCGGGACGCGGCGCTCGCCGCCGGGCGGTCGGTGCGCAACGCGGGGCTGGGCCTGGGTGCGCTGCTGGCCACCGTGGCGGTGAGCGGCGGCGCGGGCGCGATCCGGCTGCTGGCCGGGGTGACGGCGGTGGCCTGCCTGGTCGCCGCCGCGCTGGTGGGCTCGCTGCGGGTGCGGGCGCACCGGGAGGCGCCGCACAGGGCCGTACGGGCCGACGCCCACACCCACGCCGACACCGGCGCCCACGCCGACACCGACACCGACACCGACGCCGGGGAGCGGCGCGCACCGCTGCGCCGGATCAGCCTGCTGAGCCTGGCCAACCTGCCGTACGCGTTCTGCTTCGACGTGCTGGAGGTGGCGCTGCCCGCGCTGCTGGTGCTGCAGCTGCACGCCTCCCCGGCCTGGTCCTCGGGCCTGTTCGTGGGCAACACGGTGCTGGTGATCGCCCTGCAGCTGGCGCTGGTGCTGCGGCTGGCGGACCGTTCGCGGCGGGCCGTGCTGGCGGCCTCGGGCGCCCTGCTGTCGCTCTCGTACCTGGGCTTCTGGGCGGCCGGGGCGCTGGGCGGCACGCCGGGGGCGGCGGGCATCGCGGTGGTCTCGGTGCTGTACACGCTGGGCGAGATCCTCTACACCGGCTCGGGTACGGCGCTGGTGGCGGCCGTCGCCCCGCCGCACCTGCTCGGGCGCTCGCTGGCCCGCTGGGAGCTGTCGATGGGCGTGGGCCGGGCGGCCGCGCCGGCCGTGGTGACGGCGCTGCTCGCCGCCGGTCCGGGCGCACTGTGGCTGCCGCTGGCCGCCGCCACCGCGCTGGGGGCGCTGGCGGTGCTGCGGCTGGGCCCGGCGCAGTAGCCCCGCCCCGGTGGGATGATCGGCTCCATGGCCCTGACCCCGCACCAGCAGCACCTGCGCGACCGGATCCTGGCCGCCTCGGTGACCGCGCCGCCGGAGCCGTGGCGGCCGGTCGGCCGGGGGACGATCCCGGTCGGCGGGCTGCTCGGCATCGGCTTCGCCGTCCACCCGGAGAGCGGGCACGACCTGGTACTGACCGTGTCGCACGGCGGGCACGGACTGTTCGACGCCGTGACGGGCCTCAAGCTGGCGCGCGACCACGACCCGGCCGAGGACCCGGACGGCCCGGACCTCTGCTGCCCCGGGCTCGGCCAGGTCACCGATGTGCGGATCCCGGTGGCCGGGACGTGGGGCGGCGGCCTGCACGCCGACGCCGAGGGCGGCTGGCACGTCGAGGTCGCCGCCCCGGAGTGGCCGCACCACCGGGTGCTGCTCGCGACCGGCCGCGGGCCGTGGCAGGGCGAGCACGGCGAGAGCTGGTGGCAGGTCTTCGACTCCAGCTGGTCCACCCTGCGCGCCGCGGGCTTCTCCCCCACCGGCCGGACCCTCGCGGTGGCCACCAGCAGCGACCTCACGCTCTGGACCCGCGCCTGAGGTCCCGCCCTCCGGCGGCGGGCGCCGTACGGGCACGGATCCCGGGCGGACCCTGGCGCCGTACGGGCAGGGGCGCCGGCCGGCTGCGGCCGCCTTCCGGATGCGCCCGGGACGCCCAGCGCCGATGCTGGCGGCGAGGCGTGCCAGGCCCGAGGAAGGACACCCGATCCCATGAGTGCGCTCGACTTCGAGATCGTCGACAGCCCCGACAGCTCGCTCAACAAGACCTCCGTCCTGGTCACCGGCCCGCACGACGCCATGCTGGTGGACGCCGGGTTCACCCGCTCCGACGGCCGCCGCCTGGTCGAGCGGATCAGGGCCACCGGCAAGCGGCTGACCACCGTGTTCGTCAGCCACGGCGACCCGGACTTCTACTTCGGGGCGCAGGAGGTGCAGGACGCCTTCCCGCAGGCCCGGTTCCTGGCCACCGCCATGACCGTCGACCACATCCAGGAGACCTGGGAGGACAAGCTGCGCGCCTGGTCCCACCTGGGGCCCGAGCTGGCCACCCGGCTGGTGCGGCCCGAGGTGCTGCACGGCGACGAGATCGTCTTCGAGGGCCACCGCTTCGAGGTGCGCGGCGCCGACTTCCACCTGCCGGACCGGCACTACCTCTGGCAGCACCACCACCGCGCCGTGCTCGGCGGGGTGCTGCTCTTCGAGGGCCTGCACGTGTGGACGGCCGACACCCCCACCGCTGCCCAACGGGCCGCCTGGATCGACCTGCTGGACGGCATCGAGGCGCTCCACCCGACCTGGGTGGCGGCCGGCCACCGGGTCGCCGACGCCCCCACCGACCTGAACGCCGTCGACCACACCCGCGCCTACCTGCGCGCCTTCGAGACCGAGATCGGCCGGGCCGCGGACGCGGCCGCCGCCAAGGAGGCCCTGGAGCGCCGCTTCCCGGAGCTGGGGCTGCGGATCGCGGTGGACATCGGCACCAAGGTCGTCATGGGCGAGATGGCCTGGGGGTGAGCGAGTCGTGATCGAGATCCCGAGGGACGTGGCCGGCTTCGCCGAGTCCTCCGCGCCCGCCGACGTGGTCCGCCGCCAGTACCTGGCCGCCGCCCGGGGCGACCTGGCCGCACTGCGCGCCACGCTCGCCGAGGACGTCGAGTGGACCGAGATGGCCGGTTTCCCGCTGGCCGGCACCTACCGCACCCCCAAGGGCGTCACCGCGAGCGTGATGGAGCGGCTGGCCGCCGAGTGGCACGACTGGACGGCGCACGACGACACCTACGTGGTGGACGGGGAGGAGGTGGTGGTCCTGGCCCGCTACACGGCCGTCCACAAGACCACCGGAAAACCGCTCGCGGTCCGGGTCGCCCACCACTTCACGGTGCGCGGCGGACGCATCGTCCGGTTCGAGCAGTTCACCGACACCGCGCTGGTCAGGGACGCGATGACGCCGTAGCGCCGCCCGGTCCCCCCGGACCCGCCGTTCACCCGTACGGGCGAGCGGGGCGCGACGCGCCCGCCACGGTCTCGACACACCACCCGGACGGCGTCAGGCTGACCCCGTTTCCACGGCCGGACAACGAGGAGTCGAGCATGGCGGGCACGGACATCGGCACCACCGGAGCGGGCGGCGGGCAGGACCGCCCGATCGTGATCGTCGGCGCTTCCCTCGGCGGCGCGAAGGCGGCCGAGGCGCTGCGCGAGGCCGGGTACGAGGGCGGCGTCGTCCTGATCGGCGAGGAGCACGAGCGCCCGTACGAGCGGCCGCCGCTGTCCAAGGGCTACCTGCTGGGCAAGACGCCCCGGGAGAAGATCTACGTCCACCCGCCGCAGTGGTACGCCGAGCACGACATCACGCTGCGCCTGGGCACGGCGGTGGCCGCGATCGACCCGGCCGGGCACACCGTGACGCTCGCCGACGACGGCCGGGTGGAGTACGCCAAGCTGCTGCTGACCACCGGCTCGGTGCCGCGCCGGCTGCCGGTGCCGGGCGCCGACCAGGACGGCGTGCTCTACCTGCGCCGGGTCGACGACAGCGACCGGATCAAGGCGGCGCTGCGGCCGGGCGCCCGGATCGTGGTGATCGGCGCGGGCTGGATCGGCCTGGAGGTGGCGGCCGCGGCCCGCGAGTCGGGTGCCGAGGTGACGGTGCTGGAGGCGCTCGAACTGCCGCTGCTGCGGGTGCTCGGCCGGGAGGTCGCCCAGGTCTTCGCCGACCTGCACCGGGACCACGGCGTGGACCTGCGCCTCGGCGTCAAGGTGGCCGAACTGACCGGCGACGGCACCACGGTGAGCGGGGTGAAGCTCGCCGACGGCACGACGGTGGCGGCCGACGCGGTGGTGGTCGGCATCGGCATCGCCCCCGCCGCCGGACTCGCCGAGGCGGCCGGCCTGGAGGTCGACAACGGCATCAAGACCGACCGGCAGCTGCGCACCTCCGACCCGGACGTCTACGCGGCCGGCGACGTCGCGAACGCCTACCACCCGCTGTTCGACCGGCACATCCGGGTCGAGCACTGGGCCAACGCCCTCAACCAGCCGCAGACCGCCGCCCGCGCACTGCTCGGGCAGCCGGACGCGGTCTACGACCGGATCCCGTACTTCTTCAGCGACCAGTACGACCTCGGCATGGAGTACGTCGGCTACGTCGAGCCCGACGGCTACGACCGGGTGGTGTTCCGCGGTGACCCGGCCGCCCGCGAGTTCATCGCGTTCTGGCTGTCCGGCGGCCGGGTGCTCGCGGGGATGAACGTCAACGTCTGGGACGTCACCGACCCGATCCGCGAACTGGTCCGCTCCGGGCGGGTGGTGGACGCCGACGCGTTGGCCGACCCGAAGGTCCCGCTCGGCGAGCTGTAGCCGTCCGGCGTCACGACCACCCGTGCACCCCGGCGTCCCGGTGCGGTCAGCCCACCGGGACACCGGGGTTCGCCACGCCCCGGCCCCCGGTGACGGTGTTGCCCGCGCCGATCGTCACCGGGCACATCGCCGCGTCGTAGTTCGTCACGTCGATCGCGTAGCGGTCCGCTCCGGTGGCGCCGGTGAGGTCGGAGCGGTTGCCCCGGAAGACCGTGCCGCAGCCCCAGCCCGGCTGGACGCTGTGGGTCTGGTAGCCGTCGTCGGTGGTGCGCCTGCCGGTGTTGTTCTCGATGACGTAGCCGTTGCCCTTCACGTCGACCCAGGAGTCGTCGTAGTTGCGGCCGGTGAGGCCGTCGCCGTCGAAGGAGTTGCCGGAGACCAGGCCGCCGGTGGTGCCCTCCTTGAGGTCGACGTTCTCGGCGCCGATGTTCGGGCCGAAGGTGTTGCCGGTGATCTGCACGTGGTCGCTGCGGTCGGTGAGGGTGCCGGCGGTGCCGACGTACACGCCCTCGCCCAGGCCGTCCCGGTTCAGACCGGTGTCGTGGATGCGGGAGTTGCGCAGCGTGCCGTAGCCGCTGGAGTTGCGGAAGTGCACGCCCTCCATGGTGGTGTGGTGGACCGTCACGCCGTCGATCACCACGTGGTTGGCGGCATCCGCCATGATGCCCTTCTGGGCGCCGGTGACGGTCAGGCCCTGGACGGTCCAGTAGCTCGCGCCGTCGAGGTGGAGGCCGTAGCCGCCGCCGGTGGGGGTGGTGAGCACGGCCTTGGCGGAGCCGGTGAGGGTGATCCGGGCGGCGGCGGTGCCGGGCACGGTGGCCTTGAAGCTGCCGGAGTAGGTGCCGTCGGCGAGCTGGATGGTCCGCCCGGGCACGGCCGCCGCGAGCGCGGCCTGGAGCTGTTTGGCGGTGCCGACCTTGACGACGGTCGCGGCCGGGGCGGCCGTCGCACCGGGGGCGGTGCCGACGGCGAGGGCGGCGACGGTGGCGACGGTGGCGACGGCGGTGAGGGTGGCGCCGAGGGCGCGGGGGGACGTCGGCTTCATGGACGGTGCTCCTTGCGGGACGGATGGTGACAGGAACATGCCGTCGATCACACTGGACTGGACCATTCCGAAGCGTCAAGGGTGCCGCCGTCGGGCGATACTGGGATCCGGGGGGGGAGCCTCGGACGGCTTCGGGAAACCATCGGGCGGGGGCAGGGAGGCACGGTGGGCGGGACGGCCGGATTCGCCGTGGTGGTGTTCGGTGCGCTGGGCGGCGTCGTCGCCTACCTCGCCGGAGTCGTCGGGCTGCGCGAGCAACGCCGGCTGCGCCGGGTCGGCGTCCCCGCCTCGGCCCTGGTGCGCGCCCGCATCCGGGGGCCGGAGGACCACGCACTGCCGCCGCGTCCGCTGCTGCAGTTCGAGACGACCGACGGCCGGGTGGTCGAGATCTTCTCCCCCGTCCCCTCCACCACCCGCCACCCGCTGCCGGACGGCCGCTACGTGCCCGTCCGCTACGACCCGGCCGACCCCCGGCAGGTGCTGGTCGACGGGCGGGAGCGGACGGGGCTGGAGTACGGGTTCCTCGCCCTGGGGGTGCTGGCCGTCCTGGGCTCGATCACCCTCGCCGCCACGGCGCTCTAGGCGGCCGGCGCGCTGCGCCTCCCGGGACGGGCCCTACGGGCGCTCCCGGCCCGCGCGGAGCCCCGCCGGGGTGAGGCCGGTGTGCAGGCGCATGGTTCGCCAACGGCGGCTACACCACGCGCTGACCCTCCGGCGCGCGATCGGGCCCGCCCTGGCTGTCCTGACTGTCCTGACTGTCCTGGCCGTCCTGGCCGTTGGGGCCGGTATGGTCCCCCTCCCGGGCCGCGCCCCCGCCCAGGGCCTCGACCAGCCGCCGGGCCCGGGTGTCCTCGTCGAGCAGCGCCCGCACCAGCGGGCCGGGGGCCGCGCCCGCCAGGTAGGCCTCGACGGAGCGCGGATCGGCCGGGAGGGCGACCGTCCCGGCGGTGAGGGCCGCACGGGCACGGGCGTAGTCCAGCCCGACCCAGGCGAGCAGCTCGCCGCCGGTGTCGTCCACGTCCGGCTGCGGCCGGTGGCCCAGGACTTCGTGGACGGCGAGGAGGGCCAGCAGGACGTGCTCGGTGCCCGGCGTCCGGCGGCCGAGGCGCAGCGCCTGGTCGTCCGTCTCCCGTCGGATCCAGTCCGCGGTCGGCGCCGCCGGGCCGGCCGCACCGGGCTTCAACAGCCGCTTCCAGAGCGGGAGTCGGTGCGACCGGTGGCCGAGCAGGGCGTCCCGGGTGGGGTGCAGCAGCGGGTCCAGCGCGTCGGAGGCGCCGTCCGGGGCCGTGGCCTCCGGCACAGGCGGTGCCGTCGGCGCCGGTGGTGCCGCCGGTGGTGCCGGTGGTGCCGGTGGTGCCGGTGGTGCCGCCGGCAGGGTTCTCGGCCCGGGGTGCGTCGCGTCCAGCCGGTCCCGGACGGCCTGCGGCGCGACGCCCGCCGCGCGGAGCAGTTCGGCGGCGCGGGTGCGGTCGTCGGCCAGCAGGGCGCGCAGGACGTACTCCGCGGTGAGCTGCCGCCCGCCGCTGCGCCGCACCGCCGTCACCGCGGTGGACAGTGCGCGGGCCGCGGCGCCGGTCAGGACGAGGTCCGGGGCCCTGGTCGAGCCCAGGATCTCCCGGGCCGGCACACCGGCGTCGGCCTCGTCGTCCGCGGCCCAGCCCCCGCCGCGTTCGCGGTCGGCGCCACCGTCGCGCCCGCCGTGACCGTGGCGGTCGCGGTCACGCAGCAGGGTGCGCAGCTCGCTCTCGGTGGCCCCGGCAGCAGCGAGGGCCGCACCGGCCGGGCCGCTCGACCCCACCACCGCGGTCAACAGGTGCTCCGTACCGAGCCGGCCGCCGCCCGTCGTGCCGAGCGTGCGCCAGTCCGCTTCCAGCGTGGTCTCCATCAGGCCCTCCCCGCACAGGTGGCTTTGCCCACACCATACGCTTGCTTTGCCTTCTCTTTGTAGTGGGCCGCCCGTCCGGACGGCATCGCGAGCCCGCGGCGGAAGCATCGGCGACGCAGCGTTGTTGGAAAGCGGGAGAAGCCGCGCCGGCGAAAAGGGGTGAGCACCGTGGCCGACACGCTCCCCGGGCCCGAGCACGTACCCGGCGGCGGCACGACCGGCCCCGACGGCGGAGCCGCCGAGGCGCTGGACGCCTACTCGCGGATCGTCACCACCGTCGCTGCCGCGGTGACTCCGCGCGTCGCCGCCCTCCAGGTGCCCCGCCGCGGCCGGGGCGGCTGGTTCAGCACCGCGCTCGGCTCAGCGGTGGTCTTCACCGACGACGGCTTCCTGCTGACCAACGCCCACGTCGTCGGCCACGCCGACGCCGGGACCCTGGCCTTCGCCGACGGCACCACCTCCCCCTTCCACACCATCGGCGCCGACCCGCTCTCCGACCTGGCCGTGCTGCGCGCCGACGGCCCGACCCCCACCCCGGTGCGGCTCGGCGAGGCCACCGCCCTGCGGGTCGGGCAGCTCGTCGTCGCCGTCGGCAACCCGCTCGGGCTCGCCGGGACGGTCACGGCGGGCGTGGTCAGCGCCCTCGGCCGCTCGCTCCCGGCCCGCTCCGACACCGCCGTACGCGTCATCGACAACGTCATCCAGACCGACGCCGCCCTCAACCCCGGCAACTCCGGCGGCGCACTGACCACCGCGACCGGCGAGGTCGTGGGCATCACCACGGCCGTGGCCGGCAACGGGCTCGGCCTGGCCGTCCCGATCGACGCCACCAGCCGGCAGATCATCGCCACCCTGCTCACCGACGGCCGGATCCGCCGCGCCTACCTGGGCCTCGCCGGCGTGCCCGCGCCGCTGCCGCCCACCCTGCGCCGGCGCACCGGGCAGCAGACCGGCCTGCGGATCGTCGAGGTCGTCCCCGGCGCCCCCGCCGACCGCGCCGGACTGCACGAGGGCGACCTGCTGCTCACCGCCGCCGGCGAACCGATGACCAGCGCCCGCACCCTGCAGCACCTGATGCTGGCCGACGGCATCGGCCGCCCCCTGGCCCTGACGGTGCTGCGCGGCGCGGCCCTGGTCGACGTCATCGCCGTCCCGACCGAACTGCCCTCGGACGACTAGGCCGTGGTCCGAGCGCGACCACGGTGAACTCGACGACGGCGGGTCCGAAGCGTGAACGGCGCCGTCTCACGGGTGGTCGCGCGCGGGTTCGGCGTGGGGCGAGAATCGGCGGGTGACCGAAGTGAACGTGGTGCACGTCTTCCTCTCGCGCGGCCGGTTCTCCTCGTACGACGACATCCGCGACCACGTCGACGAGGTGTGGTCGGAGAACGGGGACGCGGAGCCGTCCGCTCTCATGCGCGAGGTCGGGATCGCCGAGCTCGAACCGATGGGCGTCGAAGTCGTCCACGCCCGGGACGACGGCCACCCCGCGCCGGTCGCCCCCGAGGTGCTCCTGCACGGGGCCTCGTACGCCGACCAGTGGCTTCCCCAGGTGGAGTCGGCCGAGCCGGCCGACGCTGCGATCTGCGTCTTCGCCCCCAACGTGGTCACCGACCCGCGCGGCACCTCCCTGCACTACCTCGGCCGGTTCACCTACCGGGCCTGAGGGCCTTCGACCGGGACTGCCGGCGCCACGCGTCGAGGCGGCCGGGCAGGGCGCGCGGAGCGGATCGCCGGGCCGCCCCTGACGGGTGGCCCCGGTCCGAACGTGCGCCCGCTCCGCGCACCCCGTTTCCTGCGTTCCACCGGTTCGGCGGGGGCTCCGGAGTACCGGCCGGAGCCCCCGGCCTCGCGGTGTGGTCCGCCGCCGGCGCACGGGGAGGCCGGCGGCGGACCGTTCGGGAGCGCCTCAGGGCCGGTGGTCGAGGCGCAGCGTCGACACCCGTACGGTGCGCCGTGGCAGCGCCGCGGGCAGGGCGACCAGCAGGGCGGTGGCGGTGAACACCGCGTAGTGCGCGCTCTCCGGCCAGGGGCCGGACCAGCCGAGTTCGGCGTGGCGGTGCTCGGCGAAGGCGTTGCAGCAGAGCCAGGCGGCCAGGCCGACCACCGGCGCGGCCCGGGGCCGGGAGAAGCCGCCGACCAGGCCGCACAGCGCCACGTACGCCACGAAGGCGAGGCCACCGGAGTGCAGTTCGCCGAGCCCGCCGAGGCCGAGCGCCAGCAGGCCGCCCGCGAGCAGGGCGACCGTGCCCGAGGTGCCGACCGGCAGCCGCTCCGGCACGGGGCGGAAGCGGCCGGCACCCGGTCGGGCTGCGTACATCCGCACCGCGGACTACCGCTTCGCCGCGAGGAGTTCGGGCGTCGGGCCGACCGGCAGGTGCCAGCGGGCGCGGCGTTCCCGCGCCTCCAGCTCGTGCAGGTCGTGGAGCAGTGCGGGCACCGGGACGGTCAGCACCGGGCAGCCCGCCCGCCGCGCGCAGTACGCGGACACCGAGCGCCGCAGCCGGCGGCGCAGCAGGCCGCCGCTCTGCCCGAGGACCAGCAGGTCGCCGGGCCGGTCGGCGACGTCGACCAGGGCCGGGCCGGTCTCGCCGCGGATCACCACCGGGCGCAGCGGCACCGCGGGGTCGTTGCCGCCGAAGGCCTCGTCGAGGGCCTGGTGCAGGCGCTGTTCGGCGGCGTCCCGGACGGCCGCGAGCAGCGGCGGGCAAGGCGAGCGGCGGTAGCCGTGCTCACCGCCCGGGGGCTCCCAGGCCAGCACGGGCAGGAGTTCCGCGCCCCGCTCACGGGCCTCGGTCACCGCCCGGTGCAGCGCCGCCAGACTGCCCAGCGACCCGCTGACCCCGACCACCACCCTGGGTGTCCCGCCGTCCTCGTGCCGCTCGATGCCGTGCATGACCCGTCCTCGTGTCGTGGTGGCCGCACCGTGTCCCGGCGGCCGTACTCGTTCACCCAACCGCCGGTCCGGGCGCCCACCGGCACTTCTTGACGGCTCCCTGACGCCCGGTGCGGCGATCCCAACGCACTCCATACGGCGAGGGGCCGGGGTGGCGCGGCTCCCGCAGCCGGGGCACCGCCCACGGCCCACACTCCGCGGTCCGCCGCTCTCGCAGCCCGTAGCCCCCGAGATGAATGGTGCTATCGTCAGTAGCACCATGTTGCTGAAGCTGGACGTCGGGGACACCCGACCACTGCACGAGCAGGTCGCGGGCGCGATCAGACGGGCCGTCGCCGAGGGCGAGTGCGCCCCCGGGGACAAGCTGCCGCCGGCCCGGGAGCTGTCCCGGGCGCTGGGCGTCAACTCCAACACCGTGCTGCGCGGGCTGCGTACGCTGCGCGACGAAGGGGTGCTGGAGTTCCGCCGGGGCCGCGGTGTCACGGTCGCCGCGGGGGCCGACACCCGCTCCGAACTGGTCGACCGGGTCAGGCAGTTGATCGAGGACGCGGCCCTGGCCGGCTACAGCAGGAACGATCTCGTGGACATGATCAGGGGGATGTCGTGACGGACGAAGGATCAGGAACGCACCGGCCAGGGGCCCGGAAGCGTGACGGCTGGGGCGGCCGGGGCGGCCTGTGGGCCGCGCTCGCCTGGTCAGTGGGGGTGCTGGCCCTGCTGGTCGCACTGCCGCTGGCGGCCCGCCACCGGCTGCCGGACCCGCTGGCCACCCACTGGGGCGGACGGGACCCGGACGGTTCGATGTCGCTCACCGGAGCCGTGCTGGTCCCAGCGCTCCTCTGGCTGGTCCTGGTGCTGGTCTCCGCGCTGCTGCAGCGGTACTGCGGCGAGCGGACGCCGGGCTGCGGGGCGGCGGCACTGGCGTCCGGCGGGGTGCTGCTCACGGGGGCGCAGACCGCCGTGGTGCACGCCAACCTGGACCGCGCCCGGTGGCAGGACGCCGCGCCGATGGGCATCGAGGTGGTCCTGGTCCTGCTGGCCACGGCCGCTGCCGGCGTGCTGGCCTGGCTGGCCGGCCGCCGGTTCGGGGCCCGGGCCGACGTGCTTCCGGCGGCCGGGGCGCCGACGCTGGACGTGCCGGAGGGCGAGGAGTTCGTCTGGCTCTCCTGGGCGACGAACCCGTGGCTGCAGCTGCTGGCCGCCGTGCTCGGACTGGTCACGGTGGCGGGTGTGCTGGCGGCCGCGAGCGGGCTGGCCGGCCTGGACTGGTCGCTGGTGCTGCCGTTCGCGCTGCCCACCGTCGCCGTCCTCGTCTGCTCCTCGGTGCAGGCGCGGGTGACCGCCCGCGGCCTGACCGTCGGCTTCGGCCCGTTCGGCCGGCCCGCCCGGCACTGGTCGCCCGCCGACCTCGTCTCGGCCCGCGTCGAGCAGCGCACCGCCGCGCAGGCGGGCGGTTGGGGCTACCGGATCAACGGCCTCGGGACCACGGTGATGCTGCGCGGCGGCACGTGCCTGGTGGTGCGCACCCGCCGGGGCACCGACTTCGCGGTCAGCGTCGACGACGCCGAGCGCGGGGCGGCGCTGCTCAACGCGCTGATCGCGCGCGCCGGGCAGCCGACGGGCTGAGCCCGGCCGCCGGCCGCGCCGGTCCGGTCGGCGGGTCCGGACGGCGGGTCCGGACGGCGGGTCCGGTCGGCGGGTCCGGTCGGCGGGTCCGGCGCCGGGTCCGGCGCCGGGTCCGGACGGCGGACCGGTCCTGCCCGCCGGTCGTTCCCACCCGTCGGCCGGCCCTGCCCGTCGGTCAGTCCTGCCAGTGGAACAGCAGGGTGTCGACCTTCAGCGGCCCGCGCTCGCCGAAGTAGTAGACGCAGAGCCCGGTGACGACGGTGTCCCTGGTGGCCTGGTCCACCCAGCGGAAGCCGGCCCCCTCCAGGACCGGGCGGGCCGGGGCGTCGTCCGTGTCCGTGCCGCCGGCGAAGGGGCCGAGGGTGCTGACGAACAGGCTGTCCTCGTCGAGCTCGATCACGTGGTACGTGCCCTCGCCCGCCCCGTTGTCCTCGTGTGCGGAGACCGGCGGGTCGAAGTCGATCCCGGCGGCCTCCAGCGCCTCGGTGACGCGGCGCAGTCGGCCGTCCGCGTCGACGGGCGCGGGCGGATCGGTGCGGAGCGCCTCGACGCGCCAGCGCGGGTCGGTGTCGCGCTCGCAGCGCGCGGCGTACTCGTGGACTATCGCGTGGCGCATCTCCTCGGGCAGGCCGGGGACGTCGACCCGGGGGCGGCCGAGGCGGTCGTCCCACGCGCGGGCCTCCGCGGTGTCGCCGGTGAGGCGGTGCAGCGCGCAGACCGCCCACAGCGCGGCCTCGACGGGCCGGTCCGAGGCGAGGAGGGCGCGCAGCCGCTCGGGGTCGGCCGCGAGGGTGTGGGCCTGGTGGGCGACCAGGCGGTCCGGGTCGGCGAGGGAGTCGGTGACGTCCTGCCCGGCCCGGTGGCGCAGCCGGTCGCGGGCCAGCCGGTCCTCGGGGCGGGCGTCGCCGAGGCCGGCCAGCACGGTCGGGAGCCCGTGGCGGTCGGCCAGCGCGTCCAGCCCGGCCTCCCCGAACTCCCGCCAACGCGACCAGGGGTGGGCGGCGAGGGTGGCGAGTTCGGCCGTGGCCGTGCGGTCGCCGAGGACGCCACGGGCCTTGAGGAAGGCCTGGCACAGCCCGTACTGCCCGTCCCGGTTCCGGTCCGGGTGCCGCAGCCAGGGCAGCAGTTCGGCGCGGTCGGCGAACAGGTCGAGCAGGGCGACGCGCAGCTCGGCGGTCTCCCCGTGGTTCCTCAGGACGTCGAGCAGGGCGGGGGCGTGCGGCTCCGGCACCCGGCCGGCCAGGGCCTCGACGCAGGCGCGGCGGCGGTACCAGTGCCGTTCCGGGTCGGCCGCGTAGCGGGCGAGCTCGTCGGCGTCGCGGGCACGCAGGGCGGCCGCGTCGTACGGCCGCTCGAAGGGGATCAGGTCATCGATGCTGGTCACCGGGGGGATATTAGGCGGTCGGCGGGCGGTAAACCACTCAAATCAGTGGTGCTTCGAACGCCAATGCGGGTACACAAGTTGACGGTCACTCAGGTTCGGGCGGCGCCCCGTCGACACCGCCCCCGTCCTGTCCCCGGTGGCCGAGAAGTCAGCGGGCGCCCGCGCGCCCGCACCCAAGCAAGGAGGCGTCCGTGACTCACGACTCACGCGCGCAGGACTCCCCGGACACCCGGCGGGGCGTCCAGGACCAACGGACGGTCATGTTCCTCCGCCTCGGCGTCGGGCTGATCGGCATCCTGCTGCCGCCGGCCCTGCCGTTCGGCAACTGGCTGGCCGCCGAGGTGACGGGGCGCAGCACGGAGGGCTTCTGGCCGGGCTCGATGAGCGCCTCGTACTACACCGACACACGGAACGTCTTCGTCGGCACCCTGTGCGCACTCGGGGTGTTCCTGATCTGCTACCGCTTCGACCGCCGGGACGACCGCTGGAGCACGGCGGCCGGGGTCTTCGCGGTCGGGGTGGCGCTGTGCCCGACGTCGCCGGACGGCGCGTCGGACGTCCAGCGCACCATCGGAGTGTTCCACCTGGTCTTCGCGAGCCTGCTGTTCGTCATGCTGGCGATGTTCTGCCTCTACTCCTTCCGCAATCCCCGTTCCACCCAGCCGGCCCGGGTGGGTACGGCCTACCTGGCGGCGGGGGTGCTGATCCTGGTCGCACTGCTGCTGTCCGTCGTGGCCGGGGTGACGGGCATCGGCGACGACTGGTCGGTGCAGCCGCTGTTCCTCTGCGAGTGGCTGGCGACGTGGTCCTTCGGTGCGGCCTGGATCGGGGCCGCGCTCGAACTGGCGGCGCACCGCCGGGGCGGCTCCGAGACGGCGGCCGTGCCCCGGCAGCCGGGCGGGGCGCTGGTGGAACCGAGGCAGCCGGAGGCCCAGTCCTGAGGGCCTGAGGGCCTGAGCCGGTCGGCCTGGGCCCCCGGCCGACCGGCTCAGACCCAGAGCCATACCCGAGGGTTCGTCATATCGTCACACCGGCCGACCGTTACCATGCGCACCAAGGACCGCCACCGAGGCGGCCGGTGACGGATCCCCAGCAACGGGAGGACGAGCATGGCGAACGAGGTCGGGGCGCAGCGCGGTCCACAGGAGGACTACCCGTCGGTGGACCTGCGGATGGACGTTCCGCACTCCGCCCGGGTGTACGACTTCCTGATCGGCGGCAAGACCAACTTCGAGGCGGACCGGGTCGCCGCGCACGCCTCGGTGAAGGCCTGGCCGTCACTCCCGATCTCGATGCGCACCACCCGCGACTTCATGCAGCGTTCGGTGCGCCACCTCGCCGAGCAGTACGGCGTACGGCAGTTCCTGGACATCGGCACCGGCATCCCCACCTCGCCGAACGTGCACGAGATCGCCCAGGCGGTGGCACCGGATTCGCGGGTCGCGTACGTGGACAACGACCCGATCGTGCTGACCCACGCCCGGGCGCTGATGGACAGCACGCCCGAGGGCCGCACCTGTTACGTGGACGCCGACTTCCGCGACCCGGAGTCGATCATCGGCAACGCCCGGCTGCGCGAGGTGCTCGACCTCTCGCAGCCGGTGGCGCTGTCGCTGATCGCGATCGTCCACTTCGTGCTGGACGAGGACGACCCGCAGGGCATCGTGCGCCGCTTCATGGACGCGCTGGCGCCCGGCAGCTTCCTCGCGCTGACCGTCTTCACCGGCGACACCGACCCCGTCGGCGTGGGCGGCGTCGGCCGGGAGTACAACGCGCGCGGCATCCCGCTGCAGATCCGCGACAAGGCCGAGACGGAGGCCTTCTTCGACGGCTACGAGCTGCTCGACCCGGGCGTCACGCTGGTGCACCACTGGCGCCCGGACGCGGACGCCGCGCCCGTCCGGGACCAGGACATCGCGATGTACGCGGGCGTGGCGGTCAAGCGCTGAACCCGTCTCCCACTCCGGCCCGCGGCGGGCCCACGGCGGGCCGCGGCGGCCCCGGTCACCCGGGGACGGAGACCAGGCCCGCCTCGTAGGCCAGGATGACCAGCTGCACCCGGTCCCGGGCGTCGAGCTTGGCGAGCAGCCGGGTCATGTAGGTCTTGACGGTGGCGATGCTGAGCACCAGCTCGGCGGCGATCTCGGTGTTGGACAGGCCCCGGCCGACCAGCGTGAGGATCTCCCGCTCCCGGTCGGTGATCGCCGCCAGCCGGCGCACGGCCTCGTTCCGCGCGCCGGGACCGGCCGGCCGGCCGGGAAGGGCGCCGGGCAGTCGGCCGTCCCGGGAACCGCCCCATGAGCCGGGCGGACGGCCGGCCGCGAAGGCACCGATCAGCCGCCGGGTGACGCTCGGCGCGATCAGCGCGTCCCCGGCGGCGACCACCCGCACCGCGCCGAGGATGTCGTCCAGTGCCATGTCCTTGACCAGGAACCCGGACGCCCCGGCGTGCAGCGCCGCGTAGACGTGCTCGTCCTCGTCGAAGGTGGTGAGCACGACCACCCGGGTCGGACCGCCGGCGGCGGTCACCAGCCGGGTGGCCTCGATGCCGTCCGTCCCCGGCATCCGGATGTCCATCACCACGACGTCCGGGCACAGTTCGGCCGCCAGCCGGACGGCCTCCGCCCCGGTGCCCGCCTCGCCGACCACCTCGATGTCGGTGGTCTCCGCGATGACCATCTCCAGCGCGGCCCGTACCAGCGGCTGGTCGTCGGCCAGGACGACCCGGATCACGCGCGCACCTCCCCCGCGACCGCGGGGACCGTGACCCCGACCGGGATCGCCACCGGCCCCGGGACCGGCAGCGTGGCCGCGACCCGGAAGCCGCCGTCGGCGCGCGGCCCGGCGTCGAACCGGCCGTGCAGCAGGGCGACCCGCTCGCGCAGCCCGGCCAGCCCGAAGCCGCTGCCCGGGTCGCTGCCGTGCCCCCGGCCCCGGTCGGTGACCTCGACGGACAGCTCCCCCGCCGTCCGGGAGTCGACCCGGACCACGCAGGCGTCGGCGTCCGCGTGCCGGACCACGTTGGTGACGGACTCCTGGATGATCCGGAAGGCCGCGAGGTCGATCTCCGGTGGCAGCGCCCGCTGTTCGCCGTGCCGCCGGACCTCCACCCGCACCCCCGCCGCCGTGGTCGCCCCGGCCAGCCGGTCGAGGTCCGCCAGGCCCTGCGCGCCGGTGCCCGGGCCGTCGCCGTCGGCCCGGCGCAGGACGACGAGCATCCGGCGCAGCGCGGCCAGGGTGTCCCGTCCGGCGGCCTCGATCTCGCCGAGCGCCGCCTTGGCGCGTTCGGGCCGGCGGTCGATGACCCGGCGGGCGGCACCCGCCTGGAGCGCGACGATGCCCAGGCTGTGCGCGACGGTGTCGTGCATCTCCCGGGCGATCCGCAGCCGTTCGGCGGTGACCGCCTCGGCGGCCGCCCGGCTGCTCAGCGCCTCGGCGTGCTCCCGGTTCTGCCGCACCGAGCGCCCGACCAGCCAGGCGACCAGCGCGAGCAGCGCGGCGCCGTCGGCGGAGCCGATGTGGGTGCCGGTGAAGATGCCGACGGTGTTGCCGCGCACCAGGCCGATGTGCAGCACCAGGAAGCCCATGACGAGGGCGAACGCGGCCCGCGAGGTGCGGCGCGGCCGGGTGGCGGTGATCAGGCAGAGCGCGGTGTCCACGGCCAGCAGCGCGCCGGGCGGCACCTGGGTGCCGCCGGACCAGCCGTCGGTCTCGGTCCAGGTGGCGATCAGCAGCAGGACGACCGACAGCACCGGCAGCCGGCGCACCGACGCGGCGCCCGCGAAGGCCACCGCCGTGTCGGCCAGGGTGAACGCCCACCCGCCGTGCGCGGCGGCGCCGTGGTGCTGCGCGGAGCCACCGAGCCGGACGGCGGGGTAGGCGGCGGCCACGCACCAGGCGAGCCCGACCCAGACCTCGGGCGGGACGCGCCGGAACAGCGGCGGGGTGGGGGTCGACGGCATGGTCCACGATCGTAACGGCGGCCCGACGAGCCGTCATCCGACCGTGGTTGTACGGCCGGGGGTGACCTGCGCGTACGGCCGGGGGTGACCCGCGTTGTCGACACCGGTCCGATGTGCGGCCGCCGCTCGCCCGGCACCGTGGAACCCATGATCGAAGTCAACGAGCTGACGAAGCGCTACGGCCGCCGCACCGCCGTGCGGACCGCCGTCGACCGCCTCACCTTCACCGTCCGGCCCGGCGCCGTCACCGGCTTCCTCGGCCCCAACGGCGCCGGCAAGTCCACCACGCTGCGGCTGGTCCTCGGCCTCAACGACCCCACCACCGGCAGCGTCACCGTCGACGGCCGACCCTTCCGCGGCCGGCCTCGCGGGCTGCGGCACGTCGGCGCGCTGCTGGACGCGGGCGACGTCCACGGCGGACGCAGCGGCCGCGCCCACCTGCGGGCGCTGGCCCGCAGCAACCGGATCCCGGCCGCACGCGTCGAGGAGGTGCTGGAGGAGGTCGGACTGGGCCGGGCCGCCGGACGGCGGATCGGCGGCTACTCGCTGGGCATGAAACAACGGCTCGGCATCGCGGGCGCGCTGCTCGGCGACCCGCCGGTGCTGCTCTTCGACGAGCCGCTGAACGGGCTGGACCCGGAGGGCGTGCTGTGGGTGCGCGGACTGTTCCGCCGCCTCGCCGCCGAGGGGCGCACGGTGTTCGTCTCCAGCCACATGATGGCCGAGATGGAGCACACCGCCGACCGCCTGGTGGTGATCGGGCGCGGCCGGCTGATCGCCGACGAGGGCCTGGCGGAGTTCTCCGCCCGCAACGCGACGACCTCGGTGACCGTCCGCTCACCCGAACTCCCGCTGCTGGCCGAAGCATTGCGGACGGAAGGCGCCGACGTACAGCTCCACGAGCCGCAGTCGGCGATCGTCACCGGGCTGCCCGCCGAACGGATCGGCGAACTCGCCCTGCGACACGGCGTGGTGCTCGGCGAACTGACCACCCGCACCTCGTCCCTGGAGACCGCGTTCATGTCCCTGACCGCCGACAGCGTCGAGTACCCGGCGGCCGAACACCCGGCTGGAGAACCCCGATGAGCACGACCCACACCGCCCTCACCCCCCTCGCCCCGACCGCCGCACACACCGCCGAACCCGCACCCCGCTTCACCGACCTGCTCGCCGCCGAGTGGATCAAACTCCGATCACTGCGCTCGATCCCGTGGGTGCTCGGCCTGAGCGCCGTGGCCATCGTCGCCGCCAACCTCAAGTCCGCCCTGTACACCCGCGACCACTACACACCGGGCAGCGGCGATCCGGCCGCCATGGCGCAGGTGGCGCTGAACGACGCCTTCAACATCGCCTCCGCCGACATCCTGCTGCTCCTCGGAGGCGGCCTCGGCGCGATCGTCATCGCCGGCGAGTACGCGACCGGGCTGATCCGCACGACGCTGGCCGCCGTGCCCGACCGCAGGGCGGTGCTGGTGGCCAAGGCCTGCGTCCTGGCCGCCGTGATGCTCGGCTTCGGCGTGCTCACCGTCGGCGTGTCTTTCGGCCTCAGCCAGGCGGTCCTGTCCGACTCCGGCATCGGACAGTCCCTCACCGACCCCGCCGCCTTCCGGTACGTCGCGGCGGCCACGCTGTTCGGCCCGGTCTGCGCGCTGGTCGGGCTCGGGATCGGCACCCTGATCCGGCACAGCGCGGGCGCGGTGGTGGGCACCGTCGTGGTGCTGTTCTTCCTCCCGTCCCTCGTCACCGAGCGCTACCGCTGGACGGCCGACCTGCTGCACGCCCTGCCGCTGCCCGCCTGGCAGCGCCTGGCCCGGATCAGCCTGGCCGGCTGGCGCCCCAGCGCCTACCCCGCGACCGTCGCAGGCTCCTGGATCACCCTCGCGGCCTGGTCGTTCGCCTCGGTGGCGATCGCGGCACTGGTGATCCACCGCCGGGACCACTGACGGCCGGGGAAGGCCCGAACAGCCGGCCACTGCCCGCGCCGACCTGCCACGGCTCAGAACGCCGCGATGCTCCCCGGTGCCCGCTCGGCCCGGCTGAGCGCCCGCAGCACGCCCACCCACCCGTGCCGCCGGACCGCCAGCCGGGCCAGCAGTGCGGCCACGGAGTCGGCGGTCTCCGGCGGGAGTCCGGGAGTCGGAACGCCCACGCTGACCGCCAGGTCGTCGGCGTGGACGGCCAGTTCCATCGTCCGGGTCGCCAACAGGTCGTCGAGCGTCAGCGACCACGGCCCCCAGAACGGCAGCCGGGCCGGGCGCGTGCCGTCCGCCGCCGCCAACGCGGTCGTCAGCTCCGCGACGGCGGCGTCGACCCGGCGGTGCAGTGCGGCCGGCCCGTCGGCGGCGAACGCCTCACTGCCCTGCCGGATCCGGACGTTGATGTCCGCGTCGAGCTCCGCGCCGACCCACGCGACCCGGGCGTAGTGGTCCAGCAGGCCGATCGTCGTCTCGGTCGGCGGCGCGGCGGCCAGGGCCTCGGACACGCACAGGACCTGGAAGGCCAGGTGCCCGGCCAGCCCGCCGACGCTCCACTCCGCCAGCGCGCTCGGCCGCCGCCAGGCCTCGGCCACCTCGGGGACGCGGAGCAGCTGTTCGGCCGCGCGGGCCGCGGCCAGGAAATCCGCTCGGGAATCGCTCACGATCCGCTCCCTACCGCACCACGGAGGCCCGGAAACCGGACCCCACCGACCGCACCGGACCGCACCGTCGACCGCCCCACCGCCGCACCGCAGCCGTTCACGAGCCACCGCCACCCGGTCCGCCGGACCCACCACCCCCGTCCGACCCACCCGACCCGGCCGGGGTGGGCGGCGCTCCCGCCACGGTGTCCACCAAGGCCACCAGCAGAGCCGTCAGCACCAGCCCCGCCGCGACCGTCACGCCCAGCTGGAAGGCCGTCGCCCAGTCCGGGTGCCGACCGCGCGCGTGGGCGAAGAACACCGACCCGACGACCGCGATGCCCACCGCCGAACCGACCCGCTGCGCGGTCTGCAGCACGCCGCCCGCACTGCCCGCCCGGGCGACCGGCACCTGCTGGAGGGTCAGCGTCTGGTTCGGGGCGATCACCAGCCCGCTGCCCACCCCGGCGACCAGCAGCGGCAGCGCCGTCGTCCAGCCCACCCGGGGCCCCGACCACAGCTGCACCGCGAGCGCCGCGGCCAGCAGGCCGGCCAGCACCAGCAGCAGCCCCACCACCACCAGCCGCCTGCCGAGCCGGCTCACCAGCCGCCCGCCCACCGCCGCGGCCGCGCCCGAACCGATCGCGAACGGGGTGATCGCCACGCCCGCCGCAAGGGCCGAGTAGTGCAGGCCGACCTGCAGGTACAGCGTGAAGATGAAGAAGATCGCGGTGAACCCCGCGAAGTACGCCAACGACAGCAGCACCCCCGCCGCGTACGGGCGCACCGCGAACAGCGCCATGCTCACCAGCGGCTCGTGCCGCCGCCCGTAGTGCACCTCCCAGCCGACGAAGGCCCCGAGCAGCACCGCCGACACCGGCAGCAGCAGCCACCGCGCCGGGCTGTGCCACTGCTGTGCCTGGACGAACGGCAGCAGCAGCGCGACCGTGCCGGCGCCGAGCAGCACCACGCCGACCGGGTCGAAGTCGCGGTGCCCGGCGCGCTCGGCGGCCGGCGGGGGCGCCGGGAGCAGCCGGTGGGCGATCGGCAGGGCGGCGACGCCGATCGGCAGGTTCACCAGGAACACCCAGCGCCAGCCGTCCTGCGGGCCGGACAGGTGGATCAGCAGCCCGCCGAGCAGCGGTCCGACGGCGGTCGACAGCCCGATGGTGGCGCCGAGCGCGCCGAAGGCCCGGCCGCGGTCGGCGCCCCGGAAGAGGGTCTGGATGAAGCCGGACACCTGCGGGACGAGCACGCCACCCGCCGCGCCCTGGAAGAGCCGGGCCAGCACCAGCCACTCCTGGCTCTGCGCCGCGCCGGCCAGTGCGCTGGCCGCGGTGAACAGGGCGAGTCCGGTGAGGAAGACGGCGCGCCGGCTGCGCGCGTCGCCGAGCCGTCCGGCCGGGACGAGCACCAGGCCGAAGGCCAGCGCGTAGCCGCTGAGCACCCACTGCAGGCCGCTCTCCGACATGTGCAGCCCGGCCCGTACGGTCGGCAGGGCGACGTTGACGATGCTGACGTCCAGCAGGGTCATGAAGCCGGCGACCAGGCAGACCGCGAGCGCCCGCCAACGCCGCGTGTCGGCCCGGCCGCCCGCGGCGGAAGCGCCGGGCGGGTCCGGGTGCGCGGTGGCGGACGGGGCGTCGGGGGTCATGGGAGCCTCTTCCCGGTGTCCGGGGCGGCTTGCTCGCTGCCCGGCCGGTGGTCGGCGGGCTTCGCTCGGCTCATCGTCGCCCCGCCCTCCGGGTACCGCCACCCGGGTCGTACCCGGGCAGCGCTCCCTTCCGCTCCCCCGGCCGCCTCACCCGGCCGCTTCCCCCGCAGCCTCACCCGAACGGTCGAACCGGATCGCGATCGGTGCCCGGACCCCAGAGGCTGACGGCATGACCGTCGCCACCGAGAACCCGCCGCTCGCCCCACCGGTGCTGGACGTTCGGCAGCGGAACGTCGTCTTCGCCACGATCGTGCTCGGCATGCTGCTGGCCGCCCTCGACCAGACCATCGTCGGCACCGCGCTGCCCACCATCGTCGCGGACCTCGGCGGGGCCGCGCACATGTCCTGGGTGGTGACCTCCTACCTGCTGGCCGAGACGGTGGCCACCGTGCTGGCCGGCAAGTTCGGCGACCTGTACGGACGCAAGCTGATCTTCCAGATCTCGGCGGTCGTCTTCGTCGCCGGCTCGTTCCTGTGCGGGCTGGCCACCAACATGACACTGCTGATCTCCTGGCGGGCGGTGCAGGGCGTCGGCGCGGGCGGGCTGATGGTCACCGCCATGGCGCTGATCGCGGACGTCATCCCGCTGCGCGAGCGCGGCAAGTACCAGGGCGCGATCGGCGCGGTGTTCGGCGTGGCCACGGTGATCGGGCCGCTGCTGGGCGGGCTGTTCACCGACCATCTGTCCTGGCGCTGGGCGTTCTACGTCAACGTGCCGCTCGCGGTCGTGGTGGTGATCGCGGCCGCCCGGACCATCCCCTCGGTGCGCTCGGCGACCCGGCCGGTGATCGACTACCTGGGCATCGCGCTGGTCGCGGTCGGCGCCGGCGCGCTGATCCTGGCGACCAGCTGGGGCGGCAACCAGTACCCCTGGGGCTCCGGGGTGATCATCGGCCTGTTCGTCGGCGGCACGATCGCCCTCGGGCTGTTCTGCTGGACCGAGACCCGGGCCGTCGAACCCATGCTGCCGATGCGGCTGTTCCGCAACCCGGTGTTCACGGTCTGCTCGGTGCTCAGCTTCATCGTCGGCTTCGCGATGCTCGGCGCGCTCACCTTCCTGCCGACCTTCCTGCAGTACGTCGACGGTGACTCGGCGACGGTCTCCGGCATCCGGATGCTGCCGATGGTCATCGGCCTGCTGCTCGCCTCGATCGGCAGCGGCACCGCGGTCAGCAGGACCGGCAAGTACCGGGTGTTCCCGATCGTCGGCACGGCCGTCATGGCCCTCGGCCTCTACCTGCTCTCCCGGCTCGAACCCGGCACCGGCACCGCGCTCGCCTCGCTCTACATGTTCGTGCTCGGCGTCGGCATCGGACTGAGCATGCAGGTGCTGACGATCGCCGTGCAGAACACCGTCGACTACGCGGACCTCGGCACCGCCACCTCCGGGGTCACCTTCTTCCGGACCATCGGCAGCTCCTTCGGCACCGCCGTGTTCGGCACCATCTACACCAACAGCCTCACGACCGAACTCCGCGAGGGCGTCGCCACCGCCGCCCGGCTCACCGGCGCCGACCCGGCCGTGCTCGCCCGTGCCGCCGAGAGCCCCCAGAGCCTGCACGGGCTACCCGCCGACCAGGCCGCGCCGATCGTGCAGGCCTACTCCGACGCGCTGCACACCGTGTACCTGTGGACGATCCCGGTGGCCGTGATCGGCTTCGTCGTCGCGCTCTTCCTCAAACAGGTACCACTGCGCGACACCGCCCGGGCCGGCTCCACCGACATGGGCGAGGGCTTCGCCCAGCCGACCACCGCCGACTCCGACCCGCACCTGGAGTACGCGGTCTGCAAGATCGTCCGCGGCGTGGACCTCGACACCGTCCGGGCCATCGTCTCCGACGCCGACACCCGGGTGGACCTCGGCGGCGCCTGGGCACTGATGGAGGTCGCCCAGCACACCAAGGTGATCGGCCGCGCCGACCTCGACCTCATCGCCGCCCGCAAACGGATCCCGCCCGAGGTCCTGGAGCCCGTCTTCGACCGGATGGCCGCCGAGGGCTACCTCGTCCGCGACGGCGGCGTCCTGGTGAACACCGAGACCGGCACCCGCGAGGTCCGGGCCCTCGCCCGCGCCTGGTCCGACTGGCTCAACGCCCGCCTCGACGCCGACGCCGGCCGACCGCGCAGCCCGCAACTGCGCACCGCCGCGGACGCCATCGCCTGGCGCCTCCTGGTCGAGGACCTCGCCAACGGCCTCCCCGCGAAGGCCCGTTCGACGGACAGCGCACGGGTCTAGAGGTCCGCCGCCCGCTACAGGCGGGTGGTGTCGAGATCAAGGCAGATCGAGGTTGCCGGAGCCCGAGAGCAGGTCGAGCTGTTCCATGCGCGGGGTGATCTGACGGCGGACGACCTCGGCGGCGGACTCGCGCGCCCATGACCGCGACACGGGAGTGACGACCCCCTCGATGATCTCGGTGCGGTCGCCCGCGATGTGCCGGATCGCGTACTTCAAGGCCCGCTCGGGGTCACTGACGGTGCTGTAGTCGCCGGGGGTTCGGGGTGCCGTACTCACAATGTGTCTCCTTCCCGGGATCGATCGGTTTCGGGGCGTCGGCTCCGCCAGGCCGTGACGCCGCGTCGTCGGGCGACGCGGTCGGCGTCAGCCGGCCAGCCAGGGGGCTTCGGGGAGCTTGGCGGCGGCGTCGTGGCCGGAGAAGTCCGCCGTGGTCGGCGTGCCCAGGCCGGCCATCCGCATCGTCACCCGCCGCAGCGCGCCGTCGCCGTCGACCCAGTAGGTCAGTGGCGAGCGCCCGCCATCGGGTGCGGAGCCCTGGGCGCGCGGGCCGGCGATGCGGTCGTAGCCGCGGCCGTCGATCCGGTCGCGGCCCAGCCAGCGCGCCCCGGACTGGGCGAGCAGCAGCGGGTTGTCGGGGCGGTCCGCGCCGAGCTGGACCACCAGGCTGAGCCCGGAGTCCAGGGGGTCCGCGGTGTAGGAGCGCGGCGACCAGCCCTGCCGCGGCACGTGCTCGGCCTGCTGCCACGCCGGGCCGTCGACGCCGGCCGGTTCCGGGGCCAGGCCGAGGCCGCCGGTGTCCCAGATGATCAGCCCGTGGTCGAGCGGGCCGCTCGCCCCGGTCGTCCGGTAGCGGCCCACGCCGCGGTGGGTGCGGTAGTCCACGACGCCCTCCACCCGGATGGTGACGCCTCCGCCCTCGGCGGCCGTGAGCGTCACCCCGACCGGAGCGGCCTGGTAGAGGTTCAGCCGCGACAGGGCCAGCCGGGAGGCTTCGTCGCTGGTCACCGGCCGCTCGTCGGCCTCGTCGGAGACCGTCCGGTAGACGACCAGACCGCCCGCCGCGGTGCCGCACACCGCGATCGCGGCCAGGGTGAGGAGCCAGCGGCTCCGCCACGGCCTGCGGGTGTCGTCCTTCGTCCTCCGGGCCATGCGGGTGCCTTCTCTCGTGGGTCGGTGTGCGGTCGGTGTGCTGTAGGTGAGTGGTCTGCGTGGGACCGGGCTGCCCGCGACGGGGGCCGGTCACGACAGTCGGGCGGGTTCGGGGACCAGTGGTCCGCGAACCCGCCCGATCCGGCACCGGCACGGATCGCCGGTGCCGGTCTGCCCGGCCGGGGGTTACCACCCCTGGCCGGGGTTGCCAGCCCGGCCTGGGGTTGCTAGCCCTGCCGGATTGCCCTGCGCCTACGGACCAGCAGCACCAGCGCCGCACCGAGGGTGATCAGCGCCGCCGCTCCGGCTACGGCGAACGGGATCGCCGCGCCCGCACCGGTGTTGGGCAGGTGCCCGGGTCCGGGAGCCGGCGGGGCCGGGGGTGCGGGGACCGGGGTCGACGTCGCCGGCGGTGTCTCGGTCGGTGTCGACGTCGGGGTGGGTGTCGGCGTCGGCGTCGGGATCAGCCGGTTGACGGCCGTCACCTCGACTCCGTCGTCGAGGTTCCCGCTGGTGAGCACCAGCGGCCCGAGCACCGTGACCTCCGGCGCCGAGTAGCCCGCCGGCGGGCTCAGTTCCTGCCAGTAGTACGTGCCCACGACGCCCTTGCCCTGGCAGAGCCCGTCGGCGCCGGTGGTGCACGGTTCGCCCACCTTGGTGTCGGGCTTGTCGCCGGTCGGCTGCAGCCCGTCCGTGCCGTTCGTCTCGTGCCACAGCTGGAACTTGGCGCCCGCCAGCGGCTTGCCGTCCTGGTCGTGCTTGACCAGGCGCAGCGCGCCCTCCTGCTGGCGGAAGCCGAAGTCGTAGGTGTGGTCGTTCTGGCCCGGTCCGCCGGTGGTCAGCCCCCGTTCCGGGTACTTGCCGCCGGCCGGGACGATGCCCTTGGAGTCGATGAAGTGGTTGTCACCGACGTCGTGTTCGGTGGGCGCCCACTGGAACAGCGGGCCGTCCTTGGCGTAGTCGGCCGGGTTGTCCAGCTTGATCGTGTACGTGGTCCTCGCCTTGAGGCCGCCCTCGACGTTGCTGTCGTCGAAGTAGTACTCGCCGCGCGCCGTCGTCTTCGTCGTACCGACGAGCTTCCCTGACTCGTCGTACAGGTGGACGGTGACACCCGGCACCGGGCGCTGGCCCGGCAGCTGGAGGCCGCTGCGCTCGGGGTCGTACCAGACCCGGTTGCCGATCTGCAGCGGCGCCTGGTCGCAGAGCACTTCGAGGTCGCCCATCGCGGCGCCCTTGCCGAACGGCGGGATCGGCCCGACCGGGTTGAGGCGCAGGCCGCCGTCGGCCTTGCCGTCGCGCTTGTCGAAGCCCGCGCCGTAGCCGTAGGCCATCCCGTTGGTGTCGTAGCCCGAGGTCGCGATGGAGTCCTCGACCTTGGAGAACGCCATCCCGGCGTTCAGGGCGTTGTTGTGGCCGATGCGGTTGTTGTCGAAGAACCGGGTGCCCCGGGTCGTGGCCCCGCAGCCGTTGTTGGTGTCCAGCACGTAGGTGCCGTTCACCAGGCAGGCCTTGTTGAGGTCACCGCCGGGCAGGACCTTGGCCATCGTGCCGCCGGTCGGTGCGGCCGCCGACTGGTCGCCGAAGCGGTCCCGGAAGGCGAGCACCATCGAGCCGTCGGTCTCGAACGCGATCTCGGCCAGGGCCGGCTCGGGGTTGGCCAGGTAGTCGGTGCAGGCGTGGCCGTTCTGCGTGGTCGGGAAGGTGTCCTGCCACGGGAACCAGCCGGTGCCGGGGCACGCGGTGCCGACCGTGCTGCCGCGCGGGTAGTCGAGCTTCTGGTCCAGCACGGCCTTCTTGAACGTGCCGGTGTCCGGGTCGAAGGGCAGCACCACGGCCCGCAGGTCCGCGGTCCTGCCGGTCGACTCGCCCGAGCAGACGCCGCCGAGGTAGCCGGTGCCGTCCTGCAGGCCGAGGCCGTACGGGCGCCAGTCCCCGGCCGCCGGGCAGCCCGGGTCGGGGATCGGGTAGGCGGCCTTCGGCTCCGCCGCCGTCGGGCCGGTGGCGTCGTAGCGGTAGAGCTTGCGGTCGTGGAGGTTGACGACGAACAGGTCCTTGCCGTCGTCGGAGATCTTGACGGCGCCGAGGCTCTCCTTGCCCACCGCGGGCAGGAAGGCGTCGTCGTTGTCCGGGCCGTGCGGCGTGCTGCCGGCGTCCGGAACGGTCGTGAAGAGGGCTGTCGTCTTCTTCACCGGGTCGGTCACGTAGATCGCGCCCGGGCCGCCGGGGCCGTACGCCGTGGTGCGCTTGGCCGAGGCGGCGGAGAAGATCCGCTTGTCCGCCCGGTTCCACGCGATGCCGTAGATGTTGCCGGTCTGCTCGGCCGTGGCCAGGTCGGTCACGGTCGCGTCGGTGCCGGCCACGCCGCGGGCGCTGTACGGGAAGGAGACCAGCGTGCGCGCCGATGCGCCTTCCCGGGGCGCCGGCTGGCAGGTCGACACCAGCGGCGCGTTCTTCTGGCAGTAGTCACCCGGGCTCCACAGGCCCGTGGTGAGCTCGACCTTCTTGCCGCCGCCGAGGTCGACGAACTCCTCGTTGCTGCTGAGCTGGTTCGGCGCGCCGGTCAGGCCCTGGCGCGAGGCGAAGGCCGGGAACAGCACGCCCGGCTTCGGGTTCACCACCTGGATCCGGTACTTGCCGCCGGTCGCCTTGCTGGCGGCCGGTGCCAGTGTCACCGTGCCGTCGGCCGCGGTGGTGCCCTCGATGCCGACACCCGCGTCGTCGGTGAGCGTCACCTTCACGCCCGCGATCCCGGGTTCCAGCACGGGGGTCCACACCCCGGTGGTGTCCACGGCCCGGATCACCCGGACCGTTACGGTGCCGTCGCCCGTCTGCGGAAACGCCGACGGGGCCGCGGCCAACGAGCAGGCGCCGATCGCGACGGCGACCGCCGCCGCGCCGCCTGCGGTGCGGCGGCCGAGCCGAGCCGGTCGCCACCGGTCCGGGTCGCGCGCCGCGCCGACTGTTCGTTCACTTGTCGTCGTCATCCCTGCTCTCATCGTCACGTTGGGCATGCGTCCGGTGGGGGCCTGCCGCCCGACCTCGCACGGGGGTTCGCGAGTGGCGGAAAGCCGCCATTGTTAACGGGAGCTTAAAGCGGACGCGAGAAGTTCGCAGGAAAACAAGGAACCTTGACGGAGCGTCAGACGTTTCGACGGCGGTCGCACCAACGCGCCACCCTGCCGGAAGCAGGCCGCCGACCTGCACGGGAGCGTCACCCGGGAGTCCGTCGCTCCCCGAGAAGCATTGCATGAACCTGTCGACAATCGAACACAGTTCCTGCCGAACCTGCACACACCGTGACCCAAATCGCCTACCCCACCGACAACTTCCGTACCGCCCCGGCCTCCCCCATCCGGCCGAAACCCACCTGGCGCAACGGCCCCCCACCGCCCACACGACTGGGCGCAGCCCGAGCTGCCCCAGACTGCGCCCAGTCGCGTGGGGCGGCCCTCGAACCCGTCCCGCACCGAAGCGTCAGCCGGCCATCGGCGGGTCGAGGCGGGCGAAGGCCGCCTGGCGGCGGTACGGGAAGTACGGGTACGGGGCGGTGCGGGCGCTGGCGGCGTCGAGGCGGGCGATCTGGTCGTCCGTCAGCGACCAGCCGACCGCGCCGAGGTTCTGGCGCAGCTGCTCCTCGTTGCGGGCGCCGATGATGACCGAGGAGACGGTCGGGCGGCGCAGCAGCCAGTTGATGGCGATCTGGGGGACGGTGCGGCCGGTCTCGGCGGCGACCTCGTCGAGGGCGTCGACCACCCGGTGGAGCAGCTCGTCCTCGACCGGCGGGCCGTAGTCGGCGGTGTCGTGCAGGCGGCTGCCGGCCGGGAGGGGCTGCCCCCGACGGATCCGGCCGGTCAGGCGGCCCCAGCCGAGCGGGCTCCAGACCAGGGCGCCGACGCCCTCCTCCCGGGCGAGCGGCATCAGCTCCCACTCGTAGTCGCGGCCGACGAGGGAGTAGTAGACCTGGTGGGCGGCGTAGCGGGGGCGGCCGTGGCGGTCGGCCAGGGCGAGGGACTTCATCAGCTGCCAGCCGGAGAAGTTGGAGACGCCGGTGTAGCGGATCTTGCCGACCCGGACCAGGTCCTCCAGGGTGGCGAGCACTTCCTCGATCGGGGTGTCCGCGTCGTAGGCGTGGAGCTGGAAGAGGTCGAGGTAGTCGGTGTCGAGGCGGCGCAGCGCGTCGTCCACCGAGCGGACCAGGCGTGCGCGGGAGGTGCCCGCGTCCTGCGGGCCGTCGCCGGTGGGCAGGCCGGCCTTGGTGGAGACGAGGACCTGGTCGCGGCGGCCGCGGATCGCCCGGCCGAGCACTTCCTCGGAGGCGCCGTCGGAGTAGACGTCGGCGGTGTCGAAGAGGGTGACCCCGGCGTCGATGGCGATGTCGAGCAGGCGGCGGGCCTCGTCGACGTCGGTGGTGCCCCAGGCGCCGAACAGCGGGCCGCGGCCGCCGAAGGTGCCGGTGCCGAGGCTGAGCGCGGGGACTTTGAGTCCGGATGCGCCGAGTCGGCGGTATTCCATGTCGGTGGTGGCGATGCCCATGGTGCTCTCCCCTCGAAGCCCCTAATGGGACTCCCGTTCCGTTAGGATGCTCTGAACCTAGCAGACCCCTCGCGACTAATGGAACAGGAATCCCGTTAATGGCTGCCAGATCCGTCGACCCCGGCGAGTCCGTCGACCCCGTCGACCCCGCCGAGCCCGCGAGCACTCCCGAGCCCGTGGGCACCGCGGAGTCCGTGGGCACCGCCGCGTCCGTGGGCACCGCCGAGCCCTTCACGCCCGGTACCGTCCGCCCCGGCGGCCGGACCGCCCGGGTGCGCACCGCCGTCCTGCGGGCCGCCGAGGACGCCCTGGTCGAGCACGGCTTCAGCGGTCTCGACCTCGGCGACATCGCCCAGCGGGCCGAGGTCGGCCGCACCACGGTCTACCGCCGCTGGGGCAGCACCACCGCGCTCGTCGCCGACCTCCTGGCGGACATGGCGGAGCAGTCGCTGCCGCGCACGCACACCGGCTCCCTCGCCGAGGACCTGCGGGCCAACGCCCGGCTCGTCCGGCGCACCCTGGCCGACCCCCGGCAGGGCGCGCTGTTCCGCGCGGTGATCGTGGCGGCGAACTGCGACGCGGACGCCGCCGAGGCGCTGCGGCACTTCTACCGGCGCCGGGTGGAGGAGTGGGCGCCGTGCGTCACCGAGGCCGTCGAGCGCGGCGAGCTCCCGGCGGACACCGACGCGTCGGAGGTCGTCCGGGCCGTGTCGGCACCGCTCTACTACCGGATGCTGACCACCGTCGAACCGCTGGACGAGGCCGCCGCCGACCGGGCCGCGGCCGCCGCCGGGGCCGCCGCCCGCGCCGGGGCGTACCGGCTGCAGGGTCCCTGAAACGCGAACGGCCGCACAACGCCTGCGCGTTGTGCGGCCGCCCGGTGCGGAGGGGACGGAGGGGGTCAGTCCTCGTCCAGCTCCTCGTACTCCTCCCGCAGGTTCACCGCGATCTGGCACCAGAGGTCCGACTCGTCCGGCCCCTGGCCCAACTGCTCGACCAGGGCCTCGAACTCGTCGAGCGCGGCGTTCGCGTCGCCGCCGACGACCCGCTCCTCGAAGCCGGCCAGCAGCCCCAGGGCGCCGATCACCGCGGGCAGCGAGTCGGCCGCCCAGCCGCCGTAGCCGCGCGCGTGGTCCCAGCCGTCCGCGTTGTAGATCTTCACGGCGCCGGATCCGGCGTCGACCATCAGGTGCCACTCGTCGAACGTCCCGACGCAGTACCCCCAGTTGCTCGGCGGGGTCTCGTCGTCCGGCGTGCGGTTGCCGAACAGGTCGTCCAGGTCCGCCTCCCACATCCCGCGCTTGGGCAGGTCCGTCGCGTCGAAGCCGACGAAGTCGAGCCCGACGGCCGGCAGGCCGACCTCGGTCAGGAACGCCCGGGCGGCGGGCGACTCCAGACGCTCGGGCAGCACCTCGGGCCGCCACAGCGTGCCCGGGCCGAAGCAGGACTCCAGCCAGGCCGCGGTGGGATGGCGGGCGGCGTCGAGCAGCTCGGCTTCGGACGTGGTCATCAGTGCGTCTCCCCCGGTCAGAACGTGTGGCGACGACCATTCAAACGCACGGCACCGACAGCACGGGCCGCCGGGGTGGTCCCCGACGGCCCTTCAGGAGCTGCGCTTCCCCGCTGCCTGACGGCTCGCCCGGCGGTTCGCCCGACGGTCTAGAAGAGGCCGTCGTCCTCGTAGTAGTTGTTGACGACGACCTCGGGCCCGTCGTCGTCGAAGGCCTCGTTGAGCAGCGCGCCGCCGACCAGGCCCGCCGCGCCCGCACCGATCAGCGCGCCGGTGCCGAAGCGCCGGCCGCCGCCCTGCGCCGGCTGGCCGGGCGCCTGCGGGTAGCCCTGCTGCGGGTAGCCCTGCTGCTGGACGGGCTGCGGGTACCCCTGCGGCGGGGTGTAGAACGGCGGGACGGTCGTCTGCACCCGCTGGGCACAGGCGGCGCAGGTCTCGATCTGGCGGGGCACGCCCCACTGCGGCGACCACAGCACCGCCGTCGTGCCGGCGCCGTGCGAGGGGTCGAAGAAACACGTCACGGGGGAACTCCCTGTTGCCGGTGGGGTCTGCGGGACGGGGGGCAGTGCGGCGGGCACCGCCGGCGGGGCGTCCGGCACGGCGGGCTTCACCGGAGCCGGAGCCGGCGCCGATGCCGGAGCGGGCGGGACCGCGGGAGCGGGAGCGGGCTGCAGGACGTCGACGCCGAAGTCCGTCGCGATGCCCGCGAGCCCCGCGGCGTACCCCTGCCCGACCGCCCGGAACTTCCAGTCCGCGCCGTGCCGGTACAGCTCGCCGAACACCATCGCGGTCTCGCTGCCCGCCACGGACGCCACGTCGTAGCGGGCCACCTCGGCGCCGCCGTCCGGGTCGGTGACGCGGACGTACGCGCCGCGGACCTGCCCGAAGTTCTGCCGTCGCTGCGCCGCGTCGTAGATCGCCACCGCGAAGACGATCTTCTCCACGTCGGCGGAGACCTCCGCGAGCCGGACCTCGATCTGCTCGCGGTCGGGCCCGCCGCCGGAGCCGCCCTGGTGGCGGACCGAGCCGTCCGGGCTCCGCAGGTTGTTGAAGAAGACGAAGTTCCGGTCCGAGCCGACCTTCCCGTCCGCCCCGCACAGCAACGCGCTGGCGTCCAGGTCGTACCCGGCCGCGGCCGTCCAGCCGAGGCCGATCCGGACCACCTGCAGTCCGGGTGCCTGCTTGCCCAGGGAGACGTTGCCGCCCTTCGTCAGGGCCACACTCATGGGACTTCCTCCACGACCGTACGAGTACCGCTGTTCGACTACGACAACGCTGTAGAAGTCGAGCCGGTTCCCGCTCCCGCCGTCAGGATCGCGTCAGCCCCGGACGCCCCCGGACCGGCCCGAACGCCCCCCGAGCCGCCCCGGTGCCATCCCCCGGGAGCGCCCCCGAGCCGCCCCGGCTCAGTACCGGACGGGCAGTTCCAGCAGGCCACGGGCCCGCAGGGTGGGGCGGTGGCGCAGCTGCTCGACCGGCACGTCCAGGGCCAGGTCGGGGAAGCGGCGCAGCAGGGCGTTCAGTGCGACGGCGGTCTCCATCCGGGCCAGCGGCGCGCCGAGGCAGTAGTGGATGCCGTGGCCGAGGGCCAGGTGGCCGGTCTCGCGGCGGCGCAGGTCGAGCCGGTCGGGGTCGGTGAACTGCGCGGGGTCGCGGTTGGCGGAGCCGAGGGCGAGCAGCACGGTCTCCCCCGCCGGGACGGTGACGCCGCCGATGGTGACGTCCTCGCGCGGGAAGCGGCGGATGGCGAGCGGGGCGGGGCCGTCGAAGCGGGCGAACTCCTCGACGGCGCCGTCGATCAGCTCCGGTTCGGCGCGCAGGGCGGCGAGTTGCCCGGGGTGGGTGAGCAGGGCGAGGACGGCGTTGGCGATGAGGTGGACGGTGTTCTCGTAGCCGGCGAAGAGGATGAGGAAGGCGAGCGAGGTCAGTTCGTCCTCGGTGAGGCGGTCGCCGCCTTCCGCGCCGCCGCGGACGGACTCGTCGCGGACCGCGGTCAGGTCGGACAGCAGGTCGTCGCCCGGCTGGGTGCGCTTGCGCTCGATCAGGCCGGTGAAGAAGCCGAGCATCGCCTTGACGGCGGCGCGGGTCGCCTCCGGGCGGTCGGGGTCGGGGGTGATGAGGCTGTCGGTCCAGGCGCGGAAGTCGTGGCGGTCGTCCTCGGGGACGCCGAGGAGGTCGCAGATGACGGTGATCGGCAGCGGCGCGGCGTAGGCGGCGAGCAGGTCGGCGCGGCCGGCCGGGGCCATGGCGTCCAGCAGTTGCCCGGCGACCTTCTCGATCGGGGCGCGCAGTGCGGCGATCCGGCGCGGGGTGAAGGCCTGGGAGACCAGTCGGCGGATCCGGGTGTGGTCCGGCGGGTCCATGTTGAGCAGGTTGGCGTCCAGCGCGGGCGGCAGGGCGAAGCCGCGGTAGTTGCCGGGCGCGGCGTGTGCCTTGTCGAGGGCGAGCCGCGGGTCGGCGAGGGCCTGGCGGACGTCCGGGTAGCGGGTCACCAGCCAGAAGGGCAGGCCGTCCGGGCCGACGACGCGGTGGACGGGCGCGTCGGCGCGCAGCCGCGTGTAGCCGCCGTACGGGTCGGCGATCAGGGAGGCGAGGTCGAGGTCGGGCGCTGTCACCGGGCCAGCCTACGGGCATCGCGGCGGCACCCTGGCGGGGTGTCAGGTCTGAACCTATTGTCAGGTGACATGACATTACTTCGCCGTACCGCCGGACTGGCCGCCGCCCTCACCGGAACGCTCGCCGCCCTGCTGGCCCCGGCCGCCGCCCAGGCCGACCCGGCCGGCTGCCGCACCGCCGCCACGGTGTCGCTCGACGCCGAGCAGGCCCGTCTCCAGGACGCCCGCACGGCCGCCTTCACCGAACGGTCCGGCCTGGGCGACCTGCTCCGGGGCTTCCCGGCCGCCCTGTGCTCCGCCCGCACCGCCCACCGCGCCGAACGGGTGGTGGACGCCTGGGGCCGGGCGCTGTGGCAGGCCGGCGTGGACCGCGCCCAGGGCCGCCGGCCCGGCGGCGAACTGCCCGCCGCGGACGACCGCCCGCTGTACTGGACCAGGCTCGCCATGACCGTCCGGCTGGCGCAGTGGCAGCCCGGGTTCGCCGTCGACCGGGCCGGGCTGCGGGCCCGCTTCGAGGACGCCTCGCGCGGACTGGCGGACGGCTTCAGCGCCGCCCACGGCCTGCGGCGGATCTTCGTCAGCGGCTTCGACCCGTACGGCCTGGACACCGAACCGCGCCGCGCCAACCCCTCCGGCTCGGCCGTCCTGCAGCTGAACGGGCGGCAGATCACCCTCGCCGACGGCAGCACCGCCGAGGTGCGGGCCGTCGTCCTGCCGGTCCGCTACGGCGACTTCGACGGGGGGATCGTGGAACGCGCCTTCGGCCCGCACCTGGTGCCCGGCCCGCAGTCCGCCGACCTGATCACCAGCATCAGCCAGGGCTACCCCGGAAAGTTCACCCTGGAGGACTGGGCCGGGCGCGCCCGCTCCGCCGACCCGGCCACCGACAACGTCGGCGCGCTCTCCGGCGGCACCACCCGGCACCCGGTCGACGCCCCCGGGCTGGCCGCCGGGCCCCAGTTCGTCCGCACCACCCTGCCCACCGACGCCATGACGGCGGTGCAGCAGCCCTACCCGGTCCTGCTCAACACGCCCGTCACCGAGATCCCCGCGGGCACCACCGACCCCGTCGTCCGCGCCGACGGCCCCACCCCCGGCTCCCGCGCGGTCGCCGGCGGAGGCGGCGGTTACCTCTCCAACGAGGTTGCCTACCGCTCCAACCGCCTGCGCCTCGACCTCGCCCCCGGCCTGCCCGGCGGCCACCTGCACACCCCGGTCCTCACCGGCCTGCCCGCCGACGGCGACCTGCTCACCGCACCGGAGTTCGAGCAGAACGAGGCCGCGATCGCCGACCAGGTCCGCGCGATCCTGAGCAGCGCCCGGCTCTGAGCAGCCCCGCCTCCGAGCACCCACCGGGGCGGGCCGACACCGGCCCCCGGCGGCCCGCCCCGCCCGCCCTCGCCCGCCGACGTCCGCCGCCCCCCGCCCGCTGCCGTCCGCCTCGGCCGCCCGGACGCGCTCCGAAAGCAGCCGCCTCCGTTCGGCGGAGTCCACCGGGCGGAGTCCACCGGGACGTACCCGACGGTTCGCGTCGCGCTCGGCGGGAGTTGTCGGACACGCCCTACCATCCGGACCATGGGCAGCTGGCACGTCACGGTCACGGTCACGGACCACCATCGCAGGAGCGGCGGCCGGCCGCAGGGACGCCCGGAAGGGCCGCTGGCCCGGCGGGACGGGCTGGAGGTGCACGGCCGCGACGGCGAGCTCCGCTGCGTCGACGCCACCGGCCGGGTCCGCTGGCGCCGGCCGTGCCCGGGCCGGCCGAACGCCGCGCACGTCTTCGCCGGCCGGGTCCTGGTCACCACCGACTCCTTCGAGTACACCGCCCGGGGCCACCTCGGCCCCGCCCTCCTGCTGGACCTCGCCGACGGCGCGCTCGTCGCCGAACTGCGCGGCGAGCGCGGGGCGGCCCTCGGCGGCGGCCGCTTCGTCCTCGGCCTGCAGGGCTACGACGCGTTCGACACCCGGGCGTACGACCGGGACGGCACCCCGGTCGACTCCTGGCGCAGCTACGGCCACTACGTCGTCGGCAGCGGCCTGCGGGTGGTCGAGACGGACCGCCGCCACCCGACCGGGAGCCGGGTGGTGCGGCTGCTGCCCGGCGGCCGGATCGAGCACGGCCCGCTGCTCGCCGACCCGCAGGCCCCCGAGCCGCTGGTGCTGCCCGACGGCACCCTCCTGGTGCTCGACGCGGGGACGCTGCGCTCCGTCGGACGCGGCCTCGACGACACCGTCCTCGCCGAGCTGCACCCCCTGGCCCCCGACCGGCAGCACCGCTTCACCGGCTCGCTGCGCCGCACGGCCGACCGCCTCGACGTGACCCTGGTCGAGCGCCACCCGACCCGCATGGGCTCGTACACCACGCACGCCTGGACCCTCGAACTGCACCCCCCGCAGCCGGCCCGGAACCCCTCCCCGCCTCGCCAGGTCTCGATTGGGCAGCGGAACTGACGGGGTGACGATCCGTCGCCGGCGATTCCCCTACGGTGACGCCTACCTGCACGAATCGTCACCTGCAAGAGGGGGCACTCCATGTCCCGGAGCCGGAAACTCCACCGCCTCGGCAACCCCGACGCCGACGAACGCCGCGCCCAGCGCGTGCTGTTCCGCCACCTGCGCGACGACACCAACGCCAACCGCGGCCGGATGGCCAGGCGCGTCCGCGAGCTCCAGCTCCTCATGGCGATGGACCCCGTCGAGTTCGAGCAGCTCGTGGCCCGGCTGATGGAGGCCATGGGCATGAAGGTCGAGCTGACCGCCCGCTCCCGGGACGGCGGCGTGGACGTCCGCGGCATCGACACCGACCCGTTCCGCGGCGGGAACGTGATCGTGCAGGTGAAGCGGTACCGCGACACCGTGCCGCCCTCGGCGGTGCGGGACCTCTACGGCACGCTGCGGCACGACGAGGCCGCGACGAAGGCCGTCCTCGTCACGACCAGCAAGTTCGGCCCGAGCGCCCACCAGTTCGTCACCGGCAAGGCGGTCACCCTGATCAACGGCGCCGAGCTGGTCGGGCTGCTCAAGCACCACGGCTTCCACGAGGTGTTCGCGGCCGCCCAGGAGGACGCCTCCGCCGAGGCGGCCGGCCTGGACGGGCTGCCCGCGATCGAGGTCGCCGCCGAGCCCGCCCGGCTCCTCCTGCACTGGACCGGCGCGGAGGAGTACGACATCGCCGCCCTGGTCTGCCGGGGGAACGTCGCGGTGTCGGACGACCACCTGGTCTTCTACAACAACGCCTCCACGCCGGACGGTTCGGTGCGGCTGGTGACCGGCTACGAGGACGCGAACGCCTGCCTGATGGTCGACTTCGACGCCCTGCCCGCCGACGTCGACCGGCTCGTGGTCATCGCCGCGGCCGACACCGGGAACCACCCGGACGCCACCATGGCCGGATTCGCCGGCCCGGCACTGATCCTGGAGACCGGCACCGGCCAGGACGCCGCCGTGATGCACCTCGCGGACGGCGCGGAGACCAACACCGCCATGCGGCTCGGCCGCTTCGACCGCGACGCCCACGGTGACTGGGAGTTCACCCCGGCCCTCGCCGGCTACCCGGGCGGGCTGCACCAGGCCGTGGTGGCGTACGGCCTGGAGGTCGACGACGCGTAGCCGTGCCGGCCGGCCCGGCCTGCCTCAGCGGACGGTCGCCCGCCAGGGGCCGTCCTCGGGGCGGGCCTCACCGTCCGTGCCGGGCCAGGGCGGCACGGTGACTTCGGTGATCCGCAGCGGCCCGTCGGAGTCCTCGTCCGCCCGGAACTGGAAGGCGGTGCCGAGCGGTATCGACGCGGCGGTGCCGGGCACGAGCCGTACGGTCTCCTCCCGTGCGCCCTGGCGGCGCCACAGCGCGCCGCTGCCCGCGGTGACCTGCCACAGCTCCTGGACGGTGGCGTGCGACACCGCGTGGGTCACCTGCCCGGGAGCGAGCGTGAACACCGCGAGGCTCCCCCGCCCCTCCAGGACCAGCAGCGGGTACACCGCGGCTCCGTCCGGCGCGGCGACGACGGGGGCGTCCGCCAGGCGCGCGGTGCGGAAGGGGTCGTGCTCCGGCTGGTTGCTCATCCGACGACCTGGCCTCTCCCGCGACCGGTCCCGCGACCGAACGACGTGTTCCCCCCACCGTCGATGGGAACACGGCCGCGCGGCCGCCCGCCAGAGCGCCTCAGCCCGATGCCGCCCCGAGCCGGTCCTGCCCGTCGCCGAAGTCGCGCACGGCTTCGGTGACGATCGCCTCCAGCCGGGCGTGGTGGGCGCCGCGCCAGTAGGCCTGGCCGCACTCGGTGCACTGGGCGAAGGCGTCGTAGGAGCGCTCGGTGCCGTCCCGCAGCTGCTCGCGCACCGAGGTCTTGGTGACCGTGCGCAGCGTGCCGTTGCAGGTGGTGCAGCGGCTCCAGGGAGCGAGCGGCGGGGCGAAGCGCGAGAGCACGTCGCGCAGTTGCTCGGCGGGGCGGTGGCTGTAGACGTAGGCGCCGGCCCACAGTTCGCGGCGGCGCAGCAGGCCGCGGTCGCGCGAGAGCAGGACGCGCTGCTCGGCGGCGGAGCGGGCGGCCAGCGCGGCGTCACCGATGTCGGGGTTCTCGTACGCGGCGTCCACGCCGAGCAGGCGCAGGCGGCGGGTGAGGGTGCCGAGGTGGACGTCCAGGAGGAAGCGCGGCGGGGTGGCCGAGGGCTGCGGCCTGGTCACCGCGCGGACGTCGATGTGCTCGCCGTCGGCCGGGACGTACGCGTCGGGCACGGCCCGGCCGTCCACCAGCAGGGCGCCGACCTCGGTGAGCGGGACGCCCAGCGACTCGACGACGTGGCCGAGGGTGGAGGTGCCGTCCGTGTGCAGCGCCGTGCGGCCGGCCCGCCGGGGCGCGGAGACGAAGAGGTGCAGCTCAGGGGCGAAGTCGAGCCATATCCGGGGTCTGTCCACGCGGCCAGCATGCCAGTGGGCGGCGGGCCGGTGCCAGCGGTTTCCGGACGGTCCGGCTGCTCGCCCGCCGCTCCCGGGGTGCCCCGCGCGCCGGCCCGGCCGCCGCTGCGCCGCTTCGGCCGTTACGCCGCTTCGGCCGCCGTGCCGGCCGTGCCCGTCCCGACCGGCGTGGCCGTCACGACCGGCGCGACCGGCGCGACCGGCTCCGACGGTGACAGCGCGTGACCGCGGTCCCGCTCCGCCCAGCGGGCCACCGGCCCCATCGCGAACCCGGCCGCGAGGAACACTCCGCCGAGGACCAGCCAGCCCGCCAGGCCTCCGTCCAGCAGCAGCGCGGTGAGCAGCAGCGGCCCGAGGGTGCGGGCGACGGCGACGCCGGTGCCGAAGAAGCCCTGGTACTGCCCGATCCGGTCCGGCGGAGCGAGGTCGAAACCGATCTGCCAGGAACCCGCCGACTGCCGCATCTCGCCGGCCACCTGCAGCACGGACGCCACGACCAGCAGCGCGCCGACCGCCCACACCGGCACGTCGAGCGCGGACAGTCCGAAGACGGCGCAGCAGGCGAGCAGCAGCACCCCGGCCGAGCGGACCGCCCGCGCCGCCGAGTCCAGCCCGGTGACGTCACGGGCCGCCCGGACCTGGAAGGCCAGCACCGCAAGGGTGTTGAGCACGAACAGTGCCGAGCCGAGCCAGCCGATCCCGGGGGCGCGCTGGGCGATCCAGAGCGGGATGACCAGGCTGAGCAGCGGCATCCGCAGCAGCAGGACGGCGTTGACCAGGGTGACGGCGGCGTACCGCCGGTCGCGCAGCACGGCCAGGCGCGGTCCGGTGCCGGACTCCTGGGCGGCGGGCGGGACTTCGGGCAGTCGCCGGAGCACCAGCGCGCCGACGAGGAGGCCGATCGTGGTGACGACGAAGGCGCCCAGGTACGCGGCCCGGGTGCCGACGCTCAGGGCGATGCCGCCGACGGCCGCGCCGACGGCCAGGCCTCCGTTGAGGGTCGACTGCAGGTGGGCGAGCAGGCCGGTCCGCTCGCCGGCCGGCACCAGACCGGCGACCAGAGCCTGCCGGGCCGCGGTCAGTCCGGACTGCGCGGTGGCGTAGAGGCAGACCGCCAGCAGGAACGACGGGTAGGAGCGGATCACCAGGAAGGCGACGACCACGGCCGCGGCCGCGAGCCCGAGCGCCACCGCCGTGCGGCGCGGGCCGCGCCGGTCGGCGAGGTGGCCGAGCGGGACGGCGGCGACGGAGCCGAGCGCCCAGCCGATCGCGAGGCCCAGGCCGAGGGCGGTCGGTGACATGCCGACGACGCGGGTGAAGTAGAGCGCGGAGCAGGTGTAGTAGGCGCCGTCGCCCACCGCGCTCGCCAACTGGGCTGCGGCCAGGGTCCGCTGGGGGCCGGCGGGCGGGAGGAGGCTGCTCCGCCGGGCGGCTCGGTCGGTCGGCACGTCTCTCCTCCACTGGGTGACCGACCGTCACTGTCCGCCCGACGGCTGACCACCCACCCACGGACGGGCGACATCACCGATTCGACGAGCGGCGCGCGGGCCGGGAGTTCACAACCGTCGGCGACGGTTCGGCTCCTACCCTAGGCCGGAACTGGCCCATCCGACAGGTCCAATGATCAAGGAGTTCCTTGGGCCACTTCCGCGGGCCGCCGCACCGCCGACCGAGCGCTGAACCCTCGTGCGACAGTGGGTCGTTGGGCTCTCCAGGCCCTTCGGGAACGTTCCGGCCGAGCTGTTCCCGCGCCCCCGCAGCGCCGTCCGTACCCGTTCCGAATCCGCGCCCGCCGAACGCTGCAAAAGCCCGATCGCCCAAGCCGGGGGCCAACTTTGACCGTGTTGACCCGTCAGTAGCGCCCTTTTATGCTCAACGGCGTTCGCGATCCGGCACCGGGGCCGGGGCCGCCGTGCCCGCCCGATCCGGCGCCGTCTCCGGCACGAAGGGTTCCTCCCATCAGTACCTCCGTCGCCCCCTCGGACTCCACCGGCCACCCGGGCGATGCCGGACCCCCCGCCGAACCCGCCGACCGACGCCGCTTCCTCACCTACCTGCTGGCCGCACCCACCCTCACCGTCGCCGCCCGCCTCGGCCTCGACGCCGCCGAACCCGCCACCGCGCGGGCCGCCACCCCGGGCGCCGGACAGGCCGCCGCGCAGGCCGTCCACGCCGCCGCGGCCGCCGGGTCCGCCGCGCCCCCGCAGCTGCTCGGCCTGCCCGGCATCCCCGACATCGTCGACCTCGGCGACGCGATGATCCTCGCCGGGCTGCCGACCTCGCACCTGCTGGTCCTCGAACTCACCCCCGCCGGACGCGCCGTGCTGTACCTGCCGCGGCTGGAGGTCGGCCAGGGCCTGACCACCGCGATCGCGATGCTGGTCGCCGAGGAGCTCGACGCCCGGCTCACCGACGTGGACGTACCACTCTCCGACGGCCGTCCCGAGCTGCTCTTCAACCAGCTGACCGGCGGATCCAACTCCATCCGCTCGCTGTACGACCCGGTGCGCGGCGCGGCCGCCGCCGCCCGGGCCCGACTGGTGACGGCCGCCGCCAGGCGCTGGAACGTTCCGGCAGCCACGCTGCGCACCGCCGACTCCGCCGTCCTCGCCCCCGACGGCCGCCGGCTCGGCTACGGCGACCTCGCCGCCGACGCCGCCGCGATCTCCGCGCCCGCCGTCCCCGCCGTCCCGAAGGCCGCCGACCGGCTGCGCCTGGTCGGCAGGCCGACCGGCCGCATCGACGCCCGCGACATCGTCACCGGCCGCGCCAAGTACACCGGGGACCTGCAGATCCCGGGCGCCGTGCCGACCGTCGTCGCCCGCCCCACCACCGTCAACGGCACCCTCAAGTCCCTGGACGCCTCCGCCGCCCGCGCCATGCCCGGCGTGCTCGGCGTGGTGCAGGTGCCGAGCGGCGTCGCGGTCCTCGCCGAGACCTTCGACCAGGCGCTCAAGGCGCGCGACGCGCTGCGCACCACCTGGAACCCGGGCCCGGTCGCCGGGCTCTCCACCGACGACGTCAGGAGCCGGCTGCGCGCCGCCCACGCGCCGTTCCTCCCCCCGCCGCTGCTCGCCCAGCACCTGGACGCCGAGTTCGACTTCGCCTTCGTCAACCACGCCCCGATGGAGGTGCTCACCGCCATCGCCGACGTCCGGCCGAACCGCGCGGAGTTGTGGTTCGCCGCGCAGAGCCCGATCGTCGCCCAGCAGACCATCGCCGCCGAGCTCGGCCTGCCGCAGAACGCCGTCACCGTCCACGTGGTGCGCGGCGGCGGCTCGTTCGGCCGTCGGCTGTTCTTCGACGCCGCCCTGGAGGCCGCCCGGATCTCCAAGGCCGCCGGCCGCCCGGTCAAGCTGATGTGGACCCGCAACGACGACATGCGCCACGGCCGGATGCGCCCGGCCAGCCACCACCGGATCCGGGCCGTCTACGGCCTCGACCACGTGCTCGGCTGGGAGCACCGCGCCGCCGGCGTGCAGACCGACTTCGGCCACGGCCTCGGCGAGGCCCTCACCGCCGCCGGCTACAACCTCCCGCTGGCCGGGCTCACCACCTCCGAGGCGTTCTTCCTGCTCACCGAGAAGAACCCGTACGACGTCGGCGTCCCCGTCCAGTTGCTCGCCGAGGTCCCGCTGGAGCTGCACACCGGCAGCTGGCGGTCGGTCTACTCGGGCACCGTCCGGGTCTCCGACGAGATCGTGATGGACGAACTGGCCCGCCGGATGGGCCAGGACGAGGTCGCCTTCCGGCGCGCCCGGCTGCGCAGCGCCGCCGGCCGGACCGTCCTGGACACCGTCGCCGCGAAGGGCGGCTGGGGCCGTCCGATGCCGCCCGGCCAAGCCCAGGGTGTCGGCTACCACGAGGAGAACGGCGGCACCGCCGCCTACCTGGTCGAGCTGGACGCCACCGACCGGGCCAACCCCCGGGTCACCAAGGCGGTGATCGCCGCCGACGTCGGCCGGGTGATCAACCCCACGGGGCTGGAGGCCCAGTTGACCGGCGCGCTGGTCGACGGCATCTCGGTGATCCTGCAGGCCGGCAACCACCTCGACAACGGCGCCTTCCGGGAAGGGAGTTACGGCGACTTCCACTACGCCCGGCAGCGGCACACCCCGCCGGTGGTCGAGATCCACCTGATGCCGCCGAGCGGACCACCCGGCGGCGCGGGCGAGTTGGGCGTCCCGGCCGCCTCCGCCGCGGTCGCCAACGCCTACGCCCGCGCCACCGGCACCAGCCCGCGCTCCTTCCCCGTCAACTTCTGACCACCCGGAACCACGCACGCCCGGCACCGCATCCGCCCTGAGCCACGAACGTCAGGCACCGCGAACGTCCGGCACCGCGAACGTCCGGCACCGCGAACGTCCGGCACCGCGAACGTCCGGCACCGCCTCCCGACCACCAGAGCCGAGGATCCCGACTCCCCATGCCCACCCACACCTTCCTCCTCAACGGGCAGCCCGTCACCGTCGAGGCCCCGGACGACATGCCGCTGCTCTGGGTGCTGCGCGACAAGCTCGGCGTCACGGGCCCCAAGTACGGCTGCGGGGTGGGCGTCTGCCGCGCCTGCACCAGCCACCTCGACGGCCAGGAGTTCCAGCCCTGCACCCGGTCCGTCAAGGACTGCGCGGGCCACACCGTCACCACCATCGAGGGCCTCGCCGACGGCGACACCCTGCACCCCGTCCAGGAGGCCTGGCTCGCCTGCGACGTCGCCCAGTGCGGCTTCTGCCAGCCGGGGCAGATCATGGCGGCGGTCGCCCTGCTGCGCCGCACCTCGGATCCGACGGACGCGGACATCGACCGGATCCAGAACGTCTGCCGCTGCGGCACCTACCCGCGGATCCGGGAGGCGATCAAGCAGGCGGCGGCCGCACGGCCGGCCAAGCCGTGACCGTGGTGCGCCCCCGCCCGGTCGCGGGCGGGGGCGTGCGCACCCGTCGGCCGGTCCGCCGCCCCCGCGCTACCCGGTGACCGGCGCCGCCGGATCGCGCCCGAAGAACGCGGCGAGCCGGTCGTACGGCGGCGCGTCCTCGGGCACGGCGACGGCCGGGCCGAAGGCGTGGTGGTCCTCCTCCGTGCCGCGGTACTCGGGCTTGAGCGCGCCCTCGGCCCAGGCCAGCGCGGCCAGCGCCACCTCGTGGTCCAGCCCCTCGGTGGACTGGCCCGAGGACCGCGCCAAGTCCCAGCCGTGGACGGCGAATTCGGCGATCTGCTGGTCCACCGGGAAGCGGGCCGGCAGGGTGCCGAAGCCGGGCACCTCCAGCGTGCCGCCGAGGTCCCCGGCCGCACGCCAGGCATCGACCAGTTCCTCGGCCCCGGCCTCGAAGGCGTGCAGCCAGTCCTCCTCGACCCGCGCGAAGGGCTGCGACCAGTCCGGCTGCCCGCCCTTCGCCCGGACGGTGAACTGCCGCAGGTCGTGGAGCAGATGACTGACCAGGTCGCCGACGTCCCAGGAGCGGCAGGGAGTCGGGTGGCCGGCCAGCTCGACGCCGGTGCCGTCGATCAGCCCGGCGGTCTGCGCGAGGGCCCGGGCGAGCAGTCCGATCGGGTCTTCCGCTGCGGTCATGGCACACCTCTCGGTCGGGGGCACATCGGTCGGGGCACGGGTCGTGCCGGGCGATCGTAAGCGCGTGCGCCGACAACCGCCCGGCACGACACCGCGCCGGGCCCCGCTCCCACCGGGTGCCGGACGCCGGCCGGCGGACCGGCGGCTACCGGACCAGCGGGTCACCGACCACCGGCCACCGGCCACCGGCCACCAGGACCGTCAGGCCCCGACGCCGCCGTCCACCGCCAGCTCCGCACCCGTCACATAACGGCCGTCCTCGCCGACCAGGTAGGCGACGGCCGCCGCGACCTCCGCGCCGGTGCCGAAACGGCCGAGCGCGGTGAGCCCGCGCTGGAACTCCGCCGACGGGCCGTCGGCCGGGTTCATGTCGGTGTCGATCGGGCCCGGGTGCACCAGGTTGGCGGTGATCCCGCGCGGGCCGAGCTCGCGGGCCAGCGCCTTGGTGAGCCCGATCAGCGCGGACTTGCTGGTCGCGTACAGCGTGGCGCCGGGGAAGGCGACCTGCTTGGCCACGCAGCTGCCGATGGTGACGATCCGTCCGCCCTCGCCCAGGTGCGCGGAGGCCGCCTGCGCGAACAGGAAGGGCGCCCGGACGTTCACCTCCAGCACCCGGTCGATGTCGTCCAGCGCCGCCTCGCCGATCGGGCCGACGGCACCGACGCCGGCGTTGTTGACCAGGACGTCCAGCCGTCCGAACCGCTCGACGACCGCCGCCACCACGGCCTGCACCGCCTGCGGATCGGCGCTGTCCGCGCGGACGGCCCAGCCGGTCCGCCCCATCGAGGTGATCTTCGCGGCGACCTCCTCGGCCCGCTCCGCGCCGCCCTGGTAGGTCAGCACCACGTCGGCGCCGTCCTCGGCGAGCCGCAGCGCGACCGCCGCTCCGATCCCCCGGCTGCCACCGGTCACCAGGGCCACCTTGCCGTCGAGCACCGCGGTTCCGTTCATCGTCATATCTCCAGAACTCCTCGTTCCGATCTCGGACATGACTCGATCCTGGTCCGCGGCGCCGCGGACCTCCGGCGGTATTCGGACGTTGCGTTGAACCTTCAACGATGCCACGCCGTGCCCCCTGCCCGCGCCGCGCGCCCCGGCGTGCGCGCCGCCTACCGGTAGTACGAACCGACGGCCGGCTGCCCCGTATAGTTCGGCCCGGCGCCCGGGTCGGCCCCCGCGTAGACGAAGGGCAGTTCGACCGGCCGGCCACCGTCCAGGACGAGCAGGTGCCGCCGCGCCCGGTACCCGAACCCGGCCGCCCGCAGCGCCGCCACCACCGGGCGGGCCGCGCTGCTCCCGTCCGTCCGGCGCACCGACTCGGGGTCGAAGTGGGCGGCGAACCGGCCGTCCGGAGCCAGCCAGGAGGCGGCGCGGGCGATCGCGCCGAGCTGGTCGCCGAGGTAGTGCAGGCCGTGCACACAGGTGATCAGGTCGTACGGCCGGTCCGGCGCCCAGTCCGCGACCGCCGCGGTGACCAGCCGCAGGTGCGGCAGGGCCGCCCCGTCCGGCGGCGGGGCCATCGGGCCGACCAGGTCGACCCCGGTCAGCTCGGCGCCCCCGGGCGGCAGCTGCCGCGCGGCCTCCGCCAGGGCCCGGCCCTCACCGCTGCACAGGTCCAGCCAGCCCGGCACCGCGGCGTCGCGCTCCCGCAGCCAGGCCAGCGGGTCGAAGCCGAGCGTGCGGGCGTAGCTGTTCACCCCGCTGAGCCCGCGCTCGCGGTTCATCGTGCTGTTCGCCACCACAGAGGTGGCGATGAGCTCGTCGTCACTGATCAGTCGGACCATCAGCCGACCCTACCGGCGCCCGAGGAGTCATCAGACGGCCGGGAAACGCGTCGCGCCGAGCGGCCGCCCCGGGCAGGGGGCGGCCGCTCGGCCGAGTGGTGCGGGGCTCCGCCGGAGGCTGGGTCAGGCCTTCCGCCGGATGGTCGGGCCGTGTCAGACGGTCAGGGTCTGGCCCGGGAAGATCAGGTCCGGGTTGCCGCCGATGACGCGCACGTTCTTGCGGTAGAGGCCGTCGGTGTCGACGCCGAACTTGGCGGCGATGTCGCTCAGGGTGTCGCCGCTCCTGACGGTGTAGCTCCCGCTCGCGCTGTTCTTCTCGGTGGACGGCGCGGACTGCGCCGGCTTGGCCGACGGCCGGCCCGCTGCCGGGTCGGCGGCCCTGGGCGCCTGCCGCCCGGCCGCCGCAGCGAACGTGTCGACGGGCTTCGCCGCCCGCGTCGCCGGCTTGGCGGGCGTCTCGGCCGGCTTGGCCGCGGGCTTGGCCGCGGGCTTGGCCGCCGGCTTCGCGGCCGACGGGGTGTCGACGGTGGCCGGGGCGCCGCCCCTGCTCAGGCCCGCCCTCTTCGAGCAGACCGGCCAGGCGCCCGGACCCTGCGAGGCGAGGACCTTCTCGGCGACGGCGATCTGCTGCGCCCTGGTCGCCTGGTTGGCCTGGGGGGCGTACGCGGTGCCGCCGTACGCCCTCCAGGTGCCGGCGGAGAACTGCAGTCCGCCGTGGAACCCGTTACCGGTGTTGATGCTCCAGTTGCCGCCGCTCTCGCACTGGGCGACGGCGTCCCAGACGGAGGCCGGTGCGGCGGAGGCCGAGGTGGCCGTGACGAGGCCGACCACCGGCAGGGCCGCGACGGCGGCTCCCGCGACGACCGCCAGCCGCACGCGGTTGCGCTGGGTGGTGGTCTCGGTGGCAGCGGTGGTCTCGTGACGGGGATTCATGCGGATCCTCTCGACAAGCCCCGGGCGGGCAGGCGGAACCAGGCCCGGGACATGGGCCGGTGGTGTCCGCTCACCTCACTCGACGGGCGGCCGGGCACGCGTCGGACGTGCCGTGCCGCCCCGGTCACCTCCGCTCGCCGACGGGGCCTGGACGAGCCGGCCTGCTCGGCGGGCACCGCCCTGGCGCCGTGGGTCAGTCGGCGGGCGGTGCGTCGGGGTGAACCCGGGTGGCGCTCGTTGCGCCGCCAATGAAGCTAGGGGCATCCCCGGGGCTCAGCAAGCAATTCTTGGACGTCGCAGGTCAGTTGACTGTTACCGGCGGTATCGATCAAGAAACGGTGACCGGTTCGACCGGGTTTGACCGCATTTACAAGATCTAACGATCAACTCCCGTGCCCTCACTCACATCTGTCCGTTCATCAGAGACGGCACACCATCAACTCATCGCAACGACGTACTGACGGACCGTCACCACGGCATCCGGAGTTCCCTGCTCCGAGCGGCCGTCGAGTGGCGTCCGCCACACTCACTACTTGACGTGAGCACACGAACGCGCTCAGTTCCGTCCGTCGAGCTCCGCGTCACGCGCCAGCAGCGCCGCCTGGACCCGGTTCTCGCACCCCAGCTTGGCCAGGATCCGGCTCACGTAGGTCTTCACCGTCGCCTCGCTCATGTGGATCCGGGCCCCCGCGTCGGCGTTCGACAGGCCCTCCCCGAGCAGCGCCAGCACCTCCAGCTCGCGCCCGGTGAGCACCTCCAGCCGGCGCCGGGCCGCGGCGCTGCGGGCGGCCAGCGAGCCGCTGCGCCCGGCCGCCAGCGAGTCGACGATGTGCCGGGTGGCCGCCGGGGACAGGAAGGCGTTGCCGCCCGCCGCCGCCCGGACGGCCTGGATCAGCTCGTTCGGCGCGGTGTCCTTGAGCAGGAAGCCGGCGCCTCCCTCGGTCACGGCGCGCAGGACGTTCTCGCGCTCCCCGAAGGTGGTGAGGATCAGCGCCCGCGCGCCGGGGGCGATCCTCGCCAGCTCCCCGAGCGCCGTCAGCCCGTCCATCACCGGCATCTGGATGTCCAGCAGCACCACGTCCACCCGGTGCGACCGCGCGAGCTCCAGCGCCTCCCGCCCGTCGGCGGCCTCGGCGACCACCTCGATGTCGTCGGCGGAGCCGAGGATCATCCTGATCCCGGCCCGGATCAGCGGCTCGTCGTCGGCGACGAGGACTCGGATCACGCTGGTCATTCCCCTCGGATCGAACAGTGCTTCGGCTGCGGCACCATCCTCACATCTCCGCCGACCGGCCCGGACCACCCCTCGGGAGGGGTCGGTCCGGCCCGCGCGATCAGCTCTTGGCGACGTAGTCCTGCTTGTCCACCAGCACGCCGTCCTTGAAGCAGAACCGCGCCACGTGATCCTCGTCCCAGGCCTCGCCGGCCGAGCCGGCCAGCAGGAACCACCGGCACTGCGCGCCCTCCGGCGGGGTCGGACCGCTCTTCCGGTAGTCGTCGGTGAAGAAGCCGTTGCCGGACGGCAGCTCGTGCAGCACCGCGGCCTCGGCCGTGCCGACCTCGATCCGGTCGTACACCGGCCGGCGGACCGTCGCGTCGTGGTTGCCGTCGATCAGGGCCACGATGCCCCAGACCACCAGGCCCAGCAGGACCAGCCCGACCGCCGCCACGCCGACCGCGCAGCCCATCGCCGGGCTCCGCCGCTTGCCGGCCACCTCGTCGGCCGACGGCAGGCCCTCGAACATCCAGTCGTCCGCGCCGGCATCGGCGGCGGCGCCCTCCTGGCCGCCCTCCGCCCCCTCGTACGGCAGCACGGCGGCCAGCCGGAAGCCCTGCTCGGGCGTCGGCCCGGCGTGCACCATGCCGCCGACCAACCGGGCGCGCTCCCGCAGGCCGGTCAGGCCCTGGCCGCCGCTCACGGCCTGGCCCGCTCCGGCGCGCACGCCCACCAGCTCCGGCGCGCGCGTGTTGGTCACCTCCACCACCAGGGCGTCCGGCTCGTACCGGAGCGCGACGCCGATCGGCGCGCCGGGGGCGTGCTTGTGCGCGTTGGTGAGCGCCTCCTGCACGATCCGGTACGCCGCGTGGTCGACCGCGGCCGGCAGCGGGCGCCGCTCGCCCTCCCGGATGAGCGACACCTCCGCCCCGGCCGCCCGGGAGGACTCCAGCAGCCCGTCGATGCCGTCCACCCCGCCCCGGGCGGCGGCCGCGGCCGCCGTCCCCACCGGGGGCGGCGCCGCCGTCGACTCGTCGTGCAGCACGCCGACCACCTCGCGCAGCTCGCGCATCGCCGCCACCGCCGCCTGCCGCAGCACGCCGACGGCCTCCCGCTGCCGGTCGGTGAGGGCGCGGTCCACTTCCAGCGCACCCGAGTGCACCGATATCAGCGCCAGCTGGTGGCCCAGGCTGTCGTGCATGTCCTGGGCGATCCGGTGCCGCTCGCGCAGCCGCGCCTGGTGCACCAGCATGGCCCGCTCGCGCACCAGCTGGTCGTTGCGCTCGCGCAGCGCGTCCAGCAGCGCGCGCCGCTGCGCGCGGTAGCGACCGTAGAGCGCGGGCAGCACGGCGAGCACCAGGTAGCCGCCCAGCGACAGCCCGAGGACCAGCTTGGGCGAGGCCGTGGAGGCGTCCGTCAGCACGCCGGTCACGGTGAACAGCGCCCAGCCCGCGACGAAGGCGGTGACCAGCGACCAGACCCGCTGGATCCTCGCCCCGGCCGCCCAACCCGCGCAGACCAGCAGCAGCGCCGGCCCGGCCGACCACCCGGCGGCGGCCGAGGCGGCCAGCAGCACGGTGGTCGGCAGCCCGCGCCGCAGCACCCACAGCACCGCGACGCCCAGGCCGAAGGGCACCGCCAGGCCGGTGCCGGTGGCGGCCTCCAGCAGCGCGGCCAGACCGCCCATCAGCAGGGCGAGCAGGGCCTGCCCCACCACCCGCCGGGGCCGCCAGGGCCCCGGCAGTGCCGTCCGTACCGCCTTCTTCCAGGCCCGTGCGATCGCATTCACCCGTCGAGGCTAACCGGCCGGTCGGGACGCCCGCCGTCCTCCTTCGTCGCCACCGGCACCGACGAAAGTCTGAGGCCGACGACGTCGGCAACAGCGACCGCAACAACGACGTCGGCAACCACCGGCAACAGCGACCGCAACGACGCGGTGGCTCAGCCGAAGGCCGTCAGCAACAGCGCCACGTCGTCCACCCGTCGGGTCGAGCCGACCTCCTCCAGCAGCCGCTCGGCCGCCTCCTCCAGCCCCTCCCCCTCCGGGCCGCGGGCCAGCGCGGCCCGGAGCCGGTCCACGCCCTGGTCGATCGCCACCGCCGGGTCCTCCACCAGCCCGTCCGTGTACAGGGCGAGCACCGCGCCCGGGCGCAGCCGCAGCTCGCCGACGGGGTACTCGGCCCCTTCGTCCACCCCCAGCAGCGGCCCGCCCGCCATGTACAGCGCCTCGGCCCGCCCGTCCGGGTGCCGCAGCACCGGCGGCATGTGGCCGGCCCGGGCGATCCGGGCGGTGCCGTCGGCCGGGGTGAGCCGGACCAGGCAGCAGCTGGCGAGCAGTCCGGGGTCGAGGTCGAGCAGCAGCCGGTTGGTGTGGGCGAGCACCTGGTCGGGCGGGTCGCCGCCGGTCGCGAAGGCGCGGACGGCGCTGCGCAGCTGGCCCATCGTGGCGGCGGCGCCGACGCTGTGGCCCTCGACGTCGCCGATCACCAGGGTGACGTCCCCGTCGGTCACGATCGCGTCGTACCAGTCGCCGCCGATCTCCATCCCCTGGGTGCCGGGCAGGTAGCGGGCGGTGATCCGGATGCCGGGCACCTCGGGCAGCCGGTGCGGCAGCAGTGCCTGCTGCAGGCCGCGGGCCACCGTGAACTCCGCGTCGTACAGCCGGGCGCGCTCCAGCGCCTGGGCGATGAAGCCGCCGAGCGCGGTGAGCAGGCCGCGCTCCTCGACGGTGAACGGGCGGGGGTGGTCGAAGCCGAGGATGCAGCTGCCGACCGGGCGGCCGGAGGCGATCAGCGGCAGGAAGGCCCAGGCGCCCATCTCGTCGAGGGCGAGGCCGGGGTAGGCGGTGGCGAGTTCGCGCACCGACTCGAAGAAGATCGGGGTGCCGGTGCTGAGCGCCTCCGCACCGGGGACGCGGGCGTCGGTCGGGGTGCCCTCGAAGCCGTCCAGGAAGCCGTCCGGGTAGCCGGTCTGCGAGACGAGCTGCAGCCGCTGGTCGCGCACCGTGTAGATGGCGAGCTCCTGGCCGCCGAAGGCCGGCAGGATCTCCTCGGCCACCGCCCGGCACACGTCGCGCACGGTGACCGCCTCGGTGAGCGCGCTGGCCAGCTGGAGCAGGTGGTGGGTGCCGCCGACACCGGTGCGGGTGACGGGCGGCGGCGTGGCCGGCGGTTCGGCGGCGCCCGGCGGGGGCTCGGCGGCGACCACCCGGCCGGTGACGCCGTGCGCGTCGGGGTAGAGCGAGAAGGCGAGCCAGCCGTCCGGCGGGCGGGCGGCCAGGAAGGCGGTGGGGCGCTGGGAGAGCAGGGCGGCGCGGTAGCGGTTCTCGTAGAAGGGGTCGGCGAGCCAGGGCAGCGCGTCCCAGGGGTGCCGGCCGACCAGGTCCTCACGGCGGGCCCGCAGCAGCGGTTCGGTGGCGTGGTTGGCGTAGCTGATCCGGCCGTCCAGGTCGAGCGAGAAGACGCCCTCGCGCAGCCGCTCGACGGCGGCCGCGGCGGCGGTCAGGCCGCTGACGTCGAGCACCGCGCCCACCAGGTGGGTCCGCCCGTCGGAGATCGCCGCGGGCACCCGGGCCCACAGCTCCACGGGGTACGGCAGGCCGTCCGGCCCGAGCACCCGGACCCGGGCGGACAGCACCTCGCCCTGCTTCAGCGCGGTGCGGGCGGCGGCCCGGAACTCCGGCAGGTCGCCGGGGGCGATGCGGCGGTTCAGGGCGGTCACGGTGCCGTCGAACTCGCCCGGCCCGAAGCCGAAGATCTCGCGGAAGTGCTCGTCGGCGGAGAGCGCCCCGGTGGCCACGTTCCAGTCGAACAGCCCGACCCGGGTGGTCGGCAGCGACGGCGACGGCAGCTCGACCACCGCCGTCTCCCCGCCCGGCTCCACCGACTGCCCGGCCTCCTCCAACTCGGCCAGCCCGTCGCCCAGTTCGGCCGCGGCGGCAGCGAGCTGCGGGCCCGACGACTCCGGCACCCCGTCGTCCGAGGCGGGCCACAGCACGCTCAGCACCCCGAACCGCTCGCGGTCGTGCTCCACCGCCACGCAGGCGGACGCGAAGTCGTACGGCAGGCCGACCGCGAGCTGCGGGAAGCGCCGCATGGTGTCCTCGCCGTCGGAGAGCACGATCGCGTGCCCCGTCCGGAAGCAGACCGCGACCGGCAGCGGCCCGGCCGCCGCGACCCGCCGGAACGGGCTCATCACCGACAGCGGCACCCCGGCGACCGTCCGCAGCACCAGCGACCTGCGGTCCCGTGACCGCAGGTGCACCATCGCGCCGTACGCCCCGGTGGAGCGGAGCACCCGGCGCACGGCGTGCGCGATCAGCTCGTCCCGCCGGTACTCGGCCGGCCGGCCCTCCCGGGGCCCGGCACGCGGGCCGCCCCGGCGCGCCTCCGCGTCGGCCCCGGGCTCCCGCGGCCGGTCCGACCCCGGGCGCGCCCCAGGGGCCCCACCGGTCGCGTGCGGATGGTGCATGCTCTTTTGCTACGCCGGGCCCGGAACCGTGTCAAGGCGGGGCCGCCCCGGGCCCGAGCTGCCCGGCCACCCCGCTTGCAGCAGCATGGACGACATGCCCCGCACGAGCCGCACCACCGTGGTCAACCTCAAGGGCCACCGCGACGACCCCGACTACCGGGACGTCGTCTACGTCGGCCGCGCCGCGCACCGCGGCGGCTGGCACCTCGCCGAGTCCCCGCTGCACTGCCCGTACCACCCGGGCCCGGACCTCACCCGCGAGGAGATGGTCGTCAAGTACCGCGACTACCTGCTCGCCCGCCCCGACCTCCTCGCCCTCGTCCCGCCCCTGCGCGGCCACCGCCTCGCCTGCTGGTGCGCACCCCTCCCCTGCCACGCCGACGTCCTCGCCGACCTCGCGGACCACCCCCCGGAGCAGCACTGACGCCCTCCCCGGGTCAGGGTCGGCCCGGGGAAGAGGTCGGGTGCGATCGTCCCGGCCGTCACGGCGCACCTCCCCCGGGCCGCCGGGCGGGCGGGCACGGCGTGCCGCAGCCGGATCGGGGCCTCACGGGTCTCGGATCGTTCGGGGGCTGTTCGATATCCTCCGGGCGGGTGGCGGCGCAGGACCGCCGGGTGGGGAAGCGAGAGCGTTATGCAGTCGCCGTCGTCCGAAGGGGCCTCCGAGCGCGGGGCATCGTGGCAGTGGGACGGGGAGGAGCGCGGCGACGGCGAGGCGTCCGAAGACGTGATCGGCGGGGGCCGGGACGGGTCTCGGCCGAGCCGGCGCCGGCTGCTGATCGGTGCCGGGGTGCTCGCGGCCGGCGGGGCCGTTTGGGCGTTCGGCCGTTCGGGTGCCGACGGTGCGCTCCCCGTGCCGGTGCCGACCGGGCCGCCCACCGCCGTCTCCGGGCCGACTCCCGCCTGGACGTACCGCGGCGCCGACGCGATGACCCCGGAGCGGCTCACCGACCCGCCGAACCGTCCGGTCTACCTCTCCCGGAAGGGCCTGCAGGTCCTCGACCCCGCCCGGGGCACCGCCGCCCGGCTGCTGGTCCTCGACCCGCCGCAGACCCGGGACTGGCCCAGCGACCTCGACATGCTCGGCAAGGTCGTGTTCGGGCCCGACCACCTCTTCACCACCACGTACCGGGGCCACCTGGAGGCCCGCCACTTCACCGACCCGGCCGGCGACTGGAGCCTGCCGCTGCCCGACGACCTGCAGGGTCAGGTCCGGCTCACCGGCTACGACCGCGGCATCGTCTACGGCTGTTCCTGGGGCCGCCCCCGGCCCGACGGCACCGCGCCGGACAACCGCCTCTTCGCGCTGCGGGTCACCGACCGCTCCGTCCTGTGGTCCGTCCCCACCGCGTCCGAGGAGCAGCCGGTCACCCCCGCCACCGGCATCGGCAGCCTGCTGCTGGCCTGCGTCCGCTTCGTCGGCGGCCGCGCCGAGCTGGTGGCCCGGGACGCCGCCACCGGCCGCGAGCTGTGGACCGCCCCCGGCGACGAGGACCTGCGCTGGTGCGCCACCGGCTCGCAGGACGTCTACGTCCCGGACGGCAACGGCGGCGTGCGCATGCTGCACCCCACCGGCGCCCCGGGCTGGACCTACTCCCCCGGACGGGGCGATTCCTGGCGGGTGCTGCCGCCCGTCCCGGACGGCCCCCGGGTGTACGTCGCACGCGACCACGGCACCGTCACCGGCCACGACGCGACCACCGGTGAAGTGCTCTGGACCTGCCCGCTGCCGTTCCTGCTGGACCGCCGCAGCCGTCCGCTGGTCGTCGGCGGCACGCTGTTCGTCCCGGGCACCTCGGTCGGCGGGGTCAGCGCGATCAACACCGCGACCGGCGAGCTGAGGTGGACCTTCCGCGACTCCGGCCCGGGCAAGGACGCCTGGACGGTCGCCGCCGACGGCAACCGCCTCTACGCGGGCCACGACGACGTCCTGCACGCCCTCCCGCTCGCCTGAACGGCCCCACGAGACGGCAGGATGGCCCGATGCAGGTACGCCCGATCTCCCCCGACAACCTGGCCGAGCTGCTCGCCGACCGCATCACCGCCCTGCCCGACGCCGACGGGCGCCGGCTGCGGGTGGCCGTCGACGGTGCCGCGGCCGCCCGCCCCGAGGCGCTCGCCGACGCCCTGGTGGAGCCGCTGCGGCTGCGCGGCCGCCCCACGCTGCGGGTGTCGGCGGCGGACTTCCTGCGCCCGGCCTCGATCCGGCTGGAGTACGGCCACCAGGACGCGGACGCCTTCCACGACCTCTGGCTGGACGACGGCGCCCTGCTGCGCGAAGTCCTCGACCCGTTGGAGCCCGGCGGCAGCGGGCGCATCCTGCCCTCGCTGCGCGATCCCGTCACCGACCGCTCCACCCGCGCCCCGTACACCCTGCTCCCGCCCGGGGGCGTGCTGGTGCTGGACGGTCAGCTCCTCCTCGGCCGCTGGCTGCCGCTGGACCTGACCGTCCACCTCGCCCTCACCCCGGCCGCCCTGGCCCGCCGCACGCCCGACGACCGCCGGTGGACCCTCCCCGCCTTCGCCCGCTACGACGCCGAGACCGCGCCCACCGAGCTCGCCGACATCACCGTCCGGATGGACGACCCCCGCCACCCCGCCCTGGTCGAGCAGTCCTGAGCCGGCCGCGGGGGCGGGACGCGGGCCGGCGGGACTGCGGGCCGGCGGGACTGCGGGCCGGGGCTCAGCGCCCCGGCGCCCTTCCCCGGCCGGACCGGGCGCCGACCGGGGCGGGGCCGCGCTGGCAGTACGGGCACCAGTACACCGCCCGGTCCCGCGGGGGCGCGCCCTGACGCCCGCTCACCACGGGGGTGACGCAGCGCGGGCAGGGCCGTCCGGCCCGGCCGTAGACCCAGTGCTGGTAGCCGGGCCTGGTGTCGCCGGTGGTGATGTGGCCGGGGCGCAGCTTGTTGGCCTCCAGCATCTGCCGGGCGCGCTCCACCAGCCGGTCGGGGTGCGGGAGTTCGCCGACCTCGGTCCACGGCGTCACGCCGGCCACGAAGCACAGCTCGTTGGCGTAGACGTTGCCGATCCCGGCCAGGTTGCGCTGGTCGAGCAGGGCCTCGATGACCGGGCGGCTCGGGCGGGCGAGGAGCCGGCGGACGGCCTCGACCGGGTCCCAGTCGGGGCCGAGCAGGTCCGGGCCGAGGTGGCCGACGATCCGCCGTTCGTCGGTGGTGCGCAGCAGCTCGACGACGGGCAGCCGGTAGCCGACGGCGGTGCCCCGTTCGGTGCCGAGGACGGCGCGGATCTGCCAGTCGGGGCCACCGCTCCACTGTTCGCCGGGGCGGTAGACCTCCCAGCGGCCCTCCATCCGCAGGTGGGTGTGCAGGGTCAGGCCGCCTTCGAGGCGGGTGAGCAGGTGCTTGCCGCGCGGGGCGACCTCCAGCACCCGGCGGCCGGCGAGGTCGGCGGTGGCGTGGGCGGGCACCCGCAGGTCGGCGCTGGTCAGCAGTTGTCCGGCGAGGGCCTCGCGGAGCCGGGCCGCCTCGCGGTAGACGGAGTCACCTTCTGGCATGCCTCCATTCTGGTCCGCGCGGCGGCCCGGTGGGTCGCCGTCCCCCGTCGCACTACTCCGATGCGGCGTGCCGCTCGCGGACGACGACGACCGGGCACGGCGCGTGCTCGGTGAGATGGCGGCTGACCGAGCCGAGCAGCACGCCGGAGAACCCGCCGAGGCCGCGGCTGCCGACGACGAGCAGCGCCGCGCCCGCGGCGGCTTCCAGCAGGGCCCGGGCGGCGTTGCCGGGCATCACGCGCTCGCTGATCTGCACGGCCGGGGCGGTGCCGACGACCCTGGTGACGGTCTCGGAGAGGGTCTTGCCGGCGAGTTCCTCGGGGTTGACGACATCGAGGTTCGGCACGCCCTGCCCGGCCCAGCCGTAGAAGGCGGGGTACTCCCAGGCCGCGATCGCGTCGATCGTCCCGCCGACGGCCTCGGCGTAGTCGACCGCCCACTGCAGCGCCTGCTCCGAGGCGGGCGACCCGTCGACGCCGACGACGATCCGGGGAATGGCACGCATGGCCTTGCTCCTTCGGTTGCTCCTGACCGGTCCCGACCGTACGAACATAGATCAAATCGGACATACGGCCGATATGCGCCACACCGACAGCGGCGTGGCGCATTCGAATCCTGTGCCGGCGGCCACCAAGCTGCGGCTCGGTGCAGCTACGGCTTAGGCTGGTTCAACTGCGGTACGCAGCCCATGAGTTCGCCATCCGCTGGACCTGCCCGGGGGTGAACTGGCTCATGCAGGAGTCGTAGGCGTAGTCCATGTAGTTGTGGATCGGGTCGAGCCCCGCGGTGGGGCAGGTGTCGCGGCCCTCGGGGCAGCCGAAGGTGGCGCTGCGCTCGGCCGGGGTGTCGTCCACGTAGTCGCCCGGGGTCAGGCAGCCGCCCTGGAAGGTGTGGAGGAGGCCGAGCCAGTGGCCGATCTCGTGCGTGGCGGTGTTGCCCTCGTCGTAGTGGGTGGCGCCGCCGCCGGGCAGTGAGGCGTCGAGCACGACCACGCCGTCGTCGGTCGGGTTCGTCCGGTACGTGTCGGGGAAGGTCGACCAGCCGAGCAGGGACTGGCCGAGCCGGGCGGTGTAGAGGTTGAGGGTGCCCTGGCCGCCCTTGCGCAGGGCCGTCTTCATCGCGCGCTCGGCGGTCGAACCGGGCGTCATGCCGGTGTACCAGGAGGCGTTGTCGGTGCGGTCGGTGCCGGCCAGCTCGAAGTGGAACGGGGTGGGGGTGTTGCCCGCGCCCTGGCCGCCGTAGGTGGCGTTGAGGTGGTCGATCTGGGCGGCGACGGCGCCGTCGTCCAGCTTCCCGGCGTTACCGGCGTGGATCACGTGGACGTAGACCGGCACGGTGGTCGGGGCGCCGATCTGGGTGCGGACGGTGCCGAGGGCGGCGAGCCGGTCGTCGAGGTCGGCCTGCATCGCCCGGGCCCGGGCGGTGCTGACGGCGTTCGGGTCCTTCCCCGTCTGGCTGCCCGCCGGCTTCCGCGCGGCCACCCCGTCGCCCACGCCGTCGCGCGTGCCGTCGCCCGCGTCCGCGCGGGCGGCGTCCGCCTGGGCGGCGCCGTCGCAGGCGGTCGTCGGGGCGACGGCAACCGCGCGCTGCGGTGCCGGTGCCGGTGCCGGTGCCGGTGCCGCGAACTGGCTCAGCCCGGCGGCGGTGACCAGTGCGGCGGCGCAGGGGAACAGGCGGGGGGCACGCGAGCGCACCCGGACAGTACGGCGCATCTGCGCTCCTGACGGGGGGAGTCGACGGGGTCTCGGCCGCGCCCGGGCGCGCTCCGGCCGGACCCACCGGCGCGAGGCCCGGCGCGGACTCGCCGAGACTACGACGCCGTGAAGTCGATCTCCCGCAGGGCGCGCGCGGCGGTCCGGTCGAGTACCACGGCCGACGCACACCCGGCCGGCAGCCGGCCGGCCCCGAGGATCCGCCGCCGAAGCCGCTCGACACCGGAGCGGTGCCGGGCGAAGGCGTAGCGCGAGACACCGCGCCCGCGGCGCAGCTGCCCGTCCAGCGCCTCGGTCGGGTCGACGTCGAGCAGCAGCAGGTGCACCCGGCGGCCCTGGCGGGCGGCGGTGCGGGCGAGCCAGGCCCGCACCCAGGGCAGCGTGCCGCAGTCGTGCACCGCGAGCGCCCCGCCGCCCAGGACGGCGCGGCGCAGCCGGCGGTAGTGCGCGAGCCGGGCGAGCGGGCGGTAGAGGGCATACGGGAGACGGCCGGGCAGTCGGGCCGCGTACTCCTCGCGGACCAGCTGGGAGTCGACCAGCGGGGCCCGGACGCAGCGGCGCATCAGGGTGCTCTTGCCGCTGCCGGGCAGGCCAGTCACGACCAGCAGGTCCCCGACGGGGTAGCGCAGGGCGGCCGGACCGCGTCCGCGCAGTTCGTGCAGGGCGGGCGGGTCGTGCGACGGGGGCAGGACGACGCGTTCCCCGGCGGTGCGCGGTGGCGGCAGCTCCGGTGCCGCCACCCGCACCGTTCTCGTCCCGCTCACCGGATCTCCCCCCGCCGTTCCCTCCTCAGGAGCATGGCGCATTCCCAAGAGCGAGTAAAGGGCGGAGGTCGGAGCGGGTACGGACGGCCCTTGCCGGGCCCGGCCCGGCGACCGGAGCGGTGACAGGACCGGGCCCGTTTCCGGACCTTTCCGACACCGACGGGCGCCGGCCGGAGCCGTCCGCACCCGGCCGGACCGGACTGCTCCCGCGAGGGGCAGCCGGAGCCGGCCGGCCGCGATCGTCAGCCGAGCTGCGGGGCGACCCGGGAGGCGATCAGCTCCAGGTGGTCGAGGTCGTCCAGGTCGAGGATCTGCAGGTAGACGCGCTCGCTGCCGACGGCCGCGTACCGGCCGATCCGCTCCACCACCTCGTCCGGAGTGCCGGCCAGGCCGTTGGCCTTCAGCTCGTCGACCTCGCGGCCGATGGCGGCGGCGCGGCGGGCCACCTCGGCGTCGTCCCGGCCGACGCAGGCGACCAGCGCGTTGGAGTAGACCAGGTCGTCGGCCGAGCGCCCGGCGCCCTCGACGGCCGCGCGGACCCGGCCGAACTGGGCGGCGGAGTCGTCCACCGAGGCGAACGGCAGGTTGAACTCGTCGGCGAAGCGGGCGGCCAGCGCCGGGGTGCGCTTCGGGCCGAGGCCGCCGACCAGCACCGGGATCCGGTCCTGGGCGGGCTTGGGGAGCGCGGGCGAGTCGGTCAGCGTGTAGTACTCGCCGGCGAAGTCGAAGGTGTCGCCGAGCTTGGTGTTCCACAGCCCGGTGATGATCGCCAGCTGCTCCTCCAGCCGCCCGAACTTCTCCTTCGGGAACGGGATGCCGTACGCGCTGTGCTCGGCCTCGTACCAGCCGGCGCCGAGGCCGAACTCGACCCGGCCGCCGCTCATCGCGTCGACCTGGGCCACCTGGATCGCGGTGACGCCCGGCAGCCGGAAGGTGGCGGCCGTCATCAGGGTGCCGAGGCGGATGGTGCGGGTGTCGCGGGCGAGGCCGGCCAGGGTGATCCAGGCGTCGGTGGGGCCGGGCAGGCCGTCGACGTCGCCCATCTTCAGGTAGTGGTCGGAGCGGAAGAAGGCGCTGAAGGCGCCGAGGTCCTCGGCGGTGCGGGCCACCTTCAGGAGGGTGTCGTAGCTCGCGCCCTGCTGGGGTTCGGTGAAGATACGAAGATCCATGCGGACCATTCTGGTACAGACCACACGGTCGTGAGCGCAGGGAATCGGCCGAACCACGGAACGTACCGGCCCTCCGCACGGGTGGCCAAGGTCTCAGCACGGAACCGTCACGGCCGTCCGCGCCCGCTCCCGGCCTCGCCTACCGTGGACGGATGTTCGCGACCCCCGACGAGTACTCCCGGCGTTCCCCCGACGAGCCGGCCGGCTGCCCGCTGCCCGGCATCGTGACGGCCTTCACGCCGCGGCTGGCCGAGTTCGCCTTCGAACCCGGGTTCGTCGCGGCGGTCGACCAGCACGCCTCGATGCTGCGCGAGCTGCTGTACGCGCAGGGGTCGGAACTCGCACCCCGGCCGCTGGACCGTGCGGAACTCTCGGACTACGCGCTGGGCTTCCTGGACGCGCTCAGCGAGATCGGCTGGCGGGAGCCGGTCGGCTGCGACTACGCCGTGCTGCGGCTCACCGCGATCTGCTGGCTGGTGCGGGAGCAGGGCCTCCTGGAGGCCTGAGGCCCCGCCCGGTCCGGCGCCCCTGGCACGGAGCCCTCCGGTCTCCGGGACGGTCCCCTCGGGTGACGGGTCCCGCGGTCCGCACGCGTACAGTGGCGGTCCGGGGGACGGGCGACGGGGGCGGGACGGACGGGACGGTGCGGCAGTGAGCGGTACGGCGGCGGACAGCGCGGTGGGGCACCGGGCGCTGCACTGGCGGATCCGCCCGGAACGGGCCCGGGCCGCGGTCCTGGTGCTGCACGGCGGCGAGGAGCACAACCTCGCCCGGCCCGGCCGGATCAACCTCCCGCTGCTGCGGATGCACGGCTTCCTGCGCGCGCTGGCCAGGGCCACGGCGGACGCCGACGTGGCCGTCGCCACCGTCCGCTACCGGCACCGCGGCTGGAACGGCGAACGCGCCGACGCCGCCCGGGACGCGCGCACCGCGCTCGACGAACTGTCCGCACTGCTGGGCCCCGTCCCCACCGTCCTGATCGGCCACTCGATGGGCGGACGCGCCGCACTGCAGGCCGGCGGCCACCCGTCCGTCACCGGACTGGTCGCCCTCGCCCCGTGGTGCCCCGCCGAGGACCCGTGCGAACAGCTGGCCGGCCGGAACGTGCTGATGCTGCACGGCGACCGCGACACCGTCACCCTGCCCGCCGACACGCGCGCCTTCGCCGCCCGCAGCCGCGCGGCCGGCGCCCGCGTCTGCGGCTACACCGTCACCGGCAGCGGCCACGCCATGCTCCAGCGCATCCCCGACTGGCACCGCGCCGCCACCGGCCTCGCCACCGCCCTCCTCGGCCTCCACCCCCTCCCCGCCGAGACCGCCTCCGCCCTCGCCCTCCCGCCCACCTCCGCGGAGGCCCTCACCCTCCCCCTCCCGCGCCAACCCCGCCGCACCCCGCCCCTCCCGGCCAACCCCTGACCGGGCGCCGGGCCCTGAGGGCTGTCCCGTCACCGCCCGACGACGATCACGGGCGCCACTCCTCGCGGTAGTCCGCGTGATCGGCGTACACGGATGCGAGCAGGAGGACGGCGGTGCGCAGCCCGTCGCGGAAGGCCGCCGGTGCGTTGTCGTCCCCCGGCGGGCGGTCATGGGCATCGACGACGGCCCGCTTGGCATCGACCTCCGCCATGACACGCGCCGGGTCGAAACGTGCGATGTGATCGGCGGGACCGAGGAAGACATCCGCGATCTCGGCGCCCGTGTCCAGGACGACGACCGTTCTTTCGGCCCTCCAATGTCCGCTGCTCGTCATGGCGTCGCGGGCAGAGTCCCAGTCGTCCTGCAGGCGCGCCCTGAGGAAGGCCACCACGTCCGGGGCCGACGTGTCGGCGGTGTCGTCGTCGCGGGTCATGGAGAGATCCTCCCGGTCCGCCCCCGGCTGCGTCCAGAGGGCCGCCGGCGCCCGGGGCGTCCGTGGTCGCTTCCCCCGGAACCCTCAGGACACCTCCCAGAGGGCGGTGGCGAAGACTGCCGTGACCCAGGTCCAGAGGACGGAGAGGGCGAGGTGGGCGATGGTGCGGAAGGGGTTGCCGCGCCACAACGCCGGGGAGAAGAAGGCGAACTCGAAGAGCCAGCGCAGGCCCCAGAAGAGGGTCTGACCGGCCAGCAGCGCGGTGCCGAGGCGGGTGCCGGCGAGCAGGTCGGGCGCCAGGCAGAGCGGGAGCAGGCCCAGGAGGGCGCAGACCATGCCGATGAAGAAGAGATGGGCGTAGGAGACCTGACGGGTGAGCAGGGTGGTGCCGCTCAGGTCCGCGGGCCAGCCGATGACGCGGGGCAGCACGGCGTGGACCAGGCCGACGGCGAGGAGGGCGGCGCCGACCAGACGCAGCTGGGCTTCGAGGGTGAGGAGTTCGGTCATGGTGCGGGCTTTCGGCAGCGGAGACGGTGCCCGGGCCGGCGATCCGCCGTCCGGCGGCGGAGTCAGGACGAGGCGGCGCAGGACGGACGGCGAGAGGCAGGGCGGGGAGGAAGCGCGGGACGTCCGGCGCGCCCTCATGATGGCGCACGGGTTCGCACCCGTTCACCGCGGGGTCAGGCGGCCTCGGGTCCGGTGACCGGGGGCCCCGTGACCGGGGACGGGATACGGCCGGCCAGGAGGGCCTCGCCGAGCGGGGTGGGCCGGTGGGTGACGGTGCGGCCGATGCGGTCCTTGGCCGTGAGGCCGGACTCGGCGAGGACGGTGGCGTGCTCGCTGGCGGAGGCGGTGGAGATGTCCAGGCGGGCGGCCAACTCCTTGGTGGAGCAAGGCCCGTGGGTGGCGATGGCCTCCAGGGCGGCGGCCCGGGTCTGGCCGAGCAGGGCGGTCAGGGTGCGGCTGGGGGCGGGCGGTCCGGCCTCGGCGCGCAGGGGTCCGCCGATCCGGGCCGGGTAGAGGAGCACCGGCTGCTGCTCCGGGTCCTCGAAGCGGGCGATGACGGGGCGGCGCGGGCCGAACACGCAGGGCTGGAGCAGCAGTCCGCGGCCGTCCAGCCGTACGTCGTGCCGGCACCGGTTGGCCAGCGGGAAGCTGAGCACCGGGCGGCGCCAGCACACCGCCGGGTGCAGGGATCCGAGCACCTGGTCCGGCTCGGTGAGCCGGCGACTCCGCCGGTGCTCGGTGGTGACGATGGTCTCGATCTGCCGCCGGTAGGGGTCGATCGCGAGGGTCTGGTAGTCGGCGGTGACGTTGCCGAGCAGCTTCCTGGCCCGGCGGTCGCCGTCCGCGACCCCGCGGGCGAAGGCGCTCAACTGCCGTTCCCCGCCCACCGAACGCAGGTGCTCGCGCAGCGGTGCCTCGGGCGCCTGGGCGGTGGCGCTCTCGGTGGCACCGGGGTCGCGCCGGACGGCGAGGAACTCCGGGATCGCCGTGGCGGTGTAGAGGTCGAAGAGCAGCGCGGTGCGCGGGTTCCAGGAGGCCCGCAGGTGGTCCCGCCAGCTCTGGAAGCGTGGGTCGCGCACACCGCTCACCAGGGCGTGCACGCTGAGGGACAGCTCCATCGACATGTCCGGACGCTCCGCGACCCGGATCCGGGTCAGGTCGTCCCTACTGAAGAGGATTCGCAGCACGAGCGCGATCGTGCCCCGGGACCGGCACCACCGCAAGACCGTTCGGCGAGAACCGAATCGTTTGCCCGCCGCCCGTTTCCCCGGTCAGGATCGGACTCGTGAACCGCCCTCCCCGCCGGGCTGCCCGGGTGACGGACCGGTCACCCGGCGGGGCGCGGACCCGGGGCGCTCGTACGGGGGCGGAGCCCCGGGTCCGCTCCCCGCTCCCCCCGGGCGGGTGGTTTGGGCGGCCGGGCCGACGCCGGGACTCGTCGGTGCACGGATGATCATTCCCGGGGCCGCGCCGAGCGGCCCGGGAAGGACGGGTACGGGCGATGAGCACGACGCGACGGACGGTGCTGGGCGCGGCACTGGCCGCCCCGCTGCTTGGACAGTTCACGGCCACGGCGGCCGGCGCCGTCGACCGTGGCGCCGACGACGGTGGCACCGGCGCCGGGCGGGGTGCACGGGTCGGCGCACAGGGCGGCGCACGGGTCGGCCCGGCCGGGCAGACCCGACGGGCAGCGCAGGCCGGACGGCTGGGCACGGTCACCGAGGGCTGGGTGGAGGTGCGCTGGACAGCGGAGGCGCAGGCCCAACTCGACCGCTACAAGGCCGTGGTGGAGGCCATCGCTCCGGCGCGGCTGGTCCGGAACGACCGGGGCACCGCGGTCCGGCTCCCGGTGCGCTCGGCCGAGGGCGACCCCTCCCCGGCGGACCTGCCGAAGGCACACGGCGAGGGCGCGTTGGACGGCGGGGTCACCCTGAGCACCTCCGAGGGCACCTTCCGGGTGGTGAACCTGGCCGGTGCGATCGAGGACGGTCTGGCCTCGGGCCGGTGCGAGGTCGGCGGCGCGGACATGGGGCACCGGTCGGCGTTCCGCTGCGGCCTGGCGGAGGGGAAGTTGACGGCGGACCCGGTGCCGGCCGGGCAGCCGATGAAGGTCCGGCTCAGCGAGGTGCCGCTGCGCGCCACCCAGGAGGTGCTGGACGCGCTGACCGCGAGCTGCGGCCCGCATTCCGTCACCGTGGACACGGTGCTGGCGTACGTCACGGCCGAGGGGGTGTACACCCCTCCCCCCGCGCGGGCGTGAGGGCCCGGCCGGTCCGGGCCTGGGCGGGCAGCGCGCCGCCGAAGCGGCGTTCGCGGCCGGCGTAGGCCCGGACGGCGTCGCGCAGCCGGGCGAGGTCGAAGTCCGGCCAGGGCGTCGGGTCGAAGAGCAGTTCGGCGTAGGCGAGCTGCCACGGCAGGAAGTTGCTGATCCGCTGCTCGCCGGAGGTGCGGATCAGCAGGTCGACGTCCGGCAGCTCCGGGACGTACAGGTGCCGGGTGAGGTCGGCCTGGCCGATGGCCTCCGGACGGATCGTCCCGGCGACTGCCTCCGCGGCCAACGCCATTGCAGCGGTGACGAGTTCCTCCCGGCCGCCGTAGTCGGCGCAGACCGTCAGGGTCAGGGCGCCGTTGTTCGAGGTCAGGTGCTCCACCAGGGCGATCGAGGAGGCGAGCGACCCGTCGATCCGGTCGCGCCGGCCGCACCAGCGGATCCGGACGCCGAGTGCGTGCAGCCCCTCCGCGCTCCGGGCGATGCCGTCCGCGAGGGAGTCGAACAGCGCGGTCAGCTCCTCGGGCGGGCGGCCCCAGTTCTCCGTCGAGAACGCGTAGATGCTCAGGTGCCGGATGCCCAGGCGCAGCGCCGCGTTGACCAGGCGCAGCGCGGCCCGCTGACCGGCGTGGTGGCCGTGCTGGGCGGTCAGTCCCCGGGCCTCGGCCCAGCGCCGGTTGCCGTCCATGATCACCGCGACGTGGGCGGGGACGCGGTCGCGCTCCGGAGGGCAGTCGTGCCCCGGAGGGCAGTCGTGCCCCGGTGGGCGGGCGACGCGGCGGTGCGGTGTGGCGCCGTCGGTGGTCAGCGGCGCCAGGCCTTCGATCAGGACCCGCGAGCGCAGCAACGTCAGTTCGTCGTACTGCAGTTGGGCGCCCAGGAGCAGCGTGTGCAGGAAGGGCCGGCACTCCGCCGCCACCAGCCAGGTGGCGGGGACGGCCTCCTCCAGGAGGGTGTGCCAGTGCGATCGCTGGGCCTCCGTCAGCTCGTCCAGGGCCGGGCTCGGCGCGGCGCGCACGAGATCGGTGAGGTCCAGCCCGAGGCGCCGCAGGTCGGCGCGCGGCAGGTGGCAGCGGCCCTGCGCGAGGTCGGCGGGCAGGTCCTGCACGTGGTCCGCCAGTTGGCAGGCCTCGCCGAGGGCGGAGAGCGCCGCGGCCGCCCGGGGGCCGCGGGCGCCGAGCAGCGGGGCCCAGAGTTCGGTCATCGTCCCCGCGATGCGCCGGATGTGGCGCCGCTGGTCCGCGAAGGTCTCGATGGCGGGCGGGGAGGTGCTGTCGGCCTGCATGGCGGCCAGGAACTCCTCGATCAGCGACCGGTCGAGCTCCCACCGCCGCACCGTGTCGACGAACGCCCGGCGCAGCGGATGAGCGCTGCGGCCGGACGCCAGCTCGGCGAGGGTGTCGGTCCGCCAGCGCGTGAAGCGGCGCCCGCGCTCCGCGGGTCGGCCCTCGTCGGCGATCCGGTCGGAGCGGCAGCCGAAGGCGTTCACCGCGTCGACGTACGGCCGCAGCCCGCTCGGCAGCGCCTCGGTGGCGGCCCGCATCGCCGGCAGGGCACGGCCCACCTCGGCCGCGCAGGCCCGGTACGACTCCTGCAGCTCGGGCGGGCCCGTGACCGCCGCGCTCTCCGCCATGCCCGCGCCCCGCCCTCCGACCGACACCCTGCTCCGCCTGGTCAACGAGGCAGGCTCGGATCGGTGGCGGACGGAACGACCGGCGGGCGGGAGAGTCGGCGGACGGGACAGCCGGCGGGCGCGGGCTGTCCCGCTGCCCTCAGGCCCGCCCGTCGGTCAGCCCAGGTCCGCCGGGGAGTCCACCACCACCCCGTACAGGTCTCCGATCGTCGCCAGCGCAGCGCGGTGGACCTGGGCGGCGGTCAGCTCGGTGCCCGCCGACTGCAGCGGCCGGGTCGCACTGGCGGCGGCGACGACGGTCGGGCGGTTGCCGCGCAGGAAGGCACCGGCCGTGGTGAAGGTGACGCACATGTGGGTCATGAATCCGGCGACGACGACGTCCTGGTGGCCGGCCGCGTCGACCAGCTCGCCCAGCTCGGTGCCGACGAAGGCGTCCGGGACCTGCTTGACGACCACGCGCTCGCCCTCGACGGGCGCCACGCTCGGGTGGATCTGCCCGATCTCGGCCCGGACGTCGTACGGGGTGCCCTCGCCGCCGTCGTTGATCACGTGGATGACGGTGGCGCCGGCTGCCCGGGCCCGGGCGAGCAGGTCGGCGGCGGCGTCGAGTGCCTGCTGCCAGCCGTCCAGTTCCATGACACCGCGCACGTAGGTGTTCTGGTAGTCGACCAGGATCACGGTCGCTTCGGCGAGCGAGGCCGGCTTCTCGTCGAGTCCGTTGAGGGCGCGCAGGGTGGTCGTGGGCACAGCGGTGCCGCCTTTCGTTGTCGGGAAGGGAGTCGGGTTTCGGCAGGTCACGCGTGGTGCGCCCTGCCCGGAAAACGCTACGGGCGGCCCTCGCATGGCGGCAATGCCATCTAACATGCAGATTCCGACATCGAGGAGAACAGCCGTGCACACCGAGACCGAGACCCGTGACGGGAACGACACCGCGGCAGCCGCTCCGGTCGGGGCCGACCCCGGAGCCGTCCGGCGGCTGATCGTCATCGTCCTGTTCGAGGGCGTCGACCTGCTCGACGTGACCGGCCCGCCGGAGGTGTTCGCGCTGCTCCGGCGGGAGACCGGCGACGCGGCCGGCTACCGCGTCGTCCTCGCCGCCGAGACCATGGCGCCGGTCACCACCGCCGCGGGCGTGCGGATCCTGCCCGACCTCACCTTCGACCGGGCCGCCGAGGGCGGGATCGACACCCTACTGGTGCCCGGATCGGTCGAGGTGGACGAGCGGAGCCGGGTCCGCGCCGTCACCGACCCGGCGGTGGTCGAGCGGGTCCGGGTACTGGCCGCCCGCTCGCGCCGGGTGGCGAGCGTCTGCGTCGGCGCGCACCTGCTCGCCGCCGCCGGGCTGCTGAACGGCCGGCGGGCCACCACGCACTGGTCCACGGCCGACCAACTCGCCGACGAGTACCCGGAGATCGAGGTGGACGCCGACCCGATCTTCATCCGCGAGGGCGAGGTCTGGACCGGCGCCGGCATCAGTGCCTGCCTGGACCTCTCGCTCGCCCTGGTCGCCGAGGACTTCGGCGAGGAGCTGGCGCTGCGGGTCGCCCGCCAGCTGGTGATGTACCTCAAGCGTCCGAGCGGCCAGAGCCAGTTCAGCGTCCCGCTGGAGCCGGTCTCGACCACCCGCAGGATCGAGGAGCTGCGCCACCACATCCTGCGCAACCTGTCCGGGCGGCTCACCGTCCCGGACCTCGCCGCCCACGCCCACGTCAGCGAACGGCAGTTGACCCGGATCTTCAAGACGGAGCTGGGCACCACGCCGAGCGCGTACGTCGAGTCGGCCCGGGTCGAACTCGCCCGCCACCAGCTGGAGTCGGGCGACGCCACGCTGGAACGCATCGCCACCGCCTGCGGGTTCGGCACCACCGACACCCTGGTGCGCGCCTTCCGCCGCCGCCTCGGCACCACGCCGACCGACTACCGCCTGCGCTTTCGCACCGGCACCGGCACCGCCGGCAGGGACACCGGCACGGCCGCCGCAGCGGACGCGACGACGGACGCGACGGCTGCTGTGACGACCGTTGCAACGACGGACGCGACGACTGCCCCGACGACGGCCGCGACGACGTACGCGACGACGGCCGTCACGGTTCCCGCTCCGGCGAGCCCTGCGGCAACCGGACGGTGAACACCGTACGGCCCGGCCGGCTGGCCGCGTCGACCGTGCCGCCGTGCGCCCGGACCACAGCCCGGACGATCGCCAGCCCGAGCCCGGTCGAGCCGGTGGCCCGCGAGCGGGCGCGGTCGCCCCGGACGAAGCGTTCGAAGACCCGCTCCAGCAGCTCCGGTGCGATGCCCGGACCGTCGTCCGTCACGCTCAACTCGACCTGACCGCCGACTCGTTCGCGTTCCAGCCGCAGCTCGATCCCGGTGCCGGGCGGGGTGTGGGTCCGGGCGTTGGCCAGCAGGTTGGCCGCGGCCTGGCTCAGCCGGTGCTCGTCGCCGCGGACCACGACCGGATCCTCCGGGAGGGCGAGTCGCCAGCGGTGGTCCGGTCCGGCGGCGCGGGCGTCGGCCACGGCGTTGAGGGCGATCCGGGTCAGATCCACGTCCTCCTCGGCCAGTGGACGGCCGGCGTCCAGGCGGGCGAGCAGCAGCAGGTCCTCGACGATCGCCCCCATCCGCACCGCCTCGGCGTCGATCCGCTCCAGCGAGTGCCGGACCGGCGCCGGCACCTCCCCGGGGTGGCGAAGCGCCAGTTCGGCGTGGCCGCGCACGGTCGCGACCGGGGTGCGCAGCTCGTGGCTGGCGTCCGCGGCGAAGCCCCGCAGCCGTTCCTCCACGGCGTGGCGGCGGGCCAGGGCGTCGCCGACGTGGCCGAGCATCCGGTTGAGCGCCGCGCCGACCCGGCCGACCTCGGTGCGCGGGTCGTCGTCCGGCACGCGTTCGGCCAGCAGGACCTCGCCGCTGGCGAGCGGCATCGCGCTGACCCGCTCGGCCATGCCCACCACCCGCCGCAGCGGGCGCAGTGACCAGCCGACCCAGAGCGCCCCGGCCGTACCGGCGGCCGCGACGGCGATCGCGAAGACCGTCAGTTCCAGGCCCTCCAGCCGCCGGACGGTCTCCTCGGCCGGACGCAGCGGCAGGCCGCTGACCAGCACGTCGCCGTCCCGCCCGGCGACCGCGCGGACCCGGTAGTGGCCCTGGGCCTCGCCGAGGTCGAGGGTGCGGGCCGGGCCGCCGACCGGCAGGGCGGCGAGCGCCCGCTGCTGGGCGGGGGCGAAGCTGATCCGGTCGTCCTCGTCGTCGGGGCCGTCCGTGTCGTCGGCATCACCGTCGACCACGCCCGCCGCGGTGACCCGCCCGCCGAGCAGCCGTACGCCGAGGGTGCCCGGGGTCTGCGCCCGGGTGTCGGGGCCGCCGCCCTGCCCGGTGTGCTCCAGGCTGGCGGCGTAGCGGCCGCCGGCCTCGGCGAGCTGCTGGTCGAGGCGGTCGACCAGGAAGTGGCGCAGCGCGGCGGTGGTGGCGAAGCCCACGGCGGCGCAGGTGACGACGAGCAGCACCAGCAGGCCGGCGATCAGGCGGGCGCGCAGGGTCCGGGGGACGGGCCGGAGCCGGCTGCCGCGCGGGCCGGCCGGGGCGGTCGGGCGGGTCATGCGGAGGGGGCGGGTCATGCGGAGCAGGCGCGTCGGACGGCGCGGGCTCATGGCGCGGCCTTGATCAGGTACCCCGCGCCCCGCACCGTGTGGATCATCGGACTCCGGCCCGCATCCACCTTCTTCCGCAGGTAGCTGATGTACAGCTCGACGATGTGCGCCTGCCCGCCGAAGTCGTACGACCAGACCGCGTCCAGTATCTGGGCCTTGCTGAGCACCTGGCGGGGGTGGCGCATCAGGTGGGCGAGCAGCGCGTACTCGGTCGGGCTGAGTTCGACGGTCTCGCCGCCGCGGGTCACCTCGCGGGCCCGGTCGTCCAGGACGAGGTCGCCGAGCACCAGCGCGTGCGCGGGCGGCCGGTGCGACGCGGCGGGCGGGGCGGCCCGGCGCAGCAGCCCGCGCAGCCGGACGACCACCTCGGCCAGGCTGAACGGCTTGGTCACGTAGTCGTCGCCGCCCGCCGCGATGCCGGCGATCCGCTCCTCGACGGCGTCCCGGGCGGTGAGGAAGAGCACCCGCACCTCGGGCTGCTCGGCGTGGACGCGCCGCAACACCTCCAGGCCGTCGAGGTCGGGCAGCATCACGTCGAGCACCACGGCGTGCGGGCGCCAGGCCGCGGCGGCCTCGACGGCGGCCAGTCCGGTGGTCGCGCCGCGCGCCTGCCAGCCCTCGTAGCGGACGGCGCCGCAGACCACCTCGACCAGGTCCGGCTCGTCGTCGACGACCAGGACGCGCCACTCCGGGCGGTCGGCGGTGTCGTCCATGCTGCTCCCTCGGACTCGTGCTGGGCGGCGTTCATTCTGCACCGCCGCGATGAGAAAGCCCTGAGACCCCGGAGAGCCGTTCGTAGACCAGTACACCTCCCCTGACCTGGCCGGATGCCGCTGCGCGGGGGCGTGGGAGGCGGTCCGGTTCAGAGGCGGCTCAGAGCTTGCGGTGCCATCGTGGTCGGCCTCGGCGGCACTCGCCGCCGGGCGCTGAGGAGGTTCCCGATGACCACTGCCGCCGCACCGGAGTCGCGGCCCGACCCCCGGCGCGGGCCGCGACCGGCGCCCGCCGGCCGGGGGCACCGGGCCGCGCCGCACCCGCCGTTCGCGCTGGAACCGGCCCCCGCGCTCGGCCTGATCGCGGTCGGCGCCCTCGGCGTGCTGGCGCTGTGGTGGGTGAGCACCCCGGCGGTCGTCGGCGCGGCGGGCTGGCTGACCGGCGCCGGGCGGATCACCGGACTGCTCGCGGGGTACGCCGCGCCGGTGCTGCTCCTGCTGATGGCGCGGCTGCCGCCGCTGGAGCGCGGGGTCGGCGCGGACCGGCTGGCACGCTGGCACGCCTTCGGCGGGCGCTGGCTGGTCGCCGCCGTCTCGGTGCACGTGCTCACCGTCGTCTGGGGCTACGCGCTGACCGACGGGCGCGGCCTGATCGGCGAGGGCGTGGAGGTCGTCCTCCACTACCCCGAGATGATCAAGGCGGCCCTGGGCACGCTGGCGCTGCTCGGCACCGGTGCGGTCTCCGCCCGGGCCGCGCGCCGCCGCCTGTCGTACGAGGCCTGGTACTACCTGCACCTGGCGACGTACCTGGCGGTCGCACTCTCCTTCTCCCACCAGCTGGCCACCGGCGCCGACCTGGGCGGCGGCCCCGGCCGGGCCGCCTGGTACGCGCTCTACTTCGGCACGGCGGCGTTGCTCGGCTGGTACCGGCTGGCCCGGCCGTGGCTGCTCGACCGGCGGCACGGGCTGCGGGTCGCGGAGGTACGGGCGGAGGGCCCCGGCGTGGTGTCGCTGTTCCTGACCGGGCAGCGACTGGACGAACTCGGTGCCGAGGCGGGCCAGTTCTTCCGCCTCCAGTTCCAGGCGCCCGGCCTGCGCTGGGCCGCCAACCCGTACTCGCTCTCCGCGCCGCCGCACCCGCGGTTCCTGCGCTTCACGGTCAAGGACCTCGGCGGGCACAGCGCCGCGGTCGCCGCCCTGCGCCCGGGCACCAAGGTGCGCGCCGAAGGCCCGTACGGCGCGTTCACCGGGCGGCGACTGCGCCGGCGCCGGGTGCTGCTGCTCGGGGCGGGCGTCGGGATCACCCCGCTGCGCGCCCTGTTCGAGACGCTGCCGGGCGAGCTGACGCTGGTCCAGCGGGCCCGGCGGCCGGAGGACGTGCTGTTCCGCACGGAGCTCGCCGACGTTGCCCGGCGGCGCGGCGCGACCGTGCACGAGCTGCTCGGCTCCCGGGACCAGGTCGGCGACCTCGGCACCGCGCTCGCCCGGCTCGTCCCGGACCTCGCCGGGCACGACGTCTACCTGTGCGGCCCGGAAGCCCTGACCGCGGAGGCCGTCCGCGCGCTGCGGGCGGCGGGGGTCCGACCGCGACACATCCACCACGAGAGCTTCTCGCTCTGAGCCCGGCCGCCTCCTGCCACCACCTCACCACCGAGCCCGGTCCGGTCCTGCCGGGCCTTCCCGACCCCCGAGGAGCGTCGATTCCATGCGCCGAGCCGTCGTCACCAGCGCCGCCACCGCCGCCGGGGTGGTACTGCTGCTCTCCCTCAAACCGCACGAGGCGGCCGGGCCGGCCCCGGTGATCGGCTCGGGGTCGGACACCGCCACCGGCTCCGACGTGTCGGAGCCGTCGAACGCGCCCGCGCCGTCGGCCTCCGCAGCCACCTCCGCTCCCGCCGGCACCACCCGGAAGGTCAGCGGCGACACCGTCAACACCCGCTACGGCCCGGTGCAGGTCCAGGTCACCCTCAACGGCAGCCGGATCACCGCCGTCGACGTGGTCAAGTACCCCACCGCCGAGCGGCGCGACCGCGAGATCAACACCTCCGCCCTGCCCGTACTCAACCAGGAGGCGATCTCCGCGCAGAGCGCCCGGATCGACGTCGTCAGCGGCGCGACCTACACCAGCGACGGCTACATCCGCTCGCTGCAGAGCGCGCTCGACCGGGCAAAGGGCTGAGACACCGTGCTCCGCCACGCCGAGCCCGTGATGGGCACCGTCTTCTCGATCACCGTCCGCGACCCGGGCCCGGGGACGGCCGCCGTACTGGAACGGATCACCGAACGGCTGCACCGGATCGACGCGGTGTTCTCCACCTACCGGCCGGACAGCGACATCAGCCGCCTCGGCCGGGGCGAACTGGCCCTGGCCGACTGCGATCCGGACGTCCCCACCGTCCTGGCCGCCTGCCGCGAGACCGCCGCGCAGACCGACGGCTGGTTCAGCGAACGGCCCGACGGACGGCTCGACCCCAGCGGCTGGGTCAAGGGGTGGGCGATCGAGGAGGCGGCCGCGCTGCTGCGCTCCTCCGGCGCCCGGCAGTACTGCGTCAGCGGCGGCGGGGACGTGCAGACCGGCGGCGGGCCGTGGCGGATCGGCATCGCCGACCCCCGGCAACCGGGCCTGCTCGCCGCCGTGCTGGCCGGCCGCGACCTCGCCGTGGCCACCTCCGGCACCGCCGAGCGCGGCGCGCACGTCCTCGACCCGCACACCGGCCGCCCGGCCACCGGCCTCGCCTCCCTCACCCTGGTCGGCTCCCCCGGCACCGGCATCGCCCGCACCGACGCCTGGGCCACCGCCGCCTTCGCCATGGGCCCCGACCGCGCCCTCGCCTGGGCCGCCCGCCGACCCGGCATCGAGGCGCTCGCCGTCCTGCCCGACGGCACCAAACGCTGGACACCGGGCCTGCCCGCCCACCTCCCCGCGAGCGGGCCGGCGGACTGGCAACCCACCGCCGGGTGAGCGCCGAGCCGCACTCGTGAGCTGCGCGCATGAGGTGCGCTCATGGGGTACGCCCATGAGATCCGTTGATGGGGGGCGCGCATGAGGTGCGCTCATGCACGCCTGCACCATGTGGAGCCCTTATGGTCTGGGGCCATGAGCAACTCTCATGGCATGGGCGATGAGCAACTCTCATGAGCCGACGCCCATGAGCTCCGATCATGTGACTGCCCCATGAGGTCCGCTCATGCCCGCCCTCCCATGAAGCAAGCTCATGGTGAGAGGAGGAAGCCCGGAAGTCCATGGGCCGGGCCGGCCTCATGGGTCAGGCCCCATGAAACACCCTCATGCCTCCGCCCTACGCCCGCTCCTGCTGCGCCGCCCGCCACGCCTCCCACGCCACCAGTGGCGCCAGGTACGACCAGCGCTGCGAGCCGTCCGGGCAGAGGCCGCCCTCGACCAGCTGGGACACCGAGCGGCGGTTGAACGGCACCCAGACCGCCATGTCGTGTTCGAAGGTGCTGTGGCAGGCCTCGCGGCGGCGGTCGATCTCGGCGGCGTCCAGCCGGGCCCGGACGGTGGCGACCAGCGTGTAGCAGGAAGCCGGCTCGCTCCAGCCCAGCCAGGTGATCACCGTCGGCCCGACGTCCGCCGGCAGCAACCCCAACTCCTCCTCCAGCGCCCGGTGGACCAGCGCGTAGAAGTCCTCGGCGGCCCCCGGCTCGTCCCGGTACTTCATGGTCTCGTTGATCCCGACCGTCCACTGCGCCGGGAAGGTCCGGACCGCCAGCGAGCGACGGAGCAGCAACAGTCGGCCCGCACGGTCCCGCACCGCGACGCAGGCGCTCATCATCGTCGGCGGCGCAGTCGCCACGAAGCTCGTCAGCCCCTCGTCCAGCGCCTCGCGCAACAGCCGTCCCGCCTCCGGATCCTCCCGACCCAGCCGGGTGGTGGCCATGCACTCCGCGTAGTCGCTCTCGGCGATGCTCACCTCGCACACCCGGGCGGCACTGTGCTCACCGTGATCGACCGTCAGCCGCGAGACGTACGCCGTGCGGCCCGCCGCCCCGGCGGCGCGCTGGCGCTCCACCTCGTCGGCCCACCCGACCGCGTCCAGCCGGTGCGGGCGCACCACCCGCCCGTCGTACGAGGTCACCAAGGTGCCGGGGGTGAGCGGCCGGGACGCCGACCAGGTGATCAGGGGCGCCAGCCCGTCCGCCCGGACGTCGTGCGCCCGCGCCGCCTCCGACAGGCTCATCCGCCGGACCCGCGGCGCCGGCAGGCGCGAACCGATGCGCGAGCCGCCGTACTTGGCGAAGTCGTACACCAGATTGGTCAGCACGCCGAGCAACAGCGCTCCGCCGATCCCCAGCAGCCACTCCACCCGGTTCCCCCACCCTCATGCGCCGCCCGCCCCATTGTGGGGTCGTCGGCCACCCGGGGAAAGGCCTTCAGGCAGACCGGCCGCCGCGCCCATCACCACGGTGCGCATGCCGTTCGGCGACGGCCCTCCCCGTGACCGGTCGCGGACGGCGCCTGCGCGGTGGCGCCTCGTGCCTCGCCGGCGGAACGCCGCCATCCCGAACGGCGGCGGATCGAACGGGGCGTGCACGAGGGCGCCCGGGCCGACCCGGTGGCCGTCCCGCTCCGGTGCGGAGGATGCGCCGGCGGTCAGGGCGTTGTCGTCGCCGATCAGGATCCGAACGGGATGTCCACCTCCGATACGGCCGGGTCCCCGGTCGTGCCGGACAGGTCGATGGCCGTCGAAACGCGGCGACCCGGTGTCGGATCCCGGGCAGGCCGCTTCCGGTGCCTTCGGCGGCAGCGTCATTCCGTCGTCCTCGACCCGGCTGCGATCCGGTCGGCGGTGATCGCAGCCGGGTCGAGGGGCGGCACTGGTGGCGAGATCGGTCCGGGGGGACGGCATGGTGGGTGGCGAGCGAGCGGACGGCCTTTGGAGAGCCCCCGGTCGGCGAGCACGGGCGGGTGGCTTCCACGCACCAGGGCGGACGCCTGGCCGGCGAGGGGCCCGGCCGGGCCGTGCACGGCTGTTCCGCGCGTCCGCGATGTGGCGTAGCGTGGCCGGATGAACACGAACGCGTCCTCGCGGTACGACGTCGTGATCGTCGGCGGCGGGCACAACGGGCTGGTGGCCGCGGCGTACCTGGCACGGGCCGGGCAGCGGGTGCTGGTGCTGGAGCGGCTGGACCGGGTGGGCGGGGCGGCGGTGTCCGCGCGGGCGTTCCCCGGGGTGGACGCGCGGCTGTCGCGCTACTCGTACCTGGTGAGCCTGCTGCCGGGGAAGATCGTGCGGGACCTCGGGCTGCGGCTGGAGCTGCGGCGGCGCCGGATCGCCTCGTACACGCCCGTCGAGCGGGACGGCAAGCCGACCGGCCTGCTGGTGGACGCGGGCGATCCCGGCCGGACCCGGGAGTCGTTCCGGGCGCTGACCGGCGGCGACCGGGAGTGGCAGGCCTGGCAGCGCTTCTACGGGATGACCGGGCGGGTCGCCGAGCGGGTGTTCCCGACGCTGACCGAACCGCTGCCCTCCCGCGCGGAGCTGCGCCGGCGGGTCGCGGACGAGGACGCCTGGCGGTCGCTGTTCGAGGAGCCGCTGGGTGTGGCGGTCGAGCGGAGCTTCGCGGACGACCTGGTGCGCGGGGTGGTCCTGACGGACGCGCTGATCGGTACCTTCACCCACGCCCACGACCCGTCGCTCCGGCAGAACCGCTGCTTCCTGTACCACGTGATCGGCAACGGCACGGGCGACTGGGACGTGCCGGTGGGCGGGATGGGCGCGGTGACGGGCGCACTCGCCGAGGCGGCGCTGGCGGCCGGGGCCGAGATCCGGACCGGGCACGAGGTCACCGGCGTCGCGGCCGACCGTGACGGCGACGGCCGTGGCGACGCCGAGGTGTCCTACCGGGCCCCGGGCCGGGACGCCGAGGGGACGGTGGCGGCACGCCGGGTGCTGGTGAACGCCGCGCCCGCGGTCCTGGCCCGGCTGCTGGGCGACGAACCGGGGCCCGCACCCGAGGGCGCCCAGCTGAAGGTCAACATGGTGCTGCGCCGACTGCCGCGCCTACGGGACACCGCCGCCGACCCGCGCGAGGCCTTCGCGGGGACCTTCCACATCGCCGAGGGCTACCGGCAGTTGGCGACCGCGTACACCGAGGCACGGGCCGGCCGGATGCCCTCGGCGCCGCCGTCCGAGATCTACTGCCACACCCTCACCGATCCGTCGATCCTCGGCCCGGAGGCCGTCCGGCAGGGGCTGCAGACGCTGACCCTCTTCGGCCTGCACATGCCCGCCCGCCTGTTCGGCGATCCGGCGGCCAAGGACCGGGCGCTGGCCGCGAGCCTGGCACAGCTGGACGCGGTACTGGCCGAGCCGATCGCCGACTGCCTGGCCACCGACGCCGACGGCCGCCCCTGCGTCGAGGCCCGGACGCCGCCGGAGCTGGAGCGGGAGATCGGCCTGCCGGGCGGCCACATCTTCCACCGCGACCTGTCCTTCCCGTTCCGGGAGGTGTACGTCCCGGGCCGCAAGGCGTCCTTCCCGGGCCGGGACGGGGGCGAGGACGAGGGCGGGGAAGGGGGCCGGCACGAGGACCGCGCCCGCGCTGCGGCGAGCGGTGCCGCGGCCCGCTGGGGCGTGGCGACGGACCGCCCGAACGTCCTGCTGTGCGGCGCGGGGGCCGTGCGCGGGGGCGGGGTCAGCGGGATCCCGGGCCACAACGCGGCCCGGGCCGTGCTGGAGGAGCTCGGCGGCCGCTGACGGGGAGCCACCGGGCGAGCACCCACGGCGGTCGGCCCCCCGTAAACCTGGCAAGTCACTCCCGGTGGCGGTTTACTGAGAGTTAGCAGGACAGGAGGGAGGCCCTCCGATGGAATGTCCGCATCCTCCCGGTTTCCACGTCGAGGTCCGTGAACACTACGTCGCTGCCGTGGCGGAGGTGACCCGCCTCGTGCGGGCCGTTCCGGAAGACGGCTGGACGGCACCCACCCCGTGTCGGGGCTGGGACGTCCACACACTCGTGAACCACCTTGCCGCGCAGCACCTCTGGGTCTGCCAGGCGGTGGCAGGCTACACCCCGGAGGCGATCGGCCGCCGGTTCGAAGGCGACGTGCTGGGCCGCAACCCCGTCGGGGTGTGGACGATGGCCGCCGACACCGCGGTGCGCGCGCTGCACCAGCCGGGCGCGCCGGACCTGCTGGTCCACCTGTCGTACGGGGTGCGCGACGCTGGCGGGTACGCCCGCGAGCTGACCGCCGAGACCGTCGTGCACAGCTGGGACCTGGCCCGGGCCCTGGGCGAGAGCGGCCGGATGCCGCCGGGCGCCGCCGCGTACGCGCTCACCGAGTTCCAGGGCTACCGCAACCTGGCCGGCACCGGCCTGTTCGACCCGCCGGTAGCCGACGCCCCGGCCGCCGACGCCCAGGACCGGCTGCTGGCCCTCACCGGGCGCGACCCGAACTGGTCCTACGACAAGCTGCGCTGATGGCCCGTCAGCCGAATCCGCCCGCCGGACGACAGGTCCCCGCGCCCGGATCCGGACGCGGGGACGGAGGCCGTGCCCGCGGGGCCGCCAGGCCCTCGGACCGTCCGAACCCGTCCGACCCGCCGGTCCGCCGACCCACCGGCCCGCCGGCCCGCCGGCCCCGCGGCCCTGCGGCCCATCAGGCGCGGGCGAGCACCCAGGCACCGAGGCCGTTGCAGCCACCTGCCGAGTAGGTCGTGGAGCGGAAGCCGGGCGGGATGGGCGAACCCGGGCAGGTCCACAGGCCCACGCGGGCGGTGTTGTGGTACCAGGCGCCGGCGCCGTCGCAGCCGGCCTGCATGTGACCGGTGATCACGTAGCCCGCCACCACCGGGGAGCCCGAGCAGGTCCAGATCCCGTCATGCGGGAGGCCGTGCTGCCAGGAGCCGATGCCGCCGCAGCCGGCCCGCAGGTGATTGGTGATGACGTACCCGGGCACGACGGGCGAGCCGGAACACGTCCATATGCCGTCCTTCACCAGGCTGTGGCGCCACGAGCCGATGCCGCGGCACCCGTACGTCGTGTGGTCGGTGATCACGTAGCCGGCGACCACCGGGGAGCCCGAGCAGGTCCAGATGCCGTCCTTCGCCGGCTGCTGGTACCAGGAGCCGAAGCCGCCGCAGCCCGCGCCGTCGTGGTCCGTGATGACGTTCCCCGCGTCGACGGGCTGCCCGGAGCAGGCCCACCGGCCCGGGCTGCCCCAGGCGGCCTTCGCCTCCGCCGATGACATGCCGGAGACCGTACCACCCAGGACGACGGCCGCGACCAGGGCGAACGCCGCCGCGGCGGCTCCGATCCCCCGGCCGGCGACGGCTGCCGCCGCCCGCTTCCACAGCTGACGGACATTCATCTTCGTGACCACTCCTGTCGGTTCGGGGTGCGGGAAGCGCTCCGCCCGCCCGGTGCCCGGCGGCGGAACGAGAGCCACCCTACGGGGGAGGTGGAGTGAGGGATCGGTGGAGATTCCAGGAATCCCGCCCCGGCGGCCACCTTGTCCGAAACCCGTCATACCGACCCGCCCACACCCCGGCGCACCGGGCGTCGCACCGACCGGCGCACCGGGCGATCCACGGCGGCCGGCGCCCGCCCCTCACGGTGCGTGAGCACCTCCCTCCGGCGTGACACCACCGCCGGACGGGCGCATGGTGGAGGAAAAGGGCGATGCGGACGACTGCCGCCGGATTCGCCACCCGGGGCCCGCCAGGCCAGAGCCCTTCGCATACGGACGGAGCTTCGGCCCCGGTACCACGGCGGTGGCGTCCGACCCGAGCCGCGTCCGGTCAGATCCGGGAGGCAGACAATGTCCATGGTCCTCATCACCGGCTCGTACCAGGTCCTCCACGACCGACCCGACGGCGACACCGTCCACTTCCTACCGCAGGACCCGGGCTTCTGGTTCGACGTCCCGGGCCGCAACCGGGTCGACCGCGACGAGCACGGCGGTGCCTCGCTCCGGCTGGACGCGATCGACGCCCTGGAGACCCACTACAAGGGCGTCGGGCCGGACTTCGCGCACCAGCCGCTCGGGCTCGGCGCACACGCCGCCCGCAACGAACTGCTGAAGTGGCTGGGCTTCACCGACGTCGTGCAGGACGACACGGAGAAGGTGACCGCCTCGACGCCGACCGCCGTCCCGGGCTACATCCTCACCGGCGGCGCCGACGTCTTCCACCGCTGCGTGGCCCTCGTCGGGCGCGGGGACGCGCCGAGCGTCGGGGACCCGCCGAAGCCCGCGCGGAGCGGCTTCCGGCTGGACGTCACCGTCGACATGCTGCACGACACCGTCAACCACCACCTGCTCTCGCGCGGGCTGGTCTACCCCACCTTCTACCAGAGCCTGCCCGACCTCCTGCGGGCCGACCTCACCGCCACTGCCCGGCAGGCCCGCACGGCCATGGCCCCCGACAGCGTCTGGCTGCACGACGTGACCACCAGCGGAGCGAAGATCGAGAACCTCGAATCGATCACCGAGGACCTCGTGATGCTCCCGAAGCTCTTCCGCCGCCTCGTCGACTACATCCGGCTCTTCGGCCCCGGACTGGGCTGCCTGCCCGCCTTCCTGGCCGGTGGCGCCGACGAGTTCACCCTCCCCGAGCAGCCCAAGCCGCCCACCGTCGGCCTCCAGCACGTGGTCGAGGTCACCAACGGCGGCACGCTGCGGATGACCCGCCCCATCGAGGACCTGCTGTTCACCGAGAAGTAGCCCGTCCCGCCCGAACGGGACCCTGGGCTGCTGTGCGTCGACGTCTTCGTCGGCGGGCTCCATGTGAACACGTGAGACAATGCGTTCTACCCGCCGCTGCTGGTCAGGAAGCTCAAGGACGAACTCGGCCGCCACCGCACGCCGACCGCTCGGCCGGTGGGCTTCACCACCCCCTCCGCGTCCTAGGCACCGACGCCGCCGAGGCCATCCGCAACCGCTACCCGCACTGAGCCCGCACGGATCCGCCTCCTCCTCCCCCCCCCCCCCCGGGGGGGCGGATCCTGCGGCCGGGAAAAAGTCCCGGGAAACGCGAAGAACCCCCATCCGGAATCCGGATGGGGGTTCTTCAGCAATGATTGTTC
>NZ_JBEOUW010000009.1:0-200983 GCF_040303045.1 Kitasatospora sp. NPDC096140
CTCCGCCGCCCCCGCCTCGTCCGGGTACTTCCCCCGCGGCCAGAAGAACCCGCGCAGCCCGTCCTTCGGAGATTACCCCGGGCTCCCGCCCGCACCGCCGTGGGGATCAGACGAGGTCGAAGCGGTCCGCGTTCATGACCTTGACCCAGGCCGCGACGAAGTCCGTCACGAACTTCTCCTTGGCGTCGTCGCTCGCGTACACCTCGGCGACGGCCCGGAGTTCGGCGTTCGAGCCGAAGACCAGGTCGGCCCGGGTGCCGCTCCACCTGACCTTGCCGGAGGCGTCCCGGCCCTCGAAGGTGTGCGAGTCCTCCGAGGTGGCCGTCCAACGGGTGCCCAGGTCCAGCAGGTTGACGAAGAAGTCGTTCGTCAGCACGCCGGGGGTCTCGGTGAGCACGCCGTGCGCGGACTGCCCGTGGTTGGCGCCCAGCACGCGCAGGCCGCCGACCAGCACGGTCAGCTCCGGGGCGCTCAGGCCGAGCAGGTTCGCCTTGTCGAGCAGCAGGTACTCGGCCGGCAGGCGGTTGCCCTTGCCGACCCAGTTGCGGAAGCCGTCGGCCTTGGGCTCCAGCGCGGCGAAGGACTCGGTGTCGGTCAGCTCCTGCGGCGCGTCCACCCGGCCGGCCGCGAACGGCACCTCGACGGCGAGGCCGGCCGCCTTGGCCGCCTGCTCGACGCCGACGCCGCCGGCCAGCACCACCAGGTCGGCCAGCGAGACCTGCGTGCCGCCGCCGGCCTGCGCGTTGAAGTCCCGCTGCACGCCCTCCAGGGTGCGCAGCACCGCGGCCAGCCGGTCGGGCTCGTTGACCTCCCAGCCGATCTGCGGCTGCAGCCGGATCCGGCCGCCGTTGGCACCGCCGCGCTTGTCGCTGGAGCGGAAGGAGGAGGCCGCCGCCCAGGCGGTGGAGACCAGCTCGGCCACCGACAGGCCGGTGTCGTTGATCCGCCGCTTGAGGTCGGCCACGTCGGCCGCGCCGATCTGCCGGTGGTCGACGGTCGGCAGCGGGTCCTGCCAGAGCAGGTGCTCGCTGGGGACCTCCGGGCCGCGGTAGCGGACGACCGGGCCCATGTCGCGGTGGGTCAGCTTGTACCAGGCGCGGGCGAAGGCGTCGGCGAACGCCGCCGGGTCCTCCAGGAAGCGCCGGGAGATCGGCTCGTAGACCGGGTCGAAGCGCAGCGACAGGTCGGTGGTGAGCATGATCGGGACGTGGCGCTTGTCCGGGTCGTGGGCATCCGGGACGGTGCCCTCGCCCGCGCCGTCCTTCGGCTTCCACTGGTGGGCGCCGGCCGGGCTCTTGGTGAGCTCCCACTCGTAGCCGAACAGCGTCTCGAAGAAGCTGTTGTCCCAGGTGACCGGGGTGGGCGTCCAGGCGCCCTCCAGGCCGCTGGTGATCGCGTCCCCGCCGACGCCGGTGCGGAAGGCGCTCTTCCAGCCGATGCCCTGCTGCTCCATCGGCGCGTCCTCGGGGTCCGCGCCGACGTTGTCCGCCGGGCCGGCGCCGTGGGTCTTGCCGAAGGTGTGGCCGCCGGCGATCAGCGCGACGGTCTCCTCGTCGTTCATCGCCATCCGGTAGAAGGTCTCGCGGATGTCGCGAGCGGCGGCGATCGGGTCCGGGTTGCCGTTGGGGCCCTCGGGGTTGACGTAGATCAGGCCCATCTGGACGGCGGCCAGCGGGTTCTCCAGCTCGCGGTCGCCGGTGTAGCGCTCGTCGCCCAGCCAGGTGGTCTCCGGGCCCCAGTAGACGTCCTCGTCGGGCTCCCACTCGTCCACCCGGCCGCCGCCGAAGCCGAAGGTCCGGAAGCCCATGCCCTCCAGCGCGACGTTGCCGGCCAGGACGATCAGGTCGGCCCAGGAGAGGCTGCGGCCGTACTTCTTCTTCACCGGCCACAGCAGGCGGCGCGCCTTGTCCAGGCTCGCGTTGTCGGGCCAGCTGTTCAGCGGGGCGAAGCGCTGCTGGCCGCCGCCGGCGCCGCCGCGGCCGTCGCTGATCCGGTAGGTGCCGGCGCTGTGCCAGGCCATGCGGATCATGAACGGGCCGTAGTTGCCGTAGTCGGCCGGCCACCAGTCCTGGGAGGTGGTGAGCACCTCCTGGATGTCCCGCTTGACGGCCGGGAGGTCGAGCGCCTCGAAAGCCGCCGGGTAGTCGAATTCCGCTCCGAGCGGATTGGCCACGGCGGGGTTCTTGGCGAGGATCTTGAGATTGAGCCGCTCCGGCCACCACTGGCGGTTGCCACCGCCCTGCGTGGGGTGCGCGGCGCGCCCGTGGTTCACCGGGCAGCCCTCCGCCTTCGCCTCTACGCCGGTTGCATCGTGGATGTCAGACATGGGAATCCTTCCCTCACAAGGCGGATCACGGTGTCTTCTGTGCTACCTACGGCATCTACATCTACTGCTGGTACCTAGGCTAGCGCCGGAGCCGATCCTACGATGGACGGAATCCAAGTCAAGAATGACACCAAACCCATATCCGATCGGGATCCGGATGACCCAGGATGTGTATTGGTAAACTCCGGTCTTCCCCTTGACCTGAATAGGTGAACCGATATGAGTGACCTGCTGGAGCGACTGCGCGGGCGCGGCTGGCGCCTCACCTCCCAGCGGCGTGTCGTGGCCGAGGTCCTGGACGGCGAGCACGTGCACCTGACCGCGGACGAGGTGCACGCCCGCGCGGCGGAGCGCCTCCCGGAGATCTCCCGGGCGACGGTCTACAACACCCTCGGCGAGCTGGTCACCCTCGGCGAGGTCATCGAGGTCTCCACCGACGGGCGCGCCAAGCGCTACGACCCCAACGCGCACCGCCCGCACCAGCACCTGATCTGCACCGGCTGCGGCGCCATCCGCGACGTCCACCCGCTCGGCAACCCGCTGGCCGACCTCCCGACGGAGCAGCGCTTCGGATTCACCGTCTCGCAGGCCGAGGTCACCTACCGGGGCCTCTGCCCGACCTGCGCGGGCTGATCCTTCCGGCGGCCCCCGGCGGTCCGGCCGTCCGCTTCCGACTGCGCGGACAGGCCGACAGCACCACCGCCTGCAGGGCGCGCCCCGGGGGTGGATCAACCGCGGGTGGCCTTGCGGCGCAGACGGAAGCCGAGCACGACGAGCACGACGGCGACGGCCGCGGTGCCGACGGCGGCCCAGGCGGCGGCGGTCGAGCCGTCCTCGTCCGCGGAGTCCTTCGGCCGGGCACCGGACGTCGCGGTGGCGGAAGCGGAGGTGCCTGCGGGAGCGGAGGTGGTCGGGTCGGTGGGGGCGGGGGCCGTCGGGTCGGTGGTGGGGCCGAGGGTGACGACCGGGGACGGGACGGTGGTCGGCCCGGAGGTGGGCGCAGTGGTGGGCACGGAGCCGACCGGGTCGCTGATGGCGGCGGCCTGCACGTCGAGTTCGCGCTCGCCGTGGCCGAGGTCGGGGAAGGCGCAGTCGACGGTGATCTTCCAGTGGCCGGCCGGCAGGATCTCGCGGGTGGTGTAGCTGCCGGGGTGGCCCGGGACGGCGACCAGGCGCCAGGGGCCCACCGTGCGCCCGTCGGAGGAGGTCGCGGCGAGCGAGCCGGCGAACCCCTCGGTGACCGGGTCGTGGTCGTTCTCGAAGGTGGCAGTGGTGGCGACGTGACCGTTGTCCGCGCCGGTGATCTCCAGGTGGACGGTGTCGCCGTGGGCGGAGGCGGGGACTGAGGCAGTCGCGAGAACGGCCGCCCCGGCGACGGCCAGGGCGGCGGCGATGGAACGGATGCGCATGGGCTGCTTCCTCGTACGGTGAGTGGGACGGCCGGGCGCGGCCGCCGCGGTTCACGGCGGCCGCACCCGGCCGATCGGTCCTGCCCGGGGTCGACCGGCCTGCCCGACCGACCTGCCCGGGCGGCCGGAGGGGGGCCGGCCGCCCGGTCCGGGGTCAGGAGGTCTTCTGCAGCGACCAGTTCTGGAAGGCCTGGCCGTTCGGCTGCTGGAGCTCCAGCAGCCAGCCGCCGTAGTACCAGCGGTTGCTGATGCCGAGGACCAGCGAGGAGCCCTGGGCGGTGATGGTGACGCCGCCGTTGGCGGAGTTCACCTGCCACTTCTGTGCGGCCGCGTCCGAGCAGGGCTGCTGGGCGACGTACTGGCCGGCCACCGCGTCACCGCCCAGCTGGAGGCACTTGTCGGAGCGCACGGACTTGATCCGCAGGGTGCCGTTCCCGGCGTCCTCGAAGGTCCACTTCTGGTTGGCGTAGCCGGTGCGCTGGTAGGCGATGGCGACGGTGCCGTCGTTCATCGAGCTGCCCCACAGGTCGGCGGCCTGGCCGGTGAGCCCGTTCACCAGGGTGTAGCGGGTGCCGGGCTGCGGCGTGCCGGAGTCGGCGGTGGTCTTGAAGGTCACGGTGCGACCCGGCTTGGAGACCTTGCCGGCGGCGTCACGGGAGGCGATGGCCACCTTGTACTGGGTGCCCGGGGCGAGCCGGACCATGCCGACCACGGTCGAGTGGACGGTGCCGACGGACTGTCCGTTCAGCAGGACGTCGTAGCCGGCGGCACCGTTGGCGGCCGGCCAGCTCAGCATGGCCGAGCTCTGGGTGACCTGGCTGACCGTCACGTCAGGACCGGTGGAGCCGGTCGTGGAGGTGGCCGTCGGTGACGGCGTGGCGGTGGGCGAGGAGGTACCGGTGGCCGTCGGGCTCGGGGACGCGGTCTTGGTGGGCGTGGCGGTCGCCGTGGGCGACGGGCTCGCCGTACTGGTCGGCGTGGGCGACGGACCGCCGGTCTTGGTCGGCGTGGGCGACGGGCCGCCGGTCTTGGTCGGCGTGGGGGTCGGCGTGGGGGTCGGGTTGGGGCCGGTGCCGCCGCCCGCGATCAGGAAGCGGTTGTTGGCGACGTTCCAGTGCGTGGCCAGGTAGCTGCCGGGCGCGGGGTTGGTGTTGTAGTAGTCGTCGTGGCGGCAGTCCAGCCGGTCGTCGTGACTGTTGTCCGGGCAGACGGTCTTCATCTTCGGGTAGTTCGGGGCGTCCGAGTAGCACATCAGGTCCCACTCGTCGACGCAGTGGCCGGCCTTGCTGGAGTTCGGCGCGCTGTCGTTGACGGCGCCCAGGTTGTGGCCGAGTTCGTGCGCGGCGGTGGCGCCGTCCCAGCAGCCGGAGTCGGAACGGCCGTAGGAGGGACCGAAGTTGCTCTGGTTGTCGGCGCCGGGGCGCTCGTCACCGTCGAAGGTCCCGATGCCGCAGTACACCTGGGCGTCGGTGAACATCATGTACTTGCGGTCCTTGCGGTTGAACCCCTGCTTGGCCAGCGCGTTGTTCTGCGAGTTGAAGTCCCTGATGTCCGCGTCGGAGATCTGGACGTTCAGCACCGCGGCGGTGCAGTCGGACTCGGTGACGAAGCGGACGTGCCGGTCGCCGCCGGTCTCCTGGGCGCTGGCGTCGTAGATGGTGTCGACGTCCGCGGCCCACTTCTTGAACGAGGCCAGGTACTGGGCGAAGCGGTCCTTGCCCGGGGCGTGGACGTACACCACCTGGACGCGGTTGCCGCTGGTGCCGTCGCCGTCGCAGACCACGGCCGAGCCGCCCGCGGCCGCGGCGGCGGCCGGGTTCTTCGGCGAGGCGTCGGCCGCGTCGCCGACCAGGGCCTTGGTCCCGGCGTCCAGAACCGGCGAGCCGCCCTTCAACAGGTCGGCGGCGGAAGGCGGCTGGGCGTTCGCCGCCGGGGTCAGCGCGGCCGGCTGGGCGGCGGCCGCGGCCACCGGGGCGGCGTCCTTGTGGATGTCGACGCCCTGCGGCGGGGCGTCGGGGCCGTGGCTGCAGAGCGTACCGCCGCTGACCTGCAGCTGTCCGGCGCAGCGGTCGTCGCTGGGCAGGCTCAGACCGGCGTAGACGAGACCGCGGTCGGGCTGCTCCTTGGGTATCTCCTTGAGCGGCGTCGCCTTGGCGTCACGCTTCGGGGCGGCCGGCGCCTTGGTGCCGCTCTCGGCGGAGCCGGTCTCGCCGTCGTCGTCGGTGACCAGACCGACCGTCTGGCTCGCGCCGAGATCGTCGGCCGACGCCGCGGCCGGGACGCGCGAGGGCGCGTCCAACGCGGTCTGGATGCCCAGGACGCCGGCGACCATCCCGGCGGCGACCGCCAGGCTGACGAGTGCCGTCGTGCGGGTCGAGCGCTTCTGCCGGCGACGGCGACGCTCGGTGCTTCGGTGTCCCATCACGTTCCTTTCCTTGTACGGGGCCCGGGGGTGTCCCCCTGGGGTGCCCGCGCCTGCGGCGGGCTTGCTTCCGTGCCCGGGTCGGGCCAGCTTGTTCCCGGCCCCGGGCAGTGGGGCGGATGCGGTGCGGGCGGCTGTCGGAAGGCCGCCGGACGGCCCCCCGACCGGTCCGGACGGCGAGCGCTGTCGCGGCCGACAGCGGTTCGGACAGCGCTGCGGACAGCGGGAGTTCGGCACCACCGGTACCGCTCCGGTGACGGGCGGACGGCCGAGGTGCACTCGCGGACCACTCGCTGTACCCGGCTGATCGTAGGAGCAGTGCGGTGGCCGAAACCCGTCCTCGAAGACGCGGTTAACCAAGCCCTAACGTTCCGCTTAACCCATGGCCGGCGGTGCCGCGCGGCCGGCTGACGGGTGGTCCGGCGACGACGACGGGGACGAAGCCCGGCGGAACGTCGGCCATGACCGCGGATCGCCGGTCGCCGGTGGCCGCTCGCCGGTCATCCCAGGGTGAACAGGAAGCTGCCGGAGTGGTAGTAGTCGGGCAGCTGGACGAGGGCCGATCCGACGCGGGCCGGGTCGGCCCTCGACCAGTTCTCCGGGCCGAGCAGATGGCCGGCGTCCTCGCTCGACGGGACGGGCGGGACGAACCACAGCCGGACGGCACCGGTCCTGGCATCCCGCTCGAACTGCCAGAGCTGCTGGGCGCGTTGCTCGCCGGAGCGGCAACTCCGAAGGGCGACCGTGATCGTGTCCCCGCCGGCGGTGGTCCCGTCCAGGCACAGTCCGGTGTCCGCGTTGCGGAGTTGGTAGGTGTCCTGATCGGCCGCCAGGAGCTCCCAGCGCTGGTCGGCCTGACCGGTGCAGTGCTGAAGCTGCAACGGGCCGTCGGCATTCCGGTCGGCGATGCCGACGCAGAGCCCCGAGACCCTGTTGACGAGCGGAAGACCGATCCGTCCGGTCGGCGACGGTGTGACGACCGTCGACGGTCCCGGGGACGGGGTGGTCACCGGACTCGTGCTCGGGTCGCCGGTGACGGGTGCCGGCTCCGTGGAGCCGGGGAGCGCGAGGGCGCCGGCCGGCGGACGGTGCGCACCCGCCGCGTGGACGGTCGTGAGCACCAAACCGGCGATGACCAGCGCCAGCACCGCGCCGGCCCCGACGGCGGCGAAGGACGTCAGCGCGCGTCGCCGGCCGGGACGCCGGCCGTCGGCGCACGGCGGTCGCGCCCGGAGGCGAAGGGCGCGACGTGGTGCGGGGCCTGGTGCGGGCTCCTCCCGGAGCAGGCCTGTCGGTCCGGACTCCGTGGTCGGGTGGTTCACCGGATCCGACATCCCTCCTCCGTCCCACGACGGGTTCACCGCCGCACGGTCCCCGCGTGCGGCGTGGTGCGGTGCCTCCCGGTGCCGCTTCGGCTACTTGTGGATGGTGAGCGTGTAGTTGCCGCCGTTGTGGCCGGTGACGTCGATCGTCGCCCCGGACTCGTCGCTGTAGTGGCTGACGGCGCCGGAGCCGTAGCCGAAGGCGGCGTCGTTGAGTTCGTGTCCTCCGCAGCCGCCGGAGCGGGGGCGGGCGTCCTGGACCCGGACGGGACCGTCGCCGCTGTTGACGGTGGTGTCGACGGTGTAGATCAGGACACCCGTGGTACAGGCGCCGCTGTCGACGCCCTGCTTCCCGCGGACCTCGGCGACGACGGCGCGGGTGGGACCGGTCCTGACGACGGCGATCTTCCTGCCGCCGTTCGTCTCCAGCGGGGTGAGGGTCACCGTGTGGGTGCCCGGCCCGCCGTAGCAGCTGACCTGGTTGTCGTCGATCCACTGCTGCTTCCACTTGTGCCAGCCGAAGCGGTCCGGGTCGGGGCCGGAGATGAGGCCCATCATGTCCCAGCCGCCCACGTAGCCGTGGGCGTCTCCGGACCCGAAGGAGTAGAGGTCGGGCAGCCCCATGGCGTGGCCCGTCTCGTGGTTCATCACACCCGATCCCCAGGCCCACAGGTCCTGCCCGAGGGTGACGGTCTTGTCGATCACGGTGCCGTCGGCGGCCGTGACGCTGCCCATGAAGGTGGGAGAGAAGGAGATCGCCGAGGCGCGCCCGGTCGGCACGATGTAGAGGATCTGAGTACCGCTGAAGTCCACCGAGCGGCCGACGGCCCTCAGGGCGTCCTCGATGTACCGCTGGTGGCTCTCGTAGCTCAGGCCCCGCTGGTAGCCGTAGCTGTCGGAGGAGTTCGGCATGCGGTAGAAGCGGCTGGTGTCAGCCGAGATGTGCAGGTTCAGCCGGCCGTACGAGGCCTTGGAGAACCAGTCGGTGGCGCCGGGCGCGAGCTGGTCGTACAACGACGCGGTGGAGTCGTTCGCCTTGGCGTCGGGGAAGTCCACGAAGATCATCTTGGCGTTCACGGTGCCGGTGGACGGCACGAGACCGGCCTGGCCGCCGAAGCCCTCCGACAGATTGGCGCCCGTCGCCCGCAGCTTGCAGCTCGCCGACGACTCCGCGACCGCCGCCGACGCCGGGCCGGAACCGGACGTCAGGTACACGCCGCCACCGATCACGGTCGCGGTAGCCAGGGCCACGCTGGTGATGCGCCGGGTACGACGATGACGTGCCATGGTGGGTCTCCCTACTCGTCCGCACCGGCGGCAGATCCGCCGTGCCCGGCCGATCGTAGGAGCCGCCAGGTGGCCGGAACCGGCCCTCGAAGGCACGGCTAACCAAGCCCTAACGTTCCGCTCAGCCCACGATCGACAGCGACCCGCGATCGGATGACGCGCGGCGGCTCGCCGAGGCCCGCGAGTGACACGGCCGCCCGGTGGGCGGGCACGGCCGCACACGGCGCCGCTCACCCGCCGGAACGGCCGGGCGAGTCCCCGGGCCGTGTCCCGGCCCGTGCCGCCACACCGTCACGGCGGCACCGGGCCCCGCCGGTCACGCTCGCCCCGACCGGGCCACGGCCCGGGAGTACGGGCCGAAAGGTGAACGGAGCCCTAGGAGTTCGTTACCCGACCCACTGGGCGACGGATCCGGCGCCCGGCCGCTCCTACCCTCACTCGTGTCCGCCGACGGGCCCCGAGGTCGGTGATCCCCGCACCCGGGAGCGGACGGCACGCCCGCACCGGTTCCGGCCCCGGCGCCCCTCGGGCCGGGCGGCGTCGGCCGTCCCGGGCAGGCGCCTCGGACCCCGCGCGAAACGCACCCCCACGGCACGCCCACGGCACCCCACGGCACGCCCGAGCGGGTTCCGCCGAAGACCACCCACAGAGCAGGAGTGCACACCCGTGGCCAAACACCGTTCGAAGAACCGGCTCCGCATCGTCGGTCTCGTCCTCTCCCTCAGCCTGGCCGGGGGAGCCGCTGCCATGCTCGGCTCCTCGGCCATGGCCGGTCCCACCCCGGGCACCAACACGTTCTACGCCTTCCCCTCGGGCACCGGCTCCCTGCACGACGTCACCTGGACGACGACCCCGCAGTCCGACCCCGGCTACACCGCCGACGTCTTCTGGAGCCACCAGTTCGCCTTCGACAACAACCAGACCGCCTACTTCGGCATGCAGAGCGACGGCGGTGACAAGCGCCACGTCCTGTTCTCGGTGTGGGACGCCACCGCCGCCCGGAAGAGCCCCGTCAGCACCTGCGAGAACTTCGACGGCGAGGGCAGCGGCAAGCACTGCAGTGCCCTGCTGGACTGGCAGGCCGGCCACACGTACGCGTTCACCGTCGCCCCCACCTCGGAACGGGGCTGGTTCGGCGCGACCGTCACCGACACCACCACCCACACCAGCATCGACCTGGGCAGCATCAGGACGAACGGTGCCGGCGGAATCTCTCCGGGCGGGATGGCGGACTGGACCGAATACTTCGAGTGGGGCCTCCCCGAGTCCAACTGCTACAACCAGCCGGCCACGTCGGTCGCCTTCGGCGTGCCGAAGGCGAACGGCGGCACGATCTCCGCCGAGGTCTCCGGCAGCCAGGTCAACGACACCTGCAAGTCGATGGCGAAGGTGACGACGAAGCAGGACGGCAGCGTGCAGCGCGGCGCCATCGGCAACACCACCCGGGGCATGGTCCGGCACGACCAGCGGTGCCTGAGCTCGGCCGACGGATCGAGGGCCGCGTTGGCCGACTGCGCCGAGGAGTCCGACCGGGCCTGGGTGTACGCCGTCGACCACACGCTGCGTCTGAGGAACGACACCTGCCTGGCCGTGGACGGCACCGCCGTGACCGTCCGGGACTGCCAGGGCACCCGGGGCGAGGGCCGGGTCGACGATCCGGCCAGGACCTGGGCCTACGACCCCACGGCGAAGACCCTCAGGAACAGCCGCTCCGGACGCTGCCTGGCCGTCGGGGCCGACGGCGGTCCCACGACCGAGGCCTGCACCGACGCCGAGGCCCAGAAGTGGATCCTCCCGACCGCCGACGGCACCGACCGGCCCACCCCGCCGGCGGTCCACTCCGGCCCGCTCAGCGGCCAGCCCTGGACCATCGCCACCAACGGCTGGGGCCCGGTCGAGGAGGACATGAGCAACGGCGAGCGCGGGACGCACGACGGGCACCCCCTGACGATCCGCGGCACCGCCTATGCGAAGGGCCTCGGTGTGCACGCCGCCGGCTCCATCGCCTACGACCTGGGCGGCAAGTGCCGGAACCTCACCGTCGACGTGGGGGTGGACGACGAGACCGGCGGTGACGGCTCGGTGGACTTCCAGATCTACCGGGACACCACCAAGGTCGCCGACAGCGGCACCGTGACCGGCAAGTCCGCCGTCAAGCAGCTGAGCGCCGACCTCACCGGCGGCAGCACGCTGCGCCTGGTGGTCACCAGGTCGGGGCCGGACATCGACCACGACCACGCCGACTGGGCCGACCCCCGGCTCAGCTGCGACTGACCGCCGTACGGCGGGGCCGCGAGCGGGACGTCCCCGGGCGCGGCCACGCCGGTCATCCGAGGGTGAACAGGAAGCTGCCGGAGTGGTAGTAGTCGGGCAGCTGGACGAGCGCCGATCCGCTCCGGGGCGGGTCGGCCTTCGGCCAGTTGTACGGGCCGAGCAGGTGGGAGGCGTCGTCGCTCGACGGGACGGACGGTACGAACCAGAGACGGACGGCACCGGTCTTGGCGTCCGGTTCGAGCCTCCACAGCTGCTCCGCGCGTTGCGCGTCGGACCGGCAGCTCCGCACGGTGACCGCGACGAGGTTCCCGCCCGACGTCGTGCCGTCCAGGCACAGTCCGGTGTCCGCGGTGCGGAGTTGGTAGCCGCCCTGGTCGGCCGCCAGGAGCTCCCAGCGCTGGGCGGCCTGGCCGGTGCACTGCTGGAGCTGCAGCGGGCTGTCGGCGCTCCGGTCGGTGGGAGCGACGCAGAGCCCCGAGGCCCTGTTCACCAGCGGAAGGCCGACCGGGCGGCTCGGGGGCGGTGCCACTGCCGCCGTCGCCGGTGCGGGGCTCGACGGGGTGGAGGACGGAACGGCCGACTCGGTCGGCCGGGCACGTGACGGGCCGGCCGAGGCGGAGGCGGTCGAGGCCGTGGGCGACGGGCTTACCGGTGCGGTGGCCGACGGCGAGTCCGCGACGCTCAACGGAGCCGGGCTCCAGGAACCCGCGGGGGACGCCGGCTCGGCGGAGCCCGGCAGCGTGAGCGCACCGGCCGGTGAGGGGTGGGTTCCTGCCGAGTCCACCATCGTGAGCACCACCCCGGCGAGGACCAGGGCGGACACCGCGCCGGCCCCGACCGCGGCGAAGGACGTCAGCGCGCGCCGCCCGCCGGGGCGCCGGCCGCCGTCGTGCGGCGGACGCGCGCGGCTGCGGGGGGCGGGTCGCGGTGCGGCTGCCGGCTCCGGGCGGGTGCCGGCCTCGGCCGCCGGCGGGGTGCCGGCCTCGGCCGCCGACGAGGCGGTGGCCGAGGGCTCTCCCGTCCACAGCAGCAACCCCCGGCGCAGGACCGGCCGCTGCCAGCGGTCGATGGCGGTCAGCTCCGTCCGGGCGCGACCACAGCTGTCGCATCGGGAGAGATGGCCGGTGAGGCCCTCGGTGTCGTCGGTGGCGCCGTGCCGGACGAACTCCGCCAGGGCGGCGATCAGGTGACGGCACGACCGATCGGGCACCCGCGCGGCATACGTCTGGAGGTAGGCGTCGTACAGGATCTGACGACCCGGCGCGTCCGGCTCCGGCAGGGGCGTCGACGATCGGCCGGCGGGCTCGTCGAGGCAGCTCCACAGCACCGCCTGCCGGTCCTCCGGCAGACTGAGGAACCCGCGCAGGAGGAACGCGTCCGCCTCCGCCGCGGACCGGTCCCGTTCCTGTCCGTCGCGGACCAGGCGTGCCAGTCCGGCGTCCGTCGCGGCCGCGTCGGCCCCCGAATCCGACATCTCTACTCCTCCGTGCGCCTCAGCGGGCGTTTGTCGTCGAACGGTCACCGCGCGGACGGTCGGCGGGGCGAGGGCATCGCAGGCCGTGACCGGAGCGCCACGGACATGAATGCTGCGGAGGCGGTGGTGAGTGCCGGAATCGCGCTCGGCGGCTCGCCGGGCGGGCGCCTGGGTATTCCGTGGCGACTTCCCTACCCGTCGGTAGAGGATCTTGGCCGCGAGGAACTTCCCACGTCAAGGTCCGATCACGCAAATACTCAGAACGTTCAAATATTTGCAAGACAATCCGTCAACAAGGCCTGCCGACATCCGAGATGAATTTGCATGCCCTCGACGATCCGGCGCCTTTGCGAATTGCTCGGCACGACGCACGACGCACGGCGGCACGGCGGACGGGACACGCCCCGTCCGCGAACGGGCCTCAGTCCTGCCGGCTGCGCCGGAGGACCTCCGTGACGCGCCGCCGGCGGTGGCGCCACGGCCGGCCGAGGGCGAACCGTGAGTCCGGGGCGAGGCCGAGGGCCACTTCCACCCGCGCCCCGCCCAGCGTGCTGCGGCCGATCGACAGGCGCCCCCGGGTCGACTCGGCTGCGGTACGGGCGATGTCCAGCCCGAGGCCGGTCGACCCGCCGCTGCTGACTCCCCGGGACAGCGCACTGCCCGGGTCCTGGATGCCGGGGCCGCCGTCCTCGACGACCAGCACGACGCTCTGGGCCGTCCGCTGCACGCTCACCGCGAAGGCGGTCCCCTCGGGGGTGTGCCGGAAGACGTTGCCGACCAGGGCGTCGACCATGGCGGCCAGGTGGTCGTCCGGCAGCAGCACGGGCGTGGGTTCGTCGGTCGCCTCGAAGGTGCACCACCGGCCCTCCTGCTCGGCGAGCACCGACCAGAAGCCGACGCGGTGCGCGGCCAGCTCCGACACCCGGCACAGTTCGGCGGAGCGCCGCCCGGGGTGCCCGGCCCCCCGGGCGCGGGAACCGGTGCCGTCCTTGGCACCGAGCGGCCTGCCGGACAGCGGCATGCGGGCCGTGACGATGATCGAGTCCAGTTCGGATTCGAGGTGGTCGATCGCCTCGCTCACCCGCGTGGAGCCCGCGACCGTGCCGACCTGCTCGGTGGTGAGGCGCAACGCCGTCAGCGGGGTCCTGAGCCGGTGCGAGAGGTCCGCGACCAGCTCCCGCTCGGATTCGAGGAGCTGCGTCACGCGATCGGCCATGCTGTTGAACGCCAGTCCGGCCGCCCGGAGCTCCGGTGGCCCGCTCGGTTCGACCCGCGCCCCGAGGTCGCCGGCGCCCAGCGCCGCCGAGGCGTCGGACAGGGTGCGGGAGGCGCGCACCACGCGGGCGCCGAGACGGTCGGCCAGCAGGACCGAGCCGATCACGAGGCCCACGGCGAGCAGGGCCATCACCGTCCAGGCCCGGGCCACCCCCTGGTTCAGTTCGGCCTGCGGTACGAACTCCTCCACGACGGCCACCCGGCTCCCCTCCAGGGGCACCGGCTGGAGGTAGGCCCGGCCGCCGGGGACCGCGCCGGTGAAGGACCGCCGCTCCCGCACGACCCGGTCCAGCCGGTCCGCGGGGGCGTGCGCGGTGCCGACGGTCCGGCCGTCCGGCAGATGGACGCTGTGCCGACCGGCCAGCTCCAGACGGGCCACCACCAGCTCCAGGTCCGCGGGCCGGGCCGCCAGGGTCACCGTGGCGGGCACCAGGGCGGCCGCCCGCTGTTCGGCGGCCAGCATGGCCTGCGTCTGCACCTGGGTGCGCAGGAGCAGGGCCAGCGGCACCAGGAAGGAGAGGGCGACCATGGAGGTGGCCACCAGGGCGACGGTGGCGAGGGTGGATCTCACTGGGGGGCCACCAGCTTCACGCCGACGCCCCGGACGGTGTGCAGGTAGCGGGGCCGGGAGGCCCGCTCGCCCATCTTGCGGCGCAGACAGGACAGGTGGACGTCGACGGTCTTCTCGTCCACGTACGGCTGGCGCCAGACCTCGGCGAGGATCACCTGCCGGGAGACGACCCGTCCCGCGTTCCGGGCGAGGAACTCCAGGAGGTCGAACTCGCGCCTGGTCAGGGAGAGATCCCCGCCGGCGAGACGCGCCGTCCGCGCCGTCGGCTCGATGCACAGGTCGCCCACGACGATCGCACCGCGGTCGGCACCGGGCACCGGGCCCGCCGGTGCCGCCGGACCTGCCGCGGGGAAGGCGGCGGGAGCGGAGCAGCGTCGCAGCACGGCGATCAGGCGGGCCACCAGTTGTCCACCGGAGAACGGCTTCACCAGGTAGTCGTCGGCTCCCGCATGGAGAAGCTTGATGATCTCCCGCTCGTCGTCCCGGGCCGTCGCCACCAGGACGGGGACCTGGGACAGGCCGCGGATCATCCGCAGGGCGTCGGCGCCGTCCAGGTCCGGCAGTCCCAGGTCGAGGACGATCGCGTCCGGCGGCCGCCGGGTGATCTCGCGCAGCGCGCCGAAGCCGTTCGGAGAACTGCGCACCAGGAGGTGGTGATTGGTCAGCACCTCTATGAGGGAAGCGCGGATTGCGGGGTCGTCTTCGACGACGAGGACGGACGTCATGGCGCACACCGTAGCGGCCTTGGTGAAATGCGGAGAAGGGGCACCGGATTACGAGATATCGGAGGCTTCCTCACCTTCGCGGAAGGTTAGGGGAATCCTATGGGTTCATGAGCAGAACCGCGTGCGCCGGCTTTCCGTCCCGTGCGGGGCTTACGATCATTCGGCTTCTCCGGCGAGCCGACCGGACCTCGCGCCGGCCGGGGCCGGGCCGGTGCTCGCGGGTCGGTGCGGGTCAGCGCGGGTCAGCGCCAGCGGACGCTCAGGCTCTTGAGGCCGTTCTGGAAGTTCGAGACCAGCCGGGTGGCCGGCGCGCCCGGAGTGAGCTCCAGCTCCGGCAGCTCCGTGACGATCCGCCGGAGCACCGCCGACATCTGGATCCTGGCCAGTTGCGCTCCGACGCAGAAGTGCGGGCCGAAACCGAAGCTGACGTGATCGTTCGGCGTACGGGTGATGTCCAGGCGATCCGGATCGGAGAAGACCGACTCGTCGCGGTTGGCGGAAGCGTGGTACACCACCACCTTGTCGCCGCCGCGGATCGACTGCCCACCGAGCTCGACGTCCCGCGTCGCCGTGCGCCGGAACTCCAGTACGGGCGGCCAGAATCGGAGCAGCTCGTCCACCGCCGAAGCGACGAGATCCGGCCGTCGGCACAGCAGGCGATATTGGTCGGCGTGGGTGAGCAGGGAATGCAGCCCACCCGGCAGGCCGTTGCGCAGAGTCTCGTTGCCGGCGACTCCGAAGAGGAAGAACATCGTCTCGAACTCCGCGACGCTCAGCCCGGATTCCCGCATCCGGGCCACGATGCTGCCGGGCGGCGGCTGCTCGGCCAGCGCGTGCGCGTAGGCGAACATGTCCGCAAGTGCGGCCCGCGAGCGCGGGTTGACGGGCCGCCCGTCGGGGGTGGTGCGGGCCTCCGGGCGGTGGGCCAGCGCGGCGCGCCCCAGGTCGGTGAGCCGGGACGGGTCAGCGGTGCTGGAGTGGGCGTGGTCGGGGTCCTGGTAGCCGATGACGCGGTTCGACCAGTCGACCAGCAACTGCCGGTCCTGCTCCGGCACGCCGAGGATCCGGGCGAGCGTCCACACCGGCAGGTCGGCGGCGAGCGGCACGAAGTCGGCTTCGCCCAGCGGGCGGACGGCAGCGACGAGTTCGGCTGCGCGGGCCTCGATGGCGGCGGTCAGCTCCCGGAGCGCCCGCGGGGTGAAGGCGGCGGCGACGGCCCGGCGCAGCCGGGAGTGGTCGGGCGGGTCCTGGTTGAGCATCATCGCCCGCGCGAAGTCCAGGTCGGCCGGGGTGTCCGGGTCCCGGATCTGGGTGGCGCCCAGGTGCGAGGAGAAGTCCTCCGGGCTGCGCAGCACGTGCTTCACGTCCGCGTGCCGCAGCACCGCCCAGTAGCCCGGCCCGGCCGGCCACTCCCCCACGGCCGGCTCCTCCACCCAGCAGACCGGGGCGGACGCGCGCAGCTCACGGAACAGCCCGTACGGAACCCCCTCGGCGTAGGTCGCCGGGAGGAAGATCTGGTTCACGTACGCCTGGTCGAGGGTCACATGGACGGACGGTACGGCAGAGTCCCCAAGATGTCATGGACGGTGGCGAGTTGTTCGAGGTGAGCGGGTTCCTCGGTCCGGTCGAACGCGTCGGCGACGGCGTCGAGCAGGACGGGGCCGCGCAGCCATGCGGTGAAGGCCCGGTAGGACGGGCTCGTCCGGTCCCAGAAGGCGTTCCGGGGCCCGGGGCCGACGAGGAGGAACTCGTGCAGGCGCTCGACGGCGGTCGGTGTCGCCAGTCGGGCCCATTCCGCCAGCCGCCGGTCGACGCTCCCCGGGTCGGCGGCGGTGAGGGCGCACAGGACGGCTTCGGCGTCCCACCACTCGGGGCCGGTCAGGACGTCCGTCCAGAGGGCGTCGAGGAGTTCGCCGAGGTACGGGGCCTCCGGCCAGTCCCGCCAGGCCGCCCGGTCGAGCTTGCCGCAGAACGGTTCCAGGTCGGGGAGCAGGAGTTCACCGGTGAGGAGGAGCCGGAGGATGCGGGGCGTGAAGTACCGCAGATCCGCCGGGGAGCCGACGGTGTTCAGCACCGACGTGGCGTAGCGCGTCAGTTCGTCGGGCCCCAGCCGTTCGCGGGGTGTGCGCAGCAGGGTGTCGAGGGCGGCCTGCGGGGTGCAGCAGGGGCAGGCGTCGATCCGGCCGGGCCGGGGCGCGGCCGCGAAGGCGGCGGGCAGGCCGGCGAGGAGGTGCTGCAGCCGGCTGCCGGGCGGTCGCTCGGGACTCACCGGGAGGCCGCCCAGGAGAGCAGCAGCCGCAGGGCGTCGTCGGAGGGGGTGTCGGGGTCGGCGGTGTAGGTGACGAGGGCCTGGGAGGGGTCGTCGGCGGGGCGGAGGGTGTCGTAGGCGAGGTCGAGGGTGCCGGCCAGGGGGTGGTGGAAGAGCTTGCGGCCCGAGGTCTTGTCGGCGACCGGGTGTTCGGCCCAGAAGCGGTGGAACTCCTCGCTGGAGAGGCAGAGTTGGCCGACCAGTTCGGCGAGCAGCGGGTCGTCGGGGCGGCGGCCGGCCTCCAGGTGGAGGAAGGCGACGTTCTCCCGGGCGCAGGTCGCCCAGTCGCCGTAGAGCTCTCGGGAGGCCGGGTCCAGGAAGGTGATGCGGGCGATGTTGCGCTCCTCGACCGGGAGGGCGCCGTAGTCGCCGAACAGCGCGGTGGCGGCCCGGTTCCAGGCCAGGACGTCCATCCGGTGGCCCATCACGACGGCCGGGGTGTGGTCCAGTTGTTCCAGCAGGCGCAGCAGGGAGGGGCGGGGCTGCTGGCGGGCGGTCGGCCGGCGGGGGCGGGTGACCGGGCGGGCCAGCCGGTGGAGGTGGCCGGACTCGTCGGGGGCGAGGCGCAGGGCGCGGGCCACGGCGTCGAGGACGGCTTGCGAGGGGTTGCCGACCCGGCCCTGTTCCAGGCGGGTGTAGTAATCCACGCTGACGCCCGCCAGGTGGGCGAGTTCCTCGCGGCGCAGCCCGGCGACGCGGCGGCGGCCGCCGTAGTCGGGCAGGTCGACGTCCTCGGGCCGCAGCCGGGCGCGGCGGGTGCGCAGGAATTCGCTCAGGGTGCTGCTCGGGTTCACGGGAGTGATTCTCACCCGGGCGCGCCCTCCCGTGCCTGGCCCTGGCAGGACCAGGCACGCGGGGACCGCCGGGTCCGGCCTCCGGAAAACCACCCGGTTGCGGGGAATCGGAGCGGTCGGCACGTCGTTGGGCCAAGGCGACGAGCCAGTACGGAACTCGCGGACTTCGCGGAATCGCAGGACTCGCAGGAATCGCAGAACTCGCAGACGAGGGGCTTCCCATGAAGATCGGCATCATCGGCGCGGGCAACATCGGCGGCAACCTGACGCGGCGGCTGACCGCGCTCGGGCACGACGTCTCGGTGGCCAACTCGCGCGGCCCGGAGACGCTGAAGGCCCTGGTCGAGGAGACGGGCGCGACGGCGGTGCCGGTCGCCGAGGCGGCGCGGGGCGCGCAGCTGGTGGTCGTGACCGTCCCGTTGAAGAACGTGCCGGACCTGCCCTCCGGGCTGTTCGACGAGGCCGCCGACGGCGTGGTCGTGATCGACACCGGCAACTACTACCCGAAGGAGCGCGACGGCCGGATCGACGCGATCGAGGACGGCGGGCTGACCGAGAGCCGGTGGACGGAGCAGCACCTCGGCCACCCGGTGGTGAAGGTGTTCAACGGCACCTACGCGCAGGACCTGCTGGAGCGGCCGCTCCCGGCGGGCGACCCGGACCGCCTCGCCGTACCGGTGTCGGGGGACGACGAGGCGGCCAAGCAGGTCGTCCGGGCGCTGGTCGACGAGCTGGGCTTCGACACGGTGGACGCGGGCGGCCTCGACGACTCCTGGCGCCAGCAGCCGGCCACCCCGGTGTACGGGCTGCGGGCCGGCGTCGACGCCGTGACCCGGGCGCTCGCGGAGGCGTCCCCGGAGCGCCCGGCGGCCCACCGGGCCTGAGCCGGGGGCGGGCGGACGGGCGCGGGCGGACGGCCTCGGGCGAACGGGCGCGGCTGAACGGCCTCGGGCGAACGGGCTCGGGCTGACCGGCCCGGGCGTCAGACGGGCGCCGGTCGTCCCGTCGTCACGCGCTGCTCCCCCGCACCACCAGCTCGGTGGGCAGCTCCAGGCCCGCCGCCGGTACCGCCTCCCCCCGCACCCGGCCCAGCAGCCGGCCGACCAGCGCCGTGGCGATCGCGCGCAGCGGCAGCCGGACGGAGGTCAGGGCGGGGTGGAGGTGGCGGCAGAGCGGCGTGTCGTGGAAGCCGGTGACGGCCACCCCACCGGGCCCGACCGCCAGCCCCTCCGCCCGCACCGCCTCGTACACGTCCAGCGCCAGCAGGTCGCTGCCGGCCGCGACGGCGGTGGGCCGGTCGGGCCCGCTCAGCAACGCCCGGACGGCGGCGACCGCGGAGGGCGCCGCGGCCGCCTCCCGCCTCTCCCCCGCCGCCCCGGGGAGCGCCGCCCCGGGGAGCGCCACCGCGGGGAGCGCCACCGCGGACAGGCCCAGCCGGCGGGCCTCGGCGAGGAAGCCCGCCCGGCGGGCCGCCATCCAGGGCAGCTGCTCGTCGACCCCGAGGTAGCCGATCCGGCGGTGGCCCAGCGCCGCGAGGTGCCGCACCACCTCCGCCGTCGCCGCGTCGTTGGCGATGTCCACCCAGTGCTGCGGCTCCCCCGGGCCGGTGCGGCCGAAGCTGACGAAGGGGACGCCGAGCCGTGCGACGTGCGCGATCCGGGGGTCCTCCGCGAGCACGTCCGCCAGGACCAGCCCGTCCACCTGACGGGCCGCCACCAGTTCGTCGATCGCGGCCACCGGGTCCCCGGCCGGCGGTGCGGGCCGGAACAGCAGCACCCGCTGCCCCTCGGCTCCGGCCGCGTCGACCAGGGCCTCCAGGAAGCCGGCCATCAGCGGGTTGGGGTCGAGCGGGTCGTCCACCGGGGCGAGGTAGCCGAGGGTGCGCCGGGCGCCGCTGCGCAGCGAACGCGCCGACTGGTCGGGCTGGTAGCCGAGTTCGCGGATCGCGGTGGTGACCCGGTCGAGGGTCTCCGGGCGGACCCGCTGCGGGGCGTTGAGCGCGTTGGAGACGGTCTGCCGGGAGACCCCGGCCGCGCGGGCGACCTCCTCGATCGTGGTGGCGCCGCGGCGCGGTCGCTGCGGTCCCTCGGGCATCCGGTCTCCTCCAGGCGTGGTCGGCTGCGACTCCGGGCGTGGTCGGCTGTGGCTCCGGGCGTGGTCAGCTGCGGCGCAGGGTCAGCAGTCCGCCGCGCGGCACGGGGATCGGTTCCGCACGGTCCAGCTCGACCTCGCCCTGCCGGACGATACGCCCCCGGGCGTCCTGCACCGTCATCGTGGCCGTCCCGCTGCCGCCGGTGAGCCGGACGTCCGGGTCGGTGTCGGCGTTGGCCACCAGCAGGGTGTGCCAGCCGCCGGAGGCGTCCACCGGCAGTGCGGCGTAGCGGGCGACGGCGACGGTGTCGGCGCCGCGCGCGGTGACCATCGGGTAGCCGAGGTCGGGGCGGGCCGGGAGCAGTTCGCCGAGTTGCAGGGTCGCGGTGTGCGTGCGGAACACGCCGAGCCAGAAGGCGATCGCCTCGCGCTGCCCGTCGCTCTGCGCGGTGAGGTCGACGGAGATCTGCGGGACGGAGAACAGCACGTTGATCAGGTGACAGGCGACCTGCTCCGGCGGTTCGGCCGGGTGCCACATCAGCATGTCGGCGTGGACGGGGACGGGCCCGGCCGCGAGCCGCACGTCGATGGTCCGCTGCCGGTTCTCCTGCGGGCTGAGCGGGCAGTCGGTGGCGCGGATCATGGTGACGTACGGCCACAGGCCCGGGCTGACGTACGGCTGGCGGTGCTCGATCATGGCGTCGGGGTTCGCGGCGGTGATCCGGCGGCGGATCCCGGCGAGCAGCCGCTCGACGCCCTCGTCCACGCTCGCGCAGTCCGCCTCGGGGCCGGCCGGCGGGGCGCCGTCGGCGTCCCGGGCGAACCAGTCGACGAAGTCGACCTTGAGGCCGTCCATGCCCCACTCCTCGACCGCGCGGGCGAGCCGGTCGGTGAGGAAGGCGCGGACCTCGGGGTAGCGCGGGTCGGCGACGACCGCGCCCATGTGGGCGGCGTCGGCGAGCGCGTGGCGGCCGATCCGCTGGTACGCGGCGCTGTCCTTGCCGATGAACGGCAGGGCGTACCAGAGCAGGTAGCGCACGCCGAGGTCGTGGACGCGCCGTACGTGGGCGGCGGTGTCGGGCAGCGAGACGGGCTCCCAGTCGCCGCAGTGGGCGTAGCCGCGGGTGCGGTCGGCGGTCATCCAGCCGTCGTCCACGATGATCACGTCCAGGCCGAGTTCCTTGCCGAGCGCGGCCTGCGTCTCGACGCCTTCGGGCGAGACGTCCTGGTGCATCGAGTACCAGGTGGAGTAGGCGGGGCGGCGGGCGGCCTCGGGGATGTCGGCTTTGTGGTCGGCGCCCCACCAGGCGGCGAGTTCGGCCAGGCTGCGGGCGTAGTGCCGGCGCGAGGTGTCGATCCGGACGGTGAGCCGGTCGGTGGCCTGGGCCCAGAACCGGAACTCGCCGCTCTCCTCGACCACGCCGGCCCCGGCCAGCACGTCGGGGCGTCCGGCGGCGAAGGCGCACAGCGCGACGTCCCCGGTGCCGACGAGCGCGGCGATCGGCGCGCCGCGGGTCAGCCCGGTGCGCTGCGGGGCGCTCCAGGCGGCGGGCAGCCGGCCGGTGCCGTGCGGCTCGGGCGTCCACAGCGCGGTGGCGTCCACGCAGGGCACCCGCCACTCGATCCGGACGTCGCCCTCGCCCTCGGCGCTCACCTCCAGCACCCCGTCGGCGATCTCCCGGGCCGTGCCCGCGCCGCTGACCCGCAGGTCCAGGCCCTGGGCGTGCAGCGGGCGCAGACCGCCGGCGGTGGGCGCGTGCGGCTCCCAGATGTCGGTCACGGTCGTCATCCCTTCGTGGCGCCGGCCAGCAGGCCGGAGATGAACTGCCGTTGGAGGACCAGGAAGAGGACCATCATCGGCAGGGTGGACAGCGCGGTGCCGGACAGGATCGCGCCGTAGTCGGTGTTGGACTTGTTGCCCTGCAGGGTCGCCAGCGCGACGGGCAAGGTGTGCATCGCGGGACTGCGCAGGGCGATCAGCGGCCACACGAACTGGTTCCAGGACCCCAGGAAGAGGAAGATCGACAGGGCCGCGAGCACCGGCCGCATGACCGGCACGACCACGCTGAACAGCACCCGGAGTTCGCCCGCGCCGTCGACCCGGGCGGCGTCCAGGAGCTCGTCCGGCAGACTGCTCAGCGACTGCCGCATCAGGAACACGGCGAACGGCACGCACAGACCGGGCAGGATCAGCGCCTGGTAGGTGTCCAGCAGACCGAAGTCCATCATCATCTTGAACAGTGGTACCAGCATGACCTGTTCGGGCACGACGAGGGTGGACAGCAGCAGTGCGAAGAGCAGGGTGCGGCCGCGGAAACGGAACTTGGCGAAGGCGTACCCCGCCAGCAGCGCCACGACGAGGGCGCCGATCGTCTGGACCCCCGCCACCAGCAGCGAGTTGCCGACCACGCGGAGCAGGCCGATCTTCTGCTGGAGGTGGCTGAGGTTCTCACCGAGGTGCCCGCCGGGCAGCAGCTTGGGCGGCCAGTCGAAGATCTCGGTGTCCTTGCGGGTGGAGGCGATCACCAGCCAGTAGAAGGGGCCGACGGACAGCCCGGTGATGCCGGCGAGCACGAAGGTCAGCGGCCAGCCGCGGAGTTTGCGGAGGTTCATCGGTCGCGCTCTCCCATCAGGCGCATCTGGACCGCGCCGAGCACCGACACGAGCAGGGTGAGCGCGTAGGCGATGGCGGACGCGTAGCCGAAGTCGAAGTACCTGAAGCCGTTCTGGTACAGGTACATGGAAACGGTGAGTGTCGCGTTGTCCGGGCCGCCGCCCGTCAGCACGTACGGTTCGTCGAAGAGCTGGAGCGTGCCGATGGTGGACAGCACGAGCGTGAAGAGCAGCACCGGGCGCAGGCCGGGCAGGGTGATCGCGGTGAAGCGGCGGATCGGTCCGGCGCCGTCGACCATCGCGGCCTCGTACAGTTCCCTGGGGATGGACTGCAGGCCGGCGAGGTAGATGACGGCGTTGTAGCCGGTGTAGTGCCAGGTGAGCACCAGGACGACGGCCATCCGGGCCCAGAACGGCTGGCCCAGCCAGTCGGCGGTGGGCAGTCCGACGGCGTCCAGCAACCAGTTGACCGCACCGTCGTCGGCCTTGAGCAGATAGGCGAAGATCACGCCGGTGGCCACCAGGCCGGTGACCGAGGGCATGAAGATGCCGAGCCGCCACACCGCGCGCCAGCGCACGAACGCGGAGTTGATGGCGACGGCCATCAGCACGGCCAGCGCGAGCATCAGCGGGACCTGCACGACGAGGATCTCGGCGGTGTTGCGCAGCGCCGTCCAGAACAACGGATCGTCCAGCAGGCGCCGGTAGTTGGCGAGGCCGGCGCTGCGGGTGGCGGCGCCCGAGCCGGTGGTGAAGGACAGCAACAGCGAGTCGACGACCGGGTAGGCCTTGAACACGCCGAAGGTCAGGAGGGCGGGGGCGAGCAGCAGGTACGGCACTGCGGTGCGACGCCACCGGGCGGCGCGGTGGGCCCGCGCGGCGTCCTTGGCAAGGGTGACGGACGGGGCGGCGGCGGTCATGCGATCGTGCGTCCGGTCTGCTGGGCGAGCTGCTTCGCGGCGTCCTGGAGGACGGCGGCCGGGTCGGCGCCCTTGAGGAGGACCTTGGTCTGGGCGTCGCTGACGAGCTTGAGGGCGCGGGCGTAGTCGCCGGAGTAGTTGGTGGGGTCGCCGCCGTCGGTGGCGAGGTCGGCGAAGGTCCTGAGCACCGGCTGGCCTCCGTAGTAGGCGCTCGGCGCGGCGTACAGCGGGTCGGTGTAGGCCTCCGTGAGGGCCGGGAAGACACCGCCGGCGTTGAACATGGCGTTCACCGAGGCGGTGCGGGTGAGCGCGTACTCGACGAACTTCCAGGCGGCGCGGCGGCGCGGGCTGGAGGCGGAGACGGCCAGGTGGGTGGAGTTGACCAGGGCGGTGCGCTTCCCGCCGGGGGTCACTGCCGGGGGCTTGGTGAGGCGCCAGTTTCCGCTCTGGTCGGGGAACTTCTTCTCCAGGTAGTGCGCGACCCATGCGGGCATCGCGGCCACCGCGAGCTTGCCCGTCTTCATCACGGGCACCCAGCTCTGGACTCCGGGGGTGTCGGCGATCAGCCCGGCCTCCTCCAGTCGCTTGACGATGGTCAGGGCGCGGACGGCCGGCTCGGAGCCGACGGTGATCTTCCCCTGGAGGTCGAAGTAGAACGCTCCCTGGAGCTGCATCAGACCCTGGAGGAAGTCCAGGTCGGGGGTCGGGTTGGCGGCCTTGTTGAGGCCGATCACGGCGATGCCGGGGTTGGCGGCCTTGAACCGGTCGGCGACGGCGATCAGGTCGTCCCAGGTGGCGAGGGACTCGGGATCGATGCCCGCCTTGTCGAAGTAGTCCTTGCGGTAGAAGAAGCCGAGCGGATTGACCTCCCACGGCAGCGCGTAGACGTGGCCCTCCTTGCCGGTGACGACCGGCCACAGGCCCTTGGCGAACTTGTCCTTGTGCGCGTCGGCGCCGAACTCGGAGAGGTTGGCCAGGCCCCCGGGGAACTTCTCCAGGTAACCCGGGAGGTAGTCGCAGCCGATGTGCAGGACGTCGCCGAGGCCCTGGCCGCCGGCCGCCATGCCGACGGTGATCTTGTCCCAGATGGCTGGTTCGCCGATGTCCTGGACGTCGACCTTGATCCCGGGGTTGTCCTTCTCGAAGGCCGGGACGATCCCGCGCAGGGCCTCGGCGGCGGTGGCCCAGGACCAGACGGTGATCGTGCCGCTGTCGGCGTCCCCGCCGGAGGCGCCGCCCGAGCCGGAGCCGCCACAGGCCGCGAGGGTGCCGCCGGCGGCGAGGGCCAGCAAGCCCGCTCCGGACGTGCGGAGCAGGTCGCGGCGAGAAAGGTGTGACATTGCATTCCTCTCGGTGGAGCGGCACTGGAAGGCAGGGGGAGGGAGGGGGTGATGGCGCGCTCGCCGGGTTCCGTGGGGCATCCGGAGCGTTTTGAACGTTCAAACACACAAAACAAACCAGAACCAAACGGGTTCCAACGAGCGGGACACAGCAAACGCCCGCCCTCCCCGCGCCGTCAAGAGGTGCGCACGGGAAGGACGGGCTCCGCAACCGTTCCGTTATCCGGGGCGCCGCCCCTCCCGGCCGCCGGCGGCGGTCCTCGGCCGCAAGGGCGGCGACGCCGGGTCACTCCCGGAAGGCGTGCTCGTCGCCCGGCTCGCTCTCCAGCGCCGCGCGGTCGAACCTCAGCATCCCCAGGAAGTACAGCCCGCCCACCACCAGCAGACCGGCCACGATCCCGACCGGGACCGCGGCGTCCGGCGGGGTCACCAGCACGAACAGCGCGAGGGCCGTCCACACCAGGGCGCTGACCGCGACCGGGACTTCGAAGCGCCCGAGGTCGAAGGCGCCGGTCCGCCGGCTCAGCCGCCCGCGCACGGCCAGGTAGAGGACGACCGTGGAGCCGTAGATGATCGCCGGGATGATCGTCGATGCCGTGATGAGCTTGATCAGGGCGTCGCCGGGCAACGCGACCATCAGCAGCACCCCGAGCGCGAGGATCAGGACCGTGGCCGGGATCGGCGTCCCGGTACGGGAGTCGACCCGCCGCATCACCCGGTGCGCGGGGAACCGGCCGTCACGCGCCATCGCGAAGACCAGCCGGGAGCAGGCGACCATGACCACGACCCCGGCACCGAAGAACGCGATCGTGATCGCGATCAGCAGGATCCGTTCCGCGGCCGGGCCCATGCGGTCCCGCAGGATCGCCGCCACCGGTGAGCCGACGCCGCTGATCCGGGTGATGTCCTTGATCGCGACGGTGAGCGCGATCAGGAAGAGCATGCCGAGGAGCCCGGCCGCCACGACCGAGCCCACGATGGCGCGCGGGACGCTCCGGTAGGGGTCCTTGGCCTCCTCGGCCAGGTTCGCCGCCGAGTCGAAGCCGACGAGCGTGGCGAGCCCCATGATCATGGCCAGCATCAGTCCGCCGCCGACGGCGAAGTAGTCGGGCGCGTTCGCGGTGACGCCGCGTGAGATCAGGTTGCCGGCCGAGCCGTCGCCCGTGACCAGCACCACGACCACCAGCGCGATCGCCACCACGACGACGAGCGCCACCTCCAGCCCGACCGCGACGGAGTTGATCAGGCTGACCAGGCGCGTGGAGGCGACCGCGATCACGGCCTGGATCAGCATCACCACCAGCGTGATCACGCGCGCCGTCGTCTCGTCCTGATCGATCCCGACGAGCGGCATGAACGCCTGGCTCGCCAGGGCGTTGTCGATCGCCACCACCGCGATCGCCAGGTACCAGAAGGTCAGCCAGCCGAACCACCAGCCGACCCGCGGCGTGGCCAGCCGGGAGGCCCACTGGTAGGACGAACCGCTGAGCGGGATGCGGGCGGCGAACTGCGCCACCACCAGCGCCACCAGCGTCTGCCCCACCGCGGCGATCACCCACAGCCAGATCCCGACCGGCCCGGCGCTCTGCAGGACGTCGTCGTACGTGGCGAAGATGCCGACCGCCACCGAGATGAACGCGAACGAGATCGCGAACACCTGGAAGGAGCCGAGCGTCCGCTTCAGCTCCTGGTGATACCCCCCGAGCTCGACGGCGTCCGCGCCGCCCTGACTGCCGCTCGACTCCTGCGCCACCTCGGCCACCTCGCCTTCCAGGGCCCCCGGCCGCCGGGTGGCGGGGGGAGCGAACCGTGTTCTCCTGGAAGATCTATGCCAGTTCCGCGGTGATCGATGTGGCCGGTCATGCGGACGGACGTAGCCGTTCGGGGCCGCCGGGGGAGGGCATTCGCGGGGAACGACCACGGGGAACGAGCGCGGGGGACGACTTCGGAGGCCGTCAGCGGGGGCTGCCGACGAGAGCCGTCAGCGGCCGACCTCGCGCGCCCGGAAGTCCTCCACCGTCTCCCGCCGGATCAGCAGCCGCGCCCGGCCGTCCCGCACCGCGGCGACCGCCGGACGGCCGACCAGGTTGTAGCCGGAGGCCATCGACAGCTGGTACGCCCCGGCCGCCGGGACGGCCAGCAGGTCCCCCGGCCGCACGTCGGCGGGCAGCACCGCATCGCGCACCAGCACGTCCCCCGCCTCGCAGTGGCGCCCCACCACGTCCACCCGGGCCTCGCCCGCCTCCGAGCGGCGGCCCACCAGGCGCACGCTGTACGGCGATCCGTACAGCGCCGGGCGCGGATTGTCGCTCATCCCGCCGTCCACCGCGACGAAGCACCGGCCGTCCGCGACGCGCTTCACCGACAGCACCCGGTACACCGCCACCGCGGCCGGGCCGGCCAGCGCACGACCCGGCTCCACCACCAGCCGGGGCACGTCCAGCCCGGCCTCCGCGCAGCGCACCGCCACCCGGTCGGTCACCCGCACCGCGAACTCGGCGAGGTCCAGCTCCGCGTCCCCCGGCAGGTACCTGATGCCGTGGCCGCCGCCGAGGTCCAGCTCGGGGAGCTCCACGCCGTGCCGGTCGCGGACCTCTGCCAGCAGGCCCACCAGCGCGTCGACCGCCCGCAGGTACGGCTCCACCTCGGTGATCTGCGACCCCAGGTGGCAGTGCAGACCGGCGAGTTCGAGCCCCGGCTGGTCGAGCACCCGGGCCACCGCGTCGGCCGCGTCGCCGCCCTCGATCGGGAAGCCGAACTTCTGCCCGCCGACACCCGTCCGCACCGCCGCATGGTGCCCGGCCGCGATCCCCGGGACGACCCGGACCAGCACCTTCTGCGGGGTGTCGGCCGCCACCAGCGCGGCGAGCCGGGCGATCTCGGCCGGCCCGTCGATGACGATCCGCCCCACCCGCAGCCGCCGGGCCGACCGGAGCTCCTCCGGCGACTTCGCGTTGCCGTGCAGCAGGATCCGCTGCGGCGGGAAGCCCGCCGAGACCGCCAGCCACAGCTCGCCGGACGAGCAGACGTCCAGGCCCAGGCCCTCGTCGGCCACCCAGTCGGCCATCGCGCTGCACAGGAAGGCCTTGGCCGCGTACAGCACCTCGGCGTGCGGCAGCGCCCGCCGGTACGCCCGCGCCCTGGCCCGCACCTCGCCCTCGTCCAGCACGTACAGCGGGGTGCCGAACCGCTCGGCGGCCTCGGCCAGCCCGACCCCGCCGACCAGCACGTCGGCTCCCCGGCCGGCCCGCGCCGAGGCCGGCCACGGGCCGCCGAGCCGGTCGGCGGCGGGACCGTCGGTGACGGGGCCGTCGGTGACAGGCGCGTCGGTGACGGGAGAACCGGCTACGGGAGAACCGGCGGCAGGGCGAGCGATGAGCTGGGTCATGAGGGTGCTCCTGGGGGGGTGGGTCGGGGTGGCGGCCGGTCAGTCCTCGTAGTGCATCGCGAAGCGGCAGTGCGCCGGGCGGGTGCGGATGCGGTCGCGCTCGTCCGCCGGGGCCGGATCCGGCGGCTCGGGCCGGTCCCGGCGCCCGGCGGCGGACACCGGGCGGGCGGTGCGCTCCAGCGGCCGGTCGACGTCGACGAGGAGGGTTGCGGTGGTCATGGCGGGTCCTCTCGGTGGTGGGTCGTGCGGTTCGTCCCGGTGGCGGGCCGCACCTCCGTTCACCTCCAGTGGAGACCCTCCGCACACCGACCGCAGCCGTCCTTGACGGATGGCCTACGCCCTCGCCACCGACCTTGACGTTCCCCTGACGGGGGCGTGGCCCCGGTGTCAGGGAGCCGTCAAGGACGGCGTCCCCGCCGCCAAGCCTGCGTCAAGAGCGGCATGGCGCGCGGACCGGCGGTGGTGGGCTGTCCGCCGTCCCCGCCGATCCCGAACCGCCGCCCACCCGACCGGGCGGCCCGGAAGGTCCCCCGAGACGATGCGCCGTTCGGCCCTCACCACCCCGGACACCACCACCGACCAGCAGAACCGGTCCCGCCGCCGGGAGCGTGCACCCGGGCAAGCTCCGCAGCACCCGAGCCACCGGCCGCCCGACGCCCGGAGCGGGCGCCGCCGGCTCATCACCCGGCAGCAGCTCGCCGAGGCGCTGCCCGCAGCCGTCCGCAAGCTGCACCCGCGCGTCATGGCGCGCAACCCGGTGATGCTGGTGGTCGAGACCGGCTCGGCACTCACCACCATCAGCGCCGTCGTCCATCCCGGCGTCTTCGCCTGGGTGATCTCGTTCTGGCTCTGGCTGACCGTGCTGTTCGCCAACCTCGCCGAGGCCGTCGCCGAGAGCCGCGGCAAGGCGCAGGCCGACTCGCTGCGCCGCGCCCAGGCCGGCACCACCGCCCGACGGCTGCTGCACTGGCGGGTCGGCACCCGCGACCTGCGCCACGAGGTCATCCCCGCCGAGCAGTTGATGCTGCACGACATCGTCCTCGTGCCGGCCGGTGAGGTGATCCCGCAGGACGGCGAGGTGGTCGAGGGCGTCGCCACCGTCGACGAATCCGCCATCACCGGGGAGTCCGCACCCGTCGTCCGCGAGTCGGGCGGCGACCGCACCGGCGTCACCGGCGGCACCACGGTGCTCTCCGACCACCTGGTCGTCCGGGTCACCTCCCGGCCCGGACAGAGCTTCGTCGACCGCATGATCGCCCTGGTCGAGGGCGCCGACCGGCAGAAGACCCCGAACGAGATCGCGCTCAACATCCTGCTCGCCTCCCTCACCATCGTCTTCCTGCTCTCCGTCGTCTCCCTCCAGCCGATGGCCATCTACGCGAATGCGCCGCAGACCACCATCGTGCTGGTCGCACTGATGGTCGCGCTCATCCCGACCACGATCGGCGCGCTGCTCTCCGCGATCGGCATCGCCGGCATGGACCGGCTCGTCCAGCGCAACGTGGTCGCCCTCTCCGGCCGCGCGGTGGAGGCCGCCGGGGACGTCGACGTCCTGCTGCTCGACAAGACCGGCACCATCACCCACGGCAACCGCCGGGCCGTCGCCCTGCACCCCCTGCCCGGCGCCACCACCGAACAGCTCGCCGAAGCCGCCCAGTTGGCCTCGGTCGCGGACGGGACGCCGGAGGGGCGCTCATTGGTCGAACTGACGAACCGTCAGTACTGGGTGCCGCCCCGCTCCCCCGGCGAACTCGGCGAGCAGCAGCCCGTCCCGTTCACCGCGCACAGCCGGATGAGCGGCGTCGACCTGCGCTGGCCCGACGGCACCACCTGCCTGATCCGCAAGGGCGCCGCGAGCGCCGTCGCCCGCTGGGTCGTCGACTCCGGCGGACGACTGCCGATCGAGGCCAAGCCGCTGGTCGACCGGATCGCCGAGGCAGGCGGCACCCCGCTGCTGGTCGCCGTCCACGACCGGCACGGCGCCCGCGCACTCGGCGTGGTCGAGCTCAAGGACGTGGTGAAGGAGGGCATCGCCGAACGCTTCGCCGAACTGCGCCGGATGGGCATCCGCACGGTCATGGTCACCGGCGACAACCCCCTGACCGCCAGGGCGATCGCGGAGGAGGCCGGCGTGGACGACTTCCTCGCCGAGGCCACCCCCGAGGACAAGCTCGCCCACCTGCGACGCGAACAGGCCGCCGGGAACATGGTCGCGATGACCGGCGACGGCACCAACGACGCCCCGGCCCTCGCCCAGGCCGACGTCGGCGTCGCCATGAACTCCGGCACCCCGGCCGCCAAGGAGGCCGGCAACATGGTCGACCTCGACTCCAACCCGGCCAAGCTGATCGACATCATCCGGGTCGGCAAACAACTCCTCATCACCCGAGGCGCGTTGACGACCTTCTCGATCACCAACGACGTGGCCAAGTTCTTCGCGATCATCCCCGCGATGTTCGCGAACGCCTACCCCGGGCTGCACCACCTCAACATCATGGGCCTGCACAGCCCCACCTCGGCGATCGCCTCCGCGATCATCTTCAACGCGCTGATCATCGTCGCGCTGATCCCGCTCGCCCTGCGCGGCGTCCGCTACCAGCCCGCCTCCGCGACCGACCTGCTCCGGCGCAACCTTCGCGTGTACGGGCTGGGCGGGCTGGTGCTGCCGTTCCTCGGCATCAAGGCGATCGACCTGGTGATCCAGTTCGTGCCCGGTCTCGGCTGAGCACCGCCGGCGGGCGCAGCCGCCGGCGGGCGCAGCCGTCAGCAGGCGCAGCCGTCAGCAGGCGCCCGTCAGCGGGCCGTCAAGATGTGTGCGACCGGCGTCATGGTGGTGTCAGCGCCGGTGCGGACGGGCCGGTTCCGGGGTTCACTGGAGGCATCCGCAGCGAGGAGAACCGAACCGGCGAACCCCACGGGACCCACCCTCCGGACTCCCCTCCGGACCAGCCCACGGAACGGACCACGGGACGGGCCACGGGGCCCGCGCACCGGACCCACCCACCGGACGGACGGGACGGGACCGACCACCGGACAAACCACCGGACAGACCACCGGAGCGAATCCGGAGAGACGGAGGCGAACGGCCATGACCGGGACCACCCGAGTGATCGTCGGCCTGAGCGGATCCCTGAGCAGTCTGGCCGCCCTCTACCACGCCGTCGGCGAGGCGGCCCGGCACGGGGCGGTGCTGGTGCCCGTCGCCGCGTGGACGGCCGGCGAGCGGGACGGGCTGCGCCCGCGGTCCGAACTGGAGCACGCCGCCCGCCGCCGCCTCGACGTCGCCTTCGAACAGGCCTACGGCGGCTACCCGTCCGGCCTGGTCATCCGCCCGCTGGTGGTCGACGCCGACCCCGGGCGCGCCCTGGTCGGCGCCGTCACCGGCCCCGACGACCTGCTCGTCCTCGGCGCCGCCACCCGCCGCCGCTTCGACCGCCTGCGCCACGGCTCGGTCGCCCGCCACTGCCGCCACCGGGCCGGCTGCCGGGTCGTCGAGGTCTCGCCGTCCGCGCTGCTCACCCGCCTGGAACTCCCCGCCCGCACCGGCGCACCGCTGCCACTCCTGGCCCGCTGAGGCCCCGGCCCCTGGCCCCCGCTGCGCCCCCACGCCCCGCGTGGGGGCGCAGTGCTCGTGTGCGGGGCGCAGCGAACAGCGTCAAACTTGACATGCTCAGGCTATGCTTGGGCGAAGCCGCTTCTGGGCCAGAGCGCCATCAACCGACAGTGCCTGAACCCTTCTTGACGTCACGTCAACTCCACGCGCCCACGCTTCACCACCAGGCTCCTCACGGCGTGCCCCGGACCGCCCACCGCCGTTGTACGGGAGGTGAATCGCCGCGCCCGCCCGAAGGCCCCGGTCACCCCGCCGAGGAAGAGGTTCCGCATGTCGACGTCCCGGCTCCGTCCGCGCCCCGGCGAAGCCGCGGCGCTGCTCACCGTGCTCGGCCTGCTCGTCCTGGAGGAGATCGCCCTGGGCATGGCCGAGGAGGACGAGCGCCCCGTCATCGGCGGCATCCTGATCGGCGCCTCCGGCACCGGCCTCCTCGTGGTCGGCGCCGTACTCCTCACCCGGTGGCTCGACGCCCGCCGCCCGCTCCCCCTGCCGCCGGCCGGCCCCGACGGTCCCGAGTACAGCGCCCGCGCCCTCGAAGGTTTCCCCATGGAAGCCGTCCGCCCCCTGCTGCTCGCCGAGAACGCCCCCCGGCTCGACCGCCTCTACTCCGCCTGGATGCTCGCCCGCTCCGGCCGCCCGGCCCCCTGGATCGCCCGCCGGCTCGACATCCCGCTCGACGCCGCCCACCTCCTGGTCGACGCCGCCCGCTCAGCGGAACTCGATCAACGCCCCTGATCCGGCGCCCCGTTCGCCTGCACCACCAGGTACGGCACCAGCCCGCGCTCCACCAGCGCCGCCCGCCAGGCCTCCCGCGCCCGCAGCAACTCCCCCGCGCCGTCCGGCTCCTCGCCCGCCGCCTCCGCCGACCGGGCCGCCGCACCCAGCAGCCCCAGCCCGCCGACCAGCAGACTCACCGCCGCCACCCCGGCCGCGACCCACCCGGCCTCCACCAGCGCGTGCGCCAGGACGTCCAGGTCCTCGACCAGGCCCAGCGCGAAGCCCAGCAGCAGGAAGATCACCGCCGCCGCCCCGGCGATGACCGGCACCACCACCCCCAGCACCCCCCACCACCCCGACGCCCGCTCCCGCTCCGGCTCGTCCGCAGGCAGCCGCACCACCGCGTCCGCACTCGCCCGCAGGGCCGCGTACCGCTCGTACTCCGGCGCCGCCGCGGCCAGCACGAACTCCGCGTCCTCCCGCGCCGCCCGCCGCAACGACTCCACCCCGCGCGCGTCACCCTCGACACCCCGCAATGCCTCCCGCACCTGCGGCGCGGCGAGCGCCCGCCCGAGCGCCGTCTCGAAGTCCGCCCGATCCTGCTGCGGCAGCCGAAGCGGCTTGTGCATGTCGCGTCCCCGTTCACCGGTCGTGAGGTTCTACAGAACTGTAGAACAAGGGGGCGCATCGTAGCAGTCCCGCTCGCCGGCGGATTCACACCTACGAGGGGTCCGCCATCGGCACCCGCGCCAGGGCCGCGCGGATCGTCTCGGCGACATCGGGGACGGGAACGCCCCACTCACGGAGCCACACGGCGATCTGCGCGATCGACCTACCGGTGCGCTGCGAGACCTCCAGGAGTGTCGCCAACGAGAGCCCCCTGCCGACATAGATCGGCTCCCGGCCGATGTCACCGAGAATCTGGAGCGCCTCACGATGCGTCAGACCGGAGGGTAGGCCATCGCACGACACGTCGATCCCCCGAGACCTCAAGTGCCCGGCCAACTCCTCCGGGCGTCTGTGGAGCTGATGCGCCGCCGTGATCAGCCGGGCGAACGGCACGGTGTCACCGATGGCCAGGTCTTCCCAGTCCACGGCGCCGTCGACCTGAAAGAGCTCCCGATCGAGTCGAGTGGCCGGGCCCGGAAGGCACATCGGAGATCCGTACGCCCGGTACCAGTCGACCACCTCCTCCAAGGTGGTGTCTCCGAGGTCCAGAAATCCGAAGGCGTGTCTGAAGGGAACCTCTGCGGGATCCCCCCACCGGGCCCCTCGGCGCTCGAACAGGTCCAGGTCCTCCACCGATGCGTCCTGCGGCATCGTCGGCGTTCGGAACCCGAGATCCGTGAAGAAATCGAGCACCTGGCCGATGCCGACCTCCCTCGCTTCCGCAACACGCAACACGTGCGCAGCGGGGACGACTTCCGCGCGGAGGAGCCACGGCCATGAACCGTCAAGACACGAGCTGAGCGGCACGAGCAGGTCATCCGACGGATGAGTGGGGAGTCCCGTCGGGTCGGCCTTCAGTCCGTACCCCGCCATGGCGCGCGCCACCTCGGGCACGGGAACGCCAAGCGTGACGCTCGCCTTGACCAGATGGCCCGGGGCGACGACGTCACCCGGCTCCGGCCAGTCACGGAACCGCCCGTGCTCTTCCCGCGCCCGCAGGAACACCGGGTCGGACTCCACCGCGAGCGCCAGATCACGCACAGCCCGAGAGACATCCGCACCGTCCCGCAACCACTCCTCGGCCACCTCGGTGACCGAGACGTCCCGATAGCCGGCTTCCACCACCAATCCGGTCACGGTGACCCGCCGACCACCACCCGGAGCACCACCGGGCACCATGCCGACGCTGATGGCCCACTCCTCGGCGGAATCCAGATCGGCACCGAGCCTGGCGGCGATCATGGCGATCACCTCTCTGCCAGGACTCCTCCAGTACCTCGTCCCCGTGAACCTCACACCATGGCGGGTCGTCATGGAGACTTGATCGGACGGCATCGCCACACGCACGTCCCCGACGGCCAGGAGTTCCGGACACACGTCCGCCAGCGCCTCCAACTGCTGCTGCCGACGGTGTGCCAGGAGTCGCCACAGGACGACCGAGTCCCCCGGCCTGCCGGCAACTTGCGGCTTCCTGCCGCTCGCGCCGGGCGCCGCGATCCCCACGACGTCCAGCACATCGATGTCCACGGGGAAGCACCCCGTCCGTCGGGTCTCGAACTCGATGCCGCAGTAGTCGAAGACTCGGCCCTGCCGGACACACTCCGCGGCCACGACGTCGGCGAGCTCCGCGTCCCCATCCATCACGTCCGTGAGCCATTCCATGCTCAGCAGAGGTGCGCCGGTGCCGACCAGTTCGACGACTGCCTGCTTGAGGAGTCCACCGATGCGGTCGGACACGTCATCGATCACCTGGCGACGGTCAACCGACAACCTGCTCGGCGCCCACGGGCCCGAGAGGTTCACGACGACTCCCACGGGTCCCCTGCCGGGTGCCATGAGCCTCCGCGATGCCGACGGCTGGACGAACAGGCCGTCCACCAGGAGTGCCCCGCCGTACTCGCACCACGTCACGTGCACTCCGCTGGGTGCCTCCGTCCACGGAACCAATGCACCCCACGCGCCGATGCCGAACTCCTCGGCCGTCGGTGACGACCTGCTCCTGAACGTTCCCGGCTCCCACTCGACTCTCCGCTCCTCGTGAACGGCCGTCGTGGTGAACTCCGCGATGCCCAGCAGGCGTTCGAGCGCTTCGAGAGCCGACCAGGACGCCGCCAGGTCGATGTCGTCCCGGAGGAACAGCCGGACGGTGGTGCCGGGCTTCCGGCAGGTGTCCTCTCGCTCGACGATCCGGAAGAGGTGGCCGGGGCCGTGGATGGAGACCTCCAGGAGGGGGCCCCGTCGGCCGGTGGCGTCCATGCGGCAGGTGGTCACCCGGATCTCGTCGGCGAGCATGAAGTAGCTCAGTACGCCGATGCCGAAGCGGCTGTTGGGGTACAGCTCCACCGGTGGGTCGGCCTTTCGCCACTCGGCGCGTTCGAGTGTGAAGTCCAGTTGCTCCGCGAAGCGGGCGCCGGCGTTGGAGAAGACTCCCCTCAACTCCGCCTCGCCCATGCCGACGCCGTTGTCCTGGCATTCCAGGTACGCGCGGCCCTCCTCGTCGACGCCCTGGCGGAACTCGATGCGGCCGTCGTAGCTGAAGCTGGCGCCCAGGGTGTTGGTGCGGTCGAGGTATTCGGTGCGCGCGCGGCGGTAGCGGCAGGCGTCGAGGGCGTTCTGGTAGAGCTCGCGGACGGCGAGGTCCCGGTCGCGGTAGAGCTCGACGCCCATCAGCAGGCTGCGCACCCGCCGTTCGTCCAGCCGGAACCTCGCCCAGCCGGTGAAGGCGCCGCCGGCGGGGGCGGCTTCGTCGGAGGTGAGGCGGGTGGGCAGCGGGTGGTCCACCAGCACGCGGCGGACGGCGTGGAGGAGTTCGTCGGCCCTGGCCGTGTACTCGCGCAGGCCTTCGACCACCGCTTCGTGGTGGCATTCGGCGCGGAGCACGGGCAGGTCGTAGGACCCGCCCCACGCCGCCTCGTCCAGGGTCCTGCGCAGGGCGGGGAGGTCGACCTCGTGAGGGATGCCGAGGTGTTCGGCGACGATGTCGGGCAGAGCGGTGGTCTCGATGGCGGTGCCGTGGGCGAGGGCCAGCAGCAGGGCCAGCCGCGGCTCGCGGACGTGCTGTTCGCCGGGGGCCCGCAGGTGGTCGTCGGCGCTGAGGCCGGCGAGGTAGTCGCGGTTGGTGACGTCGGGGCCTCGGCGGAGGCCGTGCAGGAGGGCGCAGACCCGCTTGGGCGAGAAGGTCTCGCCGAGTTCGGCGAGCTCCGGCAGCGCGTCGAGGAGTTCGCGGACGCCGTCGGGGTCGGCGAGGTCCTCGTGCTGGTCGAGCCAGCGGTGGTAGAGCCACCAGCCGAGCGGAGCGGCCGAGTCGGGCCGGGTGCGGGCGCGGTGGGTGAGCAGGTCGTGGGACTCGATGAACTGCTCGTACGCCGCCCGGTCGCCGTGGGGCCCGCCGGACGCCTGCAGGTCGGTCGGCCGCACGGTTGCCCGGGCGGCGGCGAGGCGCAGGGAGCGGACCCGGTAGAGGAACGGGAGTACGGCCAGCAGCGCCGCCTCGGCCGGGTAGAGGTCGAGCGGCTCGTCGCCGAGCAGCCAGCCGACGCGTGCGGCGAAGCGGAGCGCGATCCCGGGGTCCTGCCAGGGGTCGTCCGTGAGGTGGGCCTTGTCGCGCAGGCGGGCGAGTCGGCGGACGGCTGCGAGCGCCGCCCGCCGGTACGGTTCGGCGTCGCGGTCGGCCCGGGCGTGGTGCCAGGCCCGGGAGTCGGCGGCGGTGTGCACCCAGGGGTCGTCCCCGGCGGCGACGGCCGGGGGACGCCGTCCGTCCAGGTAGACGTTTCCGATGTACCCGGCTTGGACGGCGTCCCCGTGCACGGTGCCGTTCATCGTGTTCGAGCTGTCGACCACCGCTCGTGCCCCTCCCCGTGTGCAGGGCACGAGCGTAGGGCAATCCCGGCTCAGCTCGTGGTGGCGCTGGGGGCGGCCGGCGCGGTGGTGAGCGTGACCCGCTTGGCGTCCGCCGCGGCCGGCGGGGTGGCGCCGATGTTGGAGACGGTGGCGGTGAGCACGGCGTCGACGTCGGGGATCCAGTTGAAGGTCTTGGACTGGACGACGATCTGCCGTTGCTGCTGCGTCCCGTCGCAGACCACGTCCGCCTCGGCCGTCCGGCTGGAGCCGAAGGCGATCGAGGAGGAGTCCTGCGGGTCCTTCTGCTCGACGGAGACGGTGAGCGAGCGGGCCTCGGTGCCGACCGAGCAGAGGTAGTCGACGTCGACCCGGACGCGGCCGGGCAGTTTCGGGTCGATCTTGGCGTCGCCGAGGCTGACGACGGTGGTGGCGGGGACCGGGTCGTCGGCCTGGGCGGGTGCGGCGAGGCCGGCGAGGGCCGTGGTGACGACCGCCAGGATGATCCACCGTTGCACTGCAACCTCCCTGTGGTGAGGACGTGTTGCGGCTGACGCTAACCGCCCGGCCGGGGCGCCGCGCGTCGAGGCCGGGCGGTCGTCATACCAACGGCCCACCCCCGCGGCCGGGCCCGGCGGGCCGGCCCGCGGGCCGGTGCCCGCCCCCGGGTCACCGCCGGCGGAGCCACACCGCCCAGGTCAGCACCGAGCAGAGCACGTACGCCCCGAGGAACCCGAGGTACGCCGCGTCGCCGTTGTGGCTGGCCAGGAAGGACTGCCGGAAGGCCAGGTTCACCAGCACTCCGCCGAACGCGCCGATCGCTCCCGCGAGCCCGATCAGCGCGGCGGAGCGGCGCCGGGAGTCGGCCTCGGCGGCCTCCGGGTCGGCGCCGGCCGCGACCGCCGTCCGGGCGACGGCCTGGTAGTGCGCCGGGATCATCTTGTACGTCGAGCCGTTGCCGAGGCCGCTGAGCACGAACAGCGCGATGAACCCGGCGAGGAACAGCGGCAGCGAGTCGGCCCGCGAGGCGAGCAGCACCACGCCGGTCCCGGCCCCCATGGCGAGGAAGGTGCACAGCGTGACCACCGCCCCGCCGTACCGGTCGGCGAGCCGCCCGCCGACCGGCCGCAGCAGCGAGCCCAGCAGCGGCCCGAGGAAGGTGAGCGCGGCCGCCTTGACCGGGGTGTCGAAGCGTTCGTGGAACTGCACCTGCAGCACCTGCCCGAAGGCGAACCCGAAGCCGATGAACGAGCCGAACGTCCCGATGTACAGCGTCGAGACGGCCCAGCCGTACGGGTCGCGGGCGACTTCCCGCAGCGCCCGCCCCTCCCGGGACGAACCGGAGGACCCAGTCGGCCCGGCGGAGTTCGTCGCCAGGTTGTCCATCCGCCACCACGCCCCCGCCGCCGCGAGCACGATCAGCGGCAGGTAGAGCAGCGGCAGCAGCCGGGGGTGGGCGGCACCGGCGGTGGCCAGCACCAGCAGCCCGAGCAGCTGGACCGCCGGTACGCCGAGGTTGCCGCCGCCCGCGTTGATGCCGAGGGCCCAGCCCTTGAGCCGGTGCGGGTAGAAGGCGTTGATGTTGGCCATCGAGGAGGCGAAGTTCCCGCCGCCGACGCCGGCCACGCAGGCGACGGCCAGCAGGGTCCCGTACGAGACGCCTGGTTCCAGCACGAGGGCGGCGAGCGTGGTGGGGACGAGCAGCAGCAGGGCGCTGACCACCGTCCAGTTGCGCCCGCCGAAGCGGGCGACGGCGAAGGTGTACGGCAGGCGCAGCAGGGCGCCGAGTGCGGTCGGCAGGGCCGTGAGGGTGAACTTCCCGGCGGTGTCGATGTGGTACTCGGGGCCGAGGAAGAGGACGAGGACCGACCAGAGGCTCCACACGGAGAAGCCGATGTGTTCGGAGAGCACGGAGAACACCAGGTTGCGGCGGGCGATCCGGGCGCCGGTGTGCGACCAGAACTCCTCGTCCTCCGGGTCCCAACCTGCCAGCGGGGCGGGCTTTCTCGCGTCGAGGACGGTCGTCATTCCGCACCTCCGGGCGCGGCCACCCGCACCGGCCAGCGCCGCAGCACCGCGGGGGCGCCGTCGGGGGCGGTGTCCTCGTCCAGGCAGCGGCCGTCGGTCAGGTCGTAGACCTGCTTGTACATGGGCGAGATGAGTGTCGGACGGTCGCCGCGGCTGCCGAGCAGGCCCCGGGAGAGGACCGGCGCGCCGCTGAACGGGTCGAGGTTGTCGACGGCGTGGAGCGTTCCTGAGCGGTCCCGGAAGAGCGCGATCTGGCCGGCCTCCGGGAGCAACACCGCGACGCCGCGGCCGGGTTGCAGGTCGGTGAGGGCGCAGACGGTCTGCCAGCGGGTGCCGTCGTGGATCTGTACGGTCACGGGGTGAGCACCTCCAGTCGGGTTCCGGCGACGAGCACCGGGGAGTCGAGGGTGCGGCCGGCCTCGCCGGGGCGGGCGGGGCGGATCTGGCCGCGTTCGGGGACGAAGGTCACGGCGGGGTCGGGGGTGCCGGGGGCGTTGACGAAGGAGGCGAAGCGACGCAGCCGCTCGGGGTCGGCGAGCGTCTCGGCCCATTCGTCGCGGTAGCCGCCGATGTGACGCTCCATCAGATCGTCCAGTTCGGCGGCGATGCCGAGCGAGTCGTCGATGACGACGGCCCGCAGGTGGTCGAGGCCGCCTTCCAGCCGCTCCAGCCAGACCGAGGTGCGCTCCAGGCGGTCGGCGGTGCGGATGTAGAACATCAGGTAGCGGTCGATGGTGCGGATGAGGGTCTCGCGGTCGAGGTCGGCGGCGAGCAGGTCGGCGTGGCGCGGGGTCATGCCGCCGTTGCCGCCGACGTAGAGGTTCCAGCCGGCCGAGCTGGCGATGATGCCGAAGTCCTTGCTCTGGGCCTCGGCGCACTCGCGGGCGCAGCCGGAGACGGCGGCCTTGAGCTTGTGCGGGGAGCGCAGCCCCCGGTAGCGCAGTTCGAGTTCGATGGCGAGGGTGGTGGAGTCCTGGACGCCGTAGCGGCACCAGGTCTCGCCGACGCAGGACTTCACGGTGCGCAGCGACTTGCCGTAGGCGTGCCCGGACTCGAAGCCGGCGTCGACCAACTTCTGCCAGATGACCGGCAGTTGGTCGACGGTCGCGCCGAACATGTCGATCCGCTGGCCGCCGGTGATCTTGGTGTAGAGGCCGTGGTCGCGGGCGATCTCGCCGATCGTGATCAGGCCCTCGGGGGTGATCTCGCCGCCGGGCACCCGGGGGACGACCGAGTACGAGCCGTTGCGCTGCAGGTTGGCGAGGAAGTGGTCGTTGGAGTCCTGCAGGGCGCCCTGCTCGCCGTCCAGGATGTGGCCGTTGCCGAGGCTGGCGAGGATGGAGGCGACGGTCGGCTTGCAGATCTCGCAGCCCTCGCCGCCGCTGCCGTGCTCGGCGAGCAGTTCGGAGAAGCCCGCCACGCCGGTGACCCGGACGATCTCGTACAGCTCGGCGCGGGTGTGGGCGAAGTGCTCGCACAGGCCCTTGACGGTGCTGACCCCGGCGGCTTCCAGCTCCTCGGTGACGACGGCGCCGAGCTGCTTGAGGCAGCTGCCGCAGCCGGTCCCGGCCCGGGTGCACTTCTTGACGGCGGCGACGCTGTCGCAGCCCTGGTCGCGGACGGCGGCCCGCACCGCGCCCTGGGTGACGTTGTGGCAGGAGCAGAGCACCGCCTCGTCGGGCAGCGCGACCGCTCCGGCGGGGGCGAACCCGGCGGGCAGGACGAGCTGTTCGGGCGCGACGGTGAGCGGCTTGCCGCCGACGGCGAGCGGGCGCAGGGTGCCGTAGCCCTCGGTGTCGCCGACCAGGACGCCGCCGAGCAGCGCGCCGTCGGCGCCGATGACGAGCTTGCGGTAGACGCCGCTGCGGCTGTCGCTGTAGAGCACGTCGAGGGCGCCTTCGGCGGTGCCGTGCGGGTCGCCGAAGCTGGCGACGTCCACGCCGAGCAGCTTGAGCTTGGTGGAGGTGTCGGCGCCGGTGAAGCCCTCGCCCTCCAGCTCCGCGAGGGTGCGCGCCGCCGTCTCGGCCATCTGGTAGCCGGGGGCGACCAGGCCGTAGACCCGGCCGTCGACGGCCTGGGCGCACTCGCCGATGGCGAGGATCGCCGGATCCTCGGTGCGGCAGTGCGCGTCGACCACCACACCGCCGCGCGCGCCGACCGGCAGCCCGCACTCCCGGGCGAGCTGGTCGCGGGCGCGCACGCCGGCCGAGAACACCACCAGGTCGGCGGGCAGTTCACGCCCGTCGGCGAGGGCGAGGCCGCGGACCGTGCCGTCCGGGCCGGTGAGGACGCCGCTGGCGCCGGCACTGGTGTGGACGGTGACGCCGAGCTCCTCGATCTTGCGGCGCAGGGCCGCGCCGCCGCCGTCGTCGACCTGGACGGCCATCAGCCGGGGCGCGAACTCCACCACGTGGGTGTCCAGTCCGCCGGCCCGCAGCGCGCCGGCCGCCTCCAGGCCGAGCAGCCCGCCGCCGACGACGACGCCCGTCCGGGCGGCCGAGGCCCCGGCGCGGATGGCGTCGACGTCCTCGATGGTCCGGTAGACGTGGCAGCCGGGGGCGTCGGTGCCGGGCACCGGCGGCACGAACGGCACCGAGCCGGTGGCCAGCACCAGGACGTCGTAGTGGACCCGGGAGCCGGAGCGGGTGTGCACCAGCCGCCGTTCGCGGTCGATCGCGGTGGCCGGGTCGCCCAGCCGCAGGTCGATGCCGTGCTCGGCCGGGAAGCCGGCGGGGCAGAGTCCGAGGTCGTCGGGGGTGCTGCCGGAGAACAGCGCGCTGAGGTGGACCCGGTCGTAGGCGGGCCGGGGCTCCTCGGCGAGCACGGTCACCCGCCAGGCAGCCGCGGCCGGCTGCTCGGTCCAGGCCTCCAGGAAGCGCTGGCCGACCATGCCGTGGCCGACCAGGACGAGGTCCCGGACAGTGCGGTCGCGGTCGTCAGGGGTCATCGCGCTACTCCAGTCATGGCAGTTCCTCGGGTGAGCAGGTGCAGGGGGTGGCCGGCGAGCGTGCCGCCGTCGGCGAAGGCGCCGGCCAGGGCGTCCACGGTGGCCAGGTCGCCGAGCAGGATGGCGCCGACCAGCCGGTCGCCGCGCAGGACGAGCTTCTTGTAGCTGCCGCGGGTGGCGTCGGTGAGCCGCAGCACGTCCAGGCCGGGGTCGAGGGTCTCGTCGACGGTGCCGAAGGCCGCGTACTCCAGGTCGCCGGTGCTGAGCCGGGCGCGCGGGCTGGTGCCGGGGTAGCGGGCGTCCGGTTCGGCGCCGGAGAGGCGGCGGGCGAGGACGTCGGCCTGCTCCCAGGCCGGGCCGGCCAGCCCGTGGACGGTGCCGCGGTGCTCGACGCAGTCGCCGATCGCGGACACGTGCGGGGCGGCGGCCAGCCGGTCGTCCACCAGGATCCCGGTGCCGACCGGCAGTCCGGCGGCGTGGGCCAGCGCGGTGCGCGGACGGGTGCCGCAGGCGAGGACCACCAGGTCGCAGTCCAGCCGGTAGCCGCTGGCCAGCTCCACGGAGCCGACCTTCTCGCCGCCGTGGACGGCCCGGGCGCGGTTGCCGGTGTAGCAGTCGACGCCGAGCAGCCGCAGCCGCTCCCGCAGCACGTCGGCCGCCTCGGGATCCAGCTGACGTTCGATCAGATGCGGTGCCTGGTGGACGATTTCGGTGCGCACCCCGAGCGCGGCCAGCGCCCGGGCGGCGCTCACCCCGAGCACCCCGCCGCCGATCACCACCGCGCGCTTGGCGCCGACGGCCTCCTCGGCCAGCCGGGAGCAGTCCTCCAGGGTGCGCAGCGTGTGCACACCCTCGACCAGGCCGTACCCGTCGGGGCGGCGCAGCCCGCGGACGGGCGGGAGCACCGGGTTGGCGCCGGTGGCCAGCACCAGTTCGTCCCAGGGCTCCACCGTGCCGTCGGCCAGAGCGAGGGTGCGCGCGCCCGGGTCGAGGGCGACGACCTCGCAGCCGGGCCGGGCCGTCGCCCCGCCGAGCGGCAGGGCGATCGACTCGGCGTCGTAGCGCCCGGTCAGCACCTCGGCGAGCAGCACCCGGTTGTACGGGGCGCGGGCCTCGGCGCCGTACACGGTGACCGTGCCGGGCCCGCCGAGGGCGCCGTAGCGCTCGGCGAAACGGGCGGCCGCCATGCCGCCGCCGACGACGGCGATCCTGGGGGCCGCAGGGCGCGTGCCGCTCGTGCGGCCCGTGGCGGGCTCGGGGGGTGTGGGGGCTGTGCGGGCTGTGGGGGGTGTGCGGCTCATCGGACTACCTCCGTTCGTTCGACCCTCGTCGGGCCGCCCCCGGCGGCCCCCGCCCGCTCGACGCGCACCGCGCAGAGCTTGAACTCCGGCATCCGGGAGACCGGGTCCAGCGCCGGGTTGGTGAGGCTGTTGGCCCGGCCGGCGCCGGCCCAGTGGAACGGCATGAAGACGGTGTCCGGCCGGATGGCGTCGGTGATCCGCGCCGGGGCGACGGCCCGGCCGCGCCGGCTGCTGACCGCGACCGGCTCGCCGTCCGCGATCCCGAGCCGCTCGGCCAGCCGCGGGTGCAGCTCGACGAACGGGCCGGGGGCGGCCGCGTTGAGCTCGGCGACCCGGCGGGTCTGGGCGCCGCTCTGGTACTGGGAGAGCACCCGGCCGGTGGTCAGGAACAGCGGGTACTCCTCGTCCGGCTCCTCACCGGCCGGGCGGTGGGTCACCTCGGCGAAGCGGGCCCGACCGTCCGGGGTGGCGAAGCGGTCGAGGAACAGCCGCGGGGTGCCCGGGTGGTCCGGCGTCGGGCAGGGCCAGAACACCCCGTCCTCGGCGGCGATCCGCCGGTAGCTGATGCCCGCGTAGTCGGCGTCGCCGCCGGCCGAGGCGCGGCGCAGTTCGGCGAAGACCTGCTCGGCCTCGGCCGGGAAGCCCTCCGCGACGCCCAGCCGGGCGGCGAGTTCGCGCAGCAGCCACAGCTCGCTGCGCACCCCCTCGGGCGGATCGATGGCGCGGCGGCGCAGGATCACCCGGCCCTCCAGGTTGGTGGTGGTGCCGTCCTCCTCGGCCCACTGGGTGACGGGCAGCACGACGTCGGCGAGCCGGGCCGTCTCGGAGAGCACCACGTCCGCGACGACCAGCAGGTCCAGTGCCCGCAGCCGTTCGGTGACGTGCCCGGCGTTCGGTGCCGAGACCGCCGGGTTGGAGCCGGCCAGCAGCAGCGTCCGGACGCCGCCGGGCCGCCCGAGGCCGTCCAGCAGCTCGTACGCCGACACACCGGGGCCGGGCAGGCTCGCGGCCGGGACGCCCCACACGGACGCGACGTGCTCCCGCGCCGCCGGGTCCTCGATCGAGCGGTAGCCGGGCAGTTGGTCGGCCTTCTGGCCGTGCTCGCGCCCGCCCTGGCCGTTGCCCTGGCCGGTCAGGCAGCCGTAGCCGCTGTACGGGCGGCCGGCCTTGCCGGTGGCCAGGCACAGGTTGATCCAGGCGCCGACGGTGTCGGTGCCCTTGCTCTGCTGCTCCGGCCCCCGCGCGGTGAGCACCATGCCGGTGTCGGCCCGGCCGAACAGCTCTGCCGCCTCGCGGAGTTGGTGGGCCGGCACGCCGGTGATCCGCTCCACCCGGTCGGGCCAGTGGGCCATCGCCGACTCGCGGGCCTGCTCGAAGCCGCGGGTGCGCTGCGCCACGAAGGCGCCGTCCACCAGGCCCTCCGCGATCACCAGGTGGAGCAGGCCGAGGGCGAGCGCCAGGTCCCCGCCGGGGCGGGGCTGCAGGTGCAGGTCGGCGAGCTCGGCGGTGCGGGTGCGGCGCGGGTCGACCACGATCAACGTGCCGCCGTTCTCCCGCAGTTCGCGGAAGTAGCGGACGGCGGGCGGCATCGTCTCGGCCGGGTTGCCGCCGACCAGGATCAGGCAGCCGGTGTGCGGGATGTCCGCGAGCGGGAACGGCAGCCCGCGGTCCAGGCCGAAGGCCCGGCGGTGCGCGGCGGCGGCCGAGGACATGCAGAACCGGCCGTTGTAGTCGATGTTGGCGGTGCCCAGCACCACCCGGGCGAACTTGCCCAGCAGGTAGGCCTTCTCGTTGGTGAGGCCGCCGCCGCCGAACACGCCCACCGCGTCCGGTCCGTGCTCTGCCCTGGTCCGGGCCAGCCCGGCGGCCACCCGGTCCAGCGCCTCCGGCCAGCTCGCCGAGCGCAGCGGGGCGCCGGGCCGGTCGCGCAGCAGCGGACCGGTCAGCCGGACGTCCCGGTCCAGCAGGGCGGGCGCCGAGCGGCCCTTGCCGCACAGCGCGCCCCGGTTGACCGGGAAGTCCGGGCGCTCCAGCAGCTCGACCGGCGACCGGCCGGCCGACGGCCGCTCAGCCGACGACGGATCAGCCGACGACCGCCCGGCCGGCAGCCGCTCGACCGGCACCAGCCGCATGCCGCACTGCAGCGAGCAGTACGGGCAGTGCGTGTCGGTGGCGGCGTCTGCGGCGGCGGCTCCGGCTGCGTCCGCGGCTCCGGCGGCCTTCGGGCTGGTCAACGTCATGCCGAGAACGGTGGCCGCCCGCTGTTTCCCGATCGGGTCGGCCGTGTTGCGGGCGCGGTACGCCTCGCTCACGGCACCCGGCCACCGGGGTGCACGGCCGGACATCTGCCGTAACCGGAGCGGCACTTTCGCTTACCGGCAGGTGACGGACGGGCAATGCCCCCGTAACACGCGCACCGCACGCTGGCGGGCATGGCAGCAACCCCCACCCCGTCAGGGCCGCTCACCGGCTTCACCGTCGGCGTCACCGCCGCGCGCCGCCGCGAGGAGCTCACCGCCCTGCTCACCCGCCGCGGCGCACAGGTGGTCGAGGCCCCGGTGCTGCGCATCCTGCCGCTCGCCGACGACCTCGCCCTGCGCGAGGCCACCGAACGCTGCCTGGCCGCCCCCCTCGACTACGTGGTGGCCACCACCGGGGTCGGCTGGCGCGGCTGGATGAGCGCCGCCGAGGGCTGGGGCCGGGGCGCCGCGCTCGCCGAGGCCTGCCGCGGCGCGGTGGTGCTCAGCCGCGGGCCCAAGGCCACCGGCGCGGTCCGGGCCAGCGGGCTGGGCGAGGAGTACTCCCCCGGCACCGAGGCCACCGACGAGCTGCTCACCTGGCTGCTCGCCCGCCCGCTGGCCGGCTGCCGGATCGCCGTCCAGGAGCACGGGATCCGGCTGGACGCCTTCGCCTCGGCGCTGCGCGAGCGCGGCGCCGAGGTGATCTCCGTCCCGGTCTACCGCTGGGCGCCTCCGGAGGACCCGGGCGCGGTGCGCAAGCTCCTCGACCAGACCGTCCGCCGCCAGGTGCACGCCCTCACCTTCACCAGCGCGCCCGCGATCACCGCCCTGCTCGCCACCGCGGAGGCCGAGGGCCTGTACGAGGCGCTGGTCGACGCCCTGCGCGAGGACGTCCTGCCGGTGTGCGTCGGCGCCCTGTGCGCCCGGCCGCTCACCGAGCTCGGACTGCCCGCCGTCCACCCGGAGCGCGGCCGCCTCGGCTCGCTGGTCCGGCTGCTCGCCGACACCCTGCCCAGCCGGGCCCGACGTGAAGTCGCCCTCGCCGGGCAGGTGTTGACGCTTCAGGGGAACGCCGCCCTGGTCGACGGCGAGAGCCACTGGCTCAGCCCGCGCGGCGCGGCCGTGCTGCGGGCGCTCGCCGAGCGGCCCGGCCGGGTGCTCAGCCGCGCCGACCTGCTGCGCGCCGCCTGGCCCGACGCGGCGGCCGACGAGCACGCGGTGGAGGCGGCGGTCGGACGGCTGCGGGCCGCGCTGGGGCCGCACGCCGCACTGATCCGCACCGTCCCCAAGCGCGGCTACCGGCTGGCGGCGGGCTGATGGCCCCGCCGGCCCCGGCGCTGCTCGCCGTCGCCCACGGGAGCCGCGATCCGGCGGCCGTCACCTCGACGCGCGCCCTGCTGCGGCTCGTTCGCTCGCTCCGCCCCGAACTGGCCGTCCACTGCTGCTTCCTGGACCTCGCCGAGCCGTCCCTCCCGCATGCCCTCGGCCGGCTCGCCGACCGGCAGCCGATCCTGGTCCCGCTCCTCCTCGGCACCGGCTACCACGTGCGCGTCGACATCCCCGCCGCCCTGGCGGACGCCGGCCTCCCGCACGCCCGCCTCGCCGCCGCCCTCGGCCCGCACCCGCTGCTCGCCGAGGCCCTCGCCGACCGCCTCACCGAGGCCGGCGCCCCGACGGACGCCCCGGTGGTGCTGGCCGGCGCCGGCTCCTCCGATCCCACCGCGGTCGCCGACACCGCGCGGATGGCCCGGCTGCTGGCCGCCCGCCTGGGCCGCCCGGTCACCCCCGCCCACCTGTCGGCCGCCGCCCCCACCCCCCACCGGGCGGTCGCCGACCTCCGGTCCGCCGGCCACCCCGGGGTCGCCCTCGCCACCTACCTGCTCTCCCCCGGCTTCTTCGCCCGCCGCGCGGCCGGCACCGCGGCCACCTGGACCGGCGCCCCGCTGGCGGCCCACCCGGCCGTAGCCCGCCTGGTACTCCACCGCTACGACGAGGCCCACGCCGCCTCAGCCCTGCCGGCCGCCGCCTGACGCTCCCTCGATGAACGACAGCAGCCGCTCGTTGACGAGTTCCGGCTGCTCCAGGTTCAGGCCGTGACCGGCCCGGTCCAGGATCTCCGCCCGCACGCCCGGGATCAGGCGCGTGACCCGCTCCACCACCCGGCGCGGGCGCAGCAGGGCACTGCGCCTGCCCACCAGCACCAGGACGGGCAGGTCGATCGACGCCAGCTCCTCGTCCGTGAACGGTCGGGCCGCCGGGCGGCCGCCCGGCTTGTAGCTGCGCATCCCGGGCATCAGCGGAGCGATCATCTCGCGCGGCGCACCGAGCGCCGGGTTGGCGAGCAGCCGCCCCACCGCCGGACGCAGCGGCCTCGGCGCCAGCATGCCGAACAGCCCGGCGATCATGCTGACGTAGAACCGCGCGGGGACCTTCTCGATCCCGCCCGGGTCCAGCGGCGCGACCGAGGCGAGCCGCTCGGGCGCGTGGACGGCCTGATTGAGCGCCAGCCAGCCGCCGTACGAGACCCCGACCAGGTGCACCCGCTCCAGCCCCAGGCCGGCGAGCACCTCCCCCAGCCAGGCGGCGTTCTCCTGCGATCCCGCCGCGACGGCGCGCTGCACGCTGCGGCCGGGGTCGTCCAGGGTGTCGATCGCGTAGACCGGGTGGTGCTCCCCGAGGGCCGCGACCTGCGGGTACCAGTTGGACGGGTGCCCGGCGTGCCCGTGCAGCAGCACGATCGGCTCGCCGGTCGCCGCGCCGTGGCGGTGGACGTGCACGCTCCCGTACGCGGTCTCGACGTCGAACTCCTGCCGCGGGCTCGGCCACAAGTCCATCGCGCGGTCGTACGCCTCAAGGAACTTCGCCCGAGCCGCCTCACTGACGAAGTGTCCGACGCTGGTCCTGGTCATGAGCCCTCCCCTGTTTTGATGGTATGGTTGTACCACAAAAGTATTCGAAGGGAACCCGATGCCCAAGCTGGTGGACCACGAGGAGCGACGGGCCCACATCGTCGACGCCCTGCTCCGGTCAGCGGCGCGCGACGGCCTCCACTCCGTCACCATGCGCTCCGTCGCCACCGAGGCCGGCGTCTCCGTGCGGCTCGTGCAGTACTACTTCGACACCAAGGAGAAGCTGCTCCTCGACGCCATGACCCGCCTCACCGGCCGCATGGGCGAACGCGTCCGGCACCGGGTACGGGCGACCGGCGCCGGCACCGACCCGCGCGGCATCATCGAGGCCGTCCTGCTCGAAGCCGTCCCCACCGACGACGAGAGCCGCGCCTTCCACCTCATCCACACCGAGTACGCCGTCCTCTCCGTCACCGACCGCGCCCTCGCCGACCAGGCCTTCCTCGCCGCTCCCAACGAGATGGAGGCCTTCCTCGCCGCCCACCTCGCCACCGCCCGACGAGCCGGCGACACCGACCCCACCGTCGACCCCCACCGGGAAGCCGCCGTCCTCCTCGCCACCTCGGCCGGCCTCGGCCTGAGCGTCCTCCTCGGCCAGCGCACCCCGGAGGAGGCCATCGCCACCCTCCGCTACCACCTCGACCGCGCCTTCCCCACCACCGACTGACCCACCCACCGCCGACTCCGGCCGACGGCGACACACCGCGAACGAATCGCCCGGCGGGCCACAGGATCCTTCTGCCCCACCAGTCGGTCCGTTCGGCTGCGCCCGTCCCCGCTCGCTCGTTAGCGTGACCCATGTCCGCAACACCGGAGAGCAGCAAGGACTGGCACGTATCGGACGACGACCTCCAGCGTCTCCACCGGACAGGTCTGGCCCAGGAGTTCGACATGGGAGGCGCCGGCAAGGCCAGGACCAGGAAGGGCTGACATGGTGTCCCACATCAATGGTGACAGGCGGTGGACGCGACGGTTGCCGGCTGCCTTCCTCGTGCTCTGCGGGCTGATCACCATGGGGTGCGCCTGGTGGGGCGTGGCCGCGTACCTCCGGGCCGTCGATCCGCCGCCGACCGACACCGACCGCGCGGAGCGGCTGGCGGGCCTGTCCCATGAGCAGCACCCCGGCAAGGGGCGCTACTACGTCCCGGCGGACGCCGTGCTGTCCCGGACCGCCGACGGGGCGCGGGTCGCCTACCTGCGCTACCGGATCGGCGGCGGCGACGACGCCAACCTCGACGACTTCCTCAGGACGTACGACCTGCCCCGGCCCGGTGCCCCCGCATCGCTGCCGGAGGACCTGCGAGCGTCACTGCCGGGAGACGAGCCCGCCGCGGGCCCATTGCTGCCCGACGGGCAGGGCGGACGGGAGATCTTCGTGGTGGAGCGACCGGCCGCCGACCTCCCCGGCGCGGCCGACGTCTACGTCCGGGCCGCCGGTACATGAGGGGCCCGTCATCGCCCCGCGTCGGCGGGTCCCGGGGGACGTCCGCCGCCACACCTGTGCACACCCCGACAGTCAGATGACTGATGGCACACGTATGACCTCACCGGGACAGTGGGGGTGCTCCGAGAGCAGACATGTCGGAACCACACCACAGGGGTTGTCACCATGAAGAAGACGTCGGGCACGCTGGCGAAGACCGCCGGCGCCCTGGGGCTCGCAGTCGCCGCACTGACCACCCTGTCGGCCTCCCCGGCCGCCGCGAGCACCTCCGCCACGGCCGGCTGCACGAAGTACTACAAGCTCGACAACATCCAGGTCCAGGTCGACAACTGCTCCGACGGCTGGGTCTGGATCTACACCGGCGGCGGCACGTACTACACGGGCACCGTCCACCTCAAGTCCAACTTCGACAAGGACCTGGGGGACGTGAAGGCGGACCGGGGCAAGGCCAACGCGACCAAGTACTACGTACAGGTCGGGAGCATCAAGATCTGCGGCACCAAGTACCTCGGCTGGACTCCCCCGCTCAGCCCGTGGTGGACCGACTGCACCACCGAGATCCACGTGTGACCCGTCCGGTCGTGACCGCGGAGGCGGTCCGTCGACGGTGTCGGCGGCCCGCCTCCGCGGTCTCCGGGGCTCTCCGGGCTACAGGTGCCACCGGGCTCGGACGGCTCAGTCGGCTCAGTCCGCTCAGTCGGCGGCCACGCCCGGCAGGCCGGTGGCGACCCCGTCCAGGGCGTGCGAGCAGACGCAGTCCCGTTCCGCGGGCAGTACCTCCAGCGCCTTGAACAGGACGGTGCGCAGCCGGTCGACGTTGCCCGCGAAGACCTTCAGCACCTCCGCGTGGGTGACGCCCTCGCCGCTCTCCACCCCCGCGTCGAGATCGGTGACCAACGCGAACGACGTGTAGCAGAGCCCGAGTTCACGCGCCAGCACCGCCTCCGGATGGCCCGTCATGCCGACCGCCGACCAGCCGTTGGCGGTGAACCAGCGGGACTCGGCGCGGGTGGAGAAGCGCGGGCCCTCGATCACCACCAGCGTGCCGCCGTCCACCGGCTCCCACGCCGCGTCGCGCGCCGCGTCCAGGGCCGCCCGTCGCCCCGCCGGGCAGTACGGGTCGGCCATCGACACGTGCACCACCTCGGGCACCGAGCCGTCCGGCAGCGGCAGCCCGTCGTAGAAGGTCTGCACGCGCCCGGAGGTCCGGTCCACGAACTGGTCCGGCACCAGCAGCGTGCCCGGCCCGTACTCCGGCCGCAACCCGCCCACCGCGCACGGCCCGAGCACCTGCCGCACCCCCAGCGCGTGCAGCGCCCACAGGTTGGCCCGGTAGTTGATCCGGTGCGGCGGCAGACCGTGGCCGCGCCCGTGCCGGGGCAGGAAGGCGACCCGACGCCCGGCCACCTCCCCCACGAACAGCGCGTCGCTGGGCGCCCCGTACGGCGTGTCGACGCGCACCTCGGTCACGTCGTCCAGCAGCGCGTAGAGCCCGGAGCCGCCGATCACGCCCAACTCGGCGCGTGCGCCGCCCTGATCGATCGTCATCGTTCGTACCCTTCGTCGAGGAACGTCCGCGGTCACTCTAGGGCGGGGGGTGAACCGGGGGTACGGCCGGATGGCCGCGGGCCGCCGGGGTGGCACCGGGCGGCCGTGCGGGTGACCTGCCGGACGTGTCGGCGGCGGAACGGCCCGGCTGTCTGCGTCGGTGGGAGTGCGCCGTCTCCGGGCGGTGCGTGTCCTGTCCCCGGATCTGAGAGCCGCCCATGCCTCCCACCGCTCGTCTCCGCCGCCTCGTCCCGACCGCGCTCTGCGCCCTGACCGTGGCCCTCGCCGGCGCCCCAGCGGCCCACGCCGCACCCCCGGGCCGCGAGGGCGGGTCCGACCCCGGCCGGGCGGACGGCGGCCGGTACGACTGGGACAGCGTGGCGGCCTGCGAGAGCAGCGGCAACTGGCGCGTCAACACCGGCAACGGCTACTACGGCGGTCTCCAGTTCGACCAGCCCACCTGGCGCGAGAACGGCGGCCTCGCCTACGCCCCGCGCCCCGACCTCGCCACCCGCGAGCAGCAGATCGCCGTCGCCCAGCGCCTCGCCGGCCGCCGCGGCCTCTCGCCGTGGCCCGTCTGCGGCGCCCGCGCCGCCCACCGCCACGACCGCGGCGACGCCGCGCCGCCCCCGGCCGCCCACGCCCCCGCCCACACCCACACCCCGGCCGCCGAGCCCGCGCCTTCGCGGGACGGCACCTGGACCGTCCGGGAGAACGACACCCTCGCCGACCTCGCCGAGCGCCTCCGCGTCCCCGGTGGCTGGCCCGCCCTCTACGCCCTCAACCGCGGCACCGTCGGCGACGACCCGGACCTCATCCAGCCCGGCATGGTCCTGGATCTCCCCTCCTGACCGCGTCCCCTCCCGATCCGCCGCCCACGCCCTCCCCTCCCGGGCGTGGGCGGCACCACGTGTTCACGGCCTCACCGCGTCACCCGCCGCGCCGCCCCGGCCCCGCCGGCGAGAGCGCCTCCGGGAACGCCGACGGCCCGCCCGCTCACCGGGAGCGGACGGGCCGTGCAGCTGGGGCGGCGGTCAGGGGCCGGCGCCGGGGCGCCCGCGGGGGTCGGCCGACGGGGTCAGCCGACGTGGACGCGCGGGCGGCGCGAGCGGTCCGGCTCGGCCTCGCGCAGCACCTCGCGGGTGACCGGCGCGACCTCGCCCTGGCCGAACAGGAAGAACCGCAGGAACTGGGCGAAGGGGTTGCCCTCGGTCCACTCGAAGTAGAGGTGCGGCCGCTGCCCGGTGCGGTCCCGGACGGTGAGCGCCAGCGCGGCGATCGCGTTGGGGATGCTGGAGCTCTCCAGGGTGAGCACCCGGTAGCGCCCGTGCAGGACCTCGCCGCGGACGGTCAGCTCGGCCTCGAAGTCGGAGGCGTCGCGGACGGTGACCTCGACGAAGACCAGGTCGTCCTCGCCGGGGATGTCGTTGTCGGCGCGGATCTGGCGGATCTTGTCGCGGTACTCGGCGTTGTCGCGGCGGCTCGGCTCGTTGGCGATCAGCCGCAGCGGGCGGTGCGCGTAGTCCCTGATGAAACGTTCCGCCACCTCGTCCATCGCCACGTTCGTGACCCGCAGCTCGAAGGCGCGGCGCAGCCGGGAGGCCAGCGAGACCAGGATGATGCCGGCGATGAAGCAGGCGCCGATCTTCAGACCGTCGGGCCGCTCCATGCAGTTCAGCACGGTGGTGTAGAGGAAGACCGCCGAGATCGCCGCGAAGGCGACGGTCCAGCCCTTCTCGCGCTTGCGGAACGCCGCGATGGTCACCGCGATGGCCGCCGAGCTGATCAGCACCAGCACACCGGTCGCGTACGCGCCGCCCTGGGCGTCGACGTTGGCGTCGAAGATCCAGGTCACCAGGAAGCCGATCAGGGTCAGCACGATCACCATCGGCCGCACCGCGCGGGCCCAGTGCGGGGCCATGCCGTAACGCGGGAGGTAGCGGGGCAGCAGGTTGAGCATGCCCGCCATCGCCGAGGCACCGGCGAACCAGAGGATCGCGATGGTGGAGAGGTCGTAGACGCTGCCGAAGGCGCCGCCCAGGTACTGGTGGGCCAGGTACGCCAGGGCGCGGCCGTTGGCGTCGCCGCCGGGCTTGAACTGGTCGGCCGGGATGAGCAGCGTGGTGATGAAGCTGGTGGCGATCAGGAAGCAGCTCATGATCACGGCGGAGGTGGTGAGCAGCTTGCGGGCGCCCCGGATCCGGCCGGCCGGGTTCGCCTCGGTGTCACCGGCGCTGCCCTCGATGTGCGGCATCACGGCGACGCCGGTCTCGAAGCCGGACAGGCCGAGCGCCAGCTTCGGGAAGGTCACCAGGGCGACGCCGACCATGATGATCGGGTTGCCGTGCTGGGCGGTCAGCGCGTCCGTCCAGTCGGTGACCACGTGCGGCGCCTCGATGATCTTCCACAGACCGACGGCCACCACGACCACGTTCAGCGCCAGGTAGACCCCGACCAGGGCCACGGCCAGGCCGATCGCCTCGCTGAAGCCCTTGAGGAAGACCGCGCCGAGCAGCGCCACCAGGATCAGCGTGATCAGCACCTGCTTGTCGCCGAGCATGCCGGTCAGGTGCGGATTCTCCACCAGGTGCGCGCTCGCGTCGGCGGCGGACAGCGTGATGGTGATCAGGAAGTCCGTCGCCGCGAAGCCGAGCAGCGCGAGGACGAACAGCTTGCCCTTCCAGAACGACAGCAGCCGCTCCAGCATCGCGATCGAGCCCTCGCCGCGCGGGCTCTCCTTGGCCACCCGCCGGTAGACCGGCAGCGCGCCCAGCAGCGTGACGATCACCAGCACGATGGTGGCGATCGGCGACAGCACGCCGGCCGCCAGGGCGGCGATGCCCGGCTGGTAACCGAGCGTGGAGAAGTAGTCCAGGCCGGTCAGGCACATCACCCGCCACCAGCGCTGGCCGGCGTGCGCACCGTGCGCGGCGGATTCCCCCGCCGCCGCGCCGTCGTGCGACGCCTGCGGGCCGCCTGCCGCGTCGGACGGCTCCGCGGGCTTCGCCGCGCTCATGTCCTCCAGCAGCCAGCTCCGCAGCCGTATTCGCGCCGACGACGAACCCTCCGTCGCCGTCCCCGTCGAACCCGACGAAACCACGTGACACCTCTTGTTTAAAGACCCCGCAAAAGCGCCGTCGGGCGACGGCAGTGCGCCAGGCTATGCGACGGGCGTTAAGGAGGTGTCATCGGCCCGCGTTAAGAAATCGTCATGAAGGCGCAGGTCGGCGAGGGTGGCACGGCGCAGCGAGGCGGGTGCCGGGGGCGGGGAACGCGCTCCCCGCCCCGGCGTCTCACAAGGTGGACCGGGGTTACGCCTGGTAACCGAGGACGGTCATCATGCCCGTCTCCGCGTGGTAGACGTTGTGGCAGTGCACCATCCACAGCCCCGGGTTGTCGGCGTCGAAGTCGACGGCCAGCGTCGTGCCGGGCAGCACGATCGCGGTGTCCTTGCGCGGGCCGTCGCCGGGCAGCGCGAAGCTGTGTCCGTGCAGGTGGACCGGGTGCCACATGGCGGTGCTGTTGCGGAACTCCAGCCGCACCCGCTCGCCGGCGGCCACCGGGTGGCGCTGCGCCGGGTCGTACCTGCGGCCGTTGAACGCCCAGTCGGCCTTCGCCATGCCACCGGTGAGCTCCAACTGCACCGTGCGGTCAGGGGACTTGGCGGGCAGTCGGACACTCGGGTCGGCCTTCAGCCCACCGGCGGTCACCGGCGTGCCGTCGAGCTCGGCCGGGCGCACCGAGGCGTCGGGCGCGGCGCCGCCGCCGGTGCGCAGCAGGGCGAGCGCGGTCGCGCCCTTGCCCTCGGCGAGCGCGGTCAGCGGGAAGACGCCGTCCCCGGCGGTGACCAGGACGTCGTAGCGCTCGCCCATGCCGAGCAGCAGCGCCCGGGTGGCGGCCGGCTCGACCGGGAAGCCGTCGGTGTGGGTGACGGTCAGCTCGTGTCCGCCGAGGGCGACCCGGTAGGCGGTGTCGCCGGCCGCGTTGATCAGCCGGATCCGGATCCGGTCGCCGGGCTTGGCGGTGAAGGTCTCGGGAGCGGTCGCGAGACGGCCGTTGACGAGGTGGAACGGGTGGGCGACGTCGCCGGCGTCGCCGCCGAGCAGGGGGCTGCGGGCACCCATCAGCATCCGGGCGGGTCCGCTCGTCGCACCGCCCGCCCCCGGCCCCGCCGGGCCGGTCACCCCCGACGCCCCTGACATCCCTGACATCCCTGACATCCCGGGCATTCCCGGCATGTCGTGGCCGGAGCCGCCGGAGTGGTCCGTCCCGCCCATGCCCTGGGCGAGTTCGGCGAGGACGGCGTCCGGGGTGCTGCCGTCGACGCCGTCCACCCAGTCGTCCAGGACGACGACCCACTCCCGGTCGTAGCGCAGCGGCTCCTTCGGGTCCTCGACGATCAGCGGCGCGTACAGGCCGCGGTCCTGCTGGACACCGGAGTGCGGGTGGAACCAGTACGTGCCCGGGTGGGTGAGGGTGAAGCGGTAGTCGAAGGTGGCGCCGACCCTGACGGCGGACTGGGTCAGGCCCGGCACGCCGTCCATGTCGTTGCGCAGCGCGAGGCCGTGCCAGTGCAGCGAGGTGGGCTGCGGCAGGTGGTTGGCGAGGGTGAGGGCGAGCGTGTCGCCGACGGTGGCCCGGACCTCCCGGCCGGGAAGGCGGTCGCCGTACGCCCAGCTGCGGACGGTGCGGCCGCCGAGGTCGAGAGTGGTCTCGGTGGCGGTGAGCGCGACCTTGCGCTCCGGGCCGGGGTTGCGCTTCGCCTCGGCGGCGGCGACCTCGGGGCCGTTCGGTGCGACGAAACCGGCGGGGGCGGCGGAGGCGGCCGGGCCGCTCGCACCTCCCGCGTCGCCGTGGTTCACGGACGCGTGGTCCATGCCCTTCATCGAATCGGACGAGCAGGCGGTGAGCAGGCCGGTCCCGGCGGCGGCGAGCGCGGCGGCGAGGACGGTACGGCGGGTGGGTGTGCGCATGGCGGAGTGCACCTCGTGCGGTGGTGGTGTGGGCGCGCAGGACGTCGCGTCGGCCGTTCCGCACGCGGGCGCTTCGCAGCGCGCGCGGGCACGGATCGGCGGGCGCGCGCCTACTGACGCAGCACCGAGAGCCGGGCGAGGAGTATCCGTCCACCCCCGGGCGGGGGCTGCGCGCGGACGGCCCGCAGCAGACGCGCGCGCACCTCGGCCGCGGCATCCCCACCGGAACGCAGCAGCGGACCGGCGATCAGGAGCACCAGGGTCCAGCCGGCGAGGACGGCGAGGCAGACCGTCATCGGGTCCATGCCGCCGGGAGCCGAGGGGTCGGCGAAGGCAGAGGCGGCGCGAGAGGCGGCGGCAGAGGCAGGGCCGGAGCCGGGGTCGGCGTCGAGGCCGGGGCCGCCGGTCACGAGCCGCGCGGCCGGGGCCCGGACGGGCTCGGGGGCCATCGCGTGGTGGCCCGACGCCTGACGCGCCGCCACCCGGCCGTCCCCGGCCTCGCGTCCACCGTGCCCGCCGTACCCACCGTGCCCGCCGCGTTCACCGTGCCCACCGGCCGGATGCCCGAGCGTGTGCATCGTCACGACGCCGATCAGCAGCGCGGCGAGCAGCAGCAGGCGCAGCGCCCGTGGCACCGAGGGGCCGAACGGCCGCAGCTGCGCCATCCTCCGCCTCCCCCATCGGGTCCGGTCCGCCTGCACGTACCCCCGCAGGGTATCCCGAACTGCAGAAGCGGAAGGAGTGGGGGTCAACTCCGTTCACCCTCTTGGCAGGTGCAATTTCACATTGCTATGTTACGCCTCGCTCAACCGAGGGCGCCCCAAACCCCGCAACGCCCGCCCTCGCCCCCGGCAGTCCCGGGCCGGAACCCACGGCACTGCCGCCTCGCACCGCCCTGCCAATTCCCCCTCCAGGAGATCCGGTGTCAACTTCCCGCGTAGCCCGGCGAGTCCTGCTCGCCTCCGCGATGGCCGTCACCCTCACGCTGCCCACGCTGCAGACCGCCCAGGCCCTCACCCCCACCCCCGCGACCTCGGCCCCGGCCTCGGCGCCGACCGCACCGACGAGCTCCACGCCCGCCCCGGCCGCCCCCGACCAGCGCACCGCCTACGACGACGTCGACCACCTCGGCGCCGACACCGCCAAGCCCGGCGCCCCGGCCCCGGCCCCCGGCGGCGGCTCGCTCGGCAGCACGCTCATCCCCGGACTGCTGCCCGACCACGTCGGCGCGCCCGCGCCGACCGCCGACCAGGTCGCCGGCACCGCCGCCGCCACCCCTCCCACCAGCGGCGCCGGCGTGCCCTGCACCGTCGACGGGCTCACCCGCCTCGGCGCCGACCAGCTCGTCGCCTTCCTCACCGACCCGGCGATCACCGCGGACGGCTGTCTGAACTCGATCCTCTGGACCTGGGACGCCCGCTTCACCACCACCATGGACAACGCCCACGTCCGTGCGGTCGCCGACCGGCTCACCCGGCTGTCCGCCACCGACGACGGCACCGGCTCCTCGCACGTCTACGAGCTGTGGACGTACCTGCACGCGACCGTCTACCACGCCTTCACCCACCACGAGCTGAACGTCTCCGACCCCGCGACGCTCGGCTCGATCCAGCGCGCGATCACGGCGTACGCGGGCAGCGCGCACGCCTTCGACCGCACCGACCTCGCCGCGAACATCCTGCGCGAGACCGCCATCACCGCCGGCGCCGACGGCCTGCGCCAGAACAACCTCGGCCTCGCCCGACGCATCCTCGGCGTGCTCGCCCCCGGCACCACGGTGGCCGACAGCGCCGCCTGGGGCAAGGCCGTCCTCCAGGCGCTCAACCTCAACTACCTGGGCATCTACAACCAGGACCCGGCCTTCCTCACCGCCGTCGCCGGCGACGCCGACTACCGCGCCGCGTTCCGCGCCTACGCCTCCTGGGGCCACCTCAAGGGCACCAAGAACGCCTGGGCCGCCCGCGACGCCGTCGCCGAGTACGGCCGGTTCGGGCAGGTGCCGGCCCTGCACGACGCCACCGTCGCCGACCTCGGCCGGCTGATCGACACCACCCGGACCGCCTTCGGCGAGTGGTCCGACCCCTGGGCCAAGGCCATCGGCTGGGCCGCCACCTACGGCGTCTGCCACCAGTACGGCGTCTGCATATCCGACCTGGAGGCGAAGCTCTTCCCGAACACGTACACCTACGACAACGGCGCCGTCGAGGTCCACACCGCCCTCGACAAGGCCACCGTCGACCAGATGTACTACGCGAGCAAGCAGGTCAAGTCCCAGTACTTCCGGGTGCTCGGCACCGACCAGCCGCTCGCCGGGGACGCCAACCCCACCCTGCACATCCACCTGTACGCCTCGCGCGCCGACTACGAGGTCTACCACCCGATCCTCACCGGCTACTCCACCAGCAACGGCGGGATCTACATCGAGCGCGGCGCCACCTTCTACACCTACCAGCGACGCGTCCCGCAGGACTCCCAGCTCACCCTCGAAGAGCTGTTCCGCCACGAGTACGTGCACTACCTCAACGGCCGCTGGGCGGTGCCGGGTTACTTCGGCGACCCGCGCTGGTACGCCGACGACAAGACCACCGCGATGGACGAGGGCACCGCCGAGTTCTTCGACGGCTCCACCCGCGACCACGGCATCCTGGTGCGCAAGTCGCTGGTCCGCAAGCTGGCCGCGGACGAGGCCGCCGGCATCCCCCGGATGACCGTCGCCCAGCTCCTGCACGCCCGTTACACCGACACCCCGGCCTTCCACTTCTACAACTACGCCGGCACCTTCTTCGAGTTCCTCTGGCAGCAGCACCCCTCGCTGCTCCGCGAGATGTACGGCTACCAGCGCGCCGACGACCCGGCCGGCTTCGACGCCTGGCGCGACCGGGTCGGCGCCGACGCCGCCCTGCAGAAGGAGTACTCCGCCTTCCTCGACGCCCAGATCAAGAACGTCGACAACCTGTACGTCCCGTCGACCTCCTTCGTCCCGAACGGCTCCCTCGACCTCGCGTGGGCCGACGACGTCCAGGAGGAGTTCGCCGCCGCCACCGGCGCCACGCCCGACTGCAAGGACAACGGCGACTGGGCCAACAAGCCGATGCGCTTCGTCTGCACCGGGCGCATCACCGCCAACCTCTCCGACTCCACCAACCCGGACAAGGTCTTCAAGGACATGTCCGACACCGTGGACTACTTCATCCTCACCCGCACCAAGGACGTCGAGGGGGCGAACAACCTCAACGACATGAACTGCAGCTTCGGCAAGGTCGACGTCTGGACCGGCGGCAAGGCCGGTACCGCCGACTACACCTGCGAGGGACCGCTCCGCCGGTAGCCGCCGAACGCCCGGCGGCCGCGGAACACCGGCCGCCGGGGCCACCGATCACCCGGGGCCACCGATCACCGGGCGCGGTACGGACAGTGGGATCCGTACCGCGCCCGGCTCACTCCTGCCCCGCCCGCCGGACGGCCGCCGCCAGGTGTTCGCGGAACCAACGGTGGCCCGGGTCGGCCGAGTTGCGCGGGTGCCAGGCCATCCCCAGCTCCAGCGGGTCGAGTTCGAGCGGGATCGGGAAGGTGCGCAGGCCCAGCGCCGCGACCGTCTCCGGCAGCCAGTCCGCCACCCCGAGCGCGACCAGGTCGCTGTCCCGGGCCAGCAGCATCGCGCTGGTGTGGCTCGGCACCACCACCGCCACCCGGCGCCGCAGCCCGCGCTCGGCCAGCGCGGCGTCGATCGGCCCGAGCCGCCTGCCGCGCCGCGAGACGCCGATGTGGTCGGCCGCGGCGAAGCGCCGTGCGGTGATCCGCCCGTCGAACAGCGGATGCCCACCGCGGGCCACGCCCACCAGGGGCGCCCGGACCAGTGGCCGACTGCGGATCTCCGGGTCCAGGTGCCCCAGCACGCCCACCTCGACGTCCACGAGCCCCTGCCGCAGCGCCGGCCCGCCCTCCAGCGCCTCCGGCAGGAACACCGTGTCGACCTTGGGCGCCTCCGCGCGGATCCGCTCGGTCAGCGACCCGGCCACCCGGACCAGGACGACGTCACTGGTCTGCACGGTGAAGGTCCGCTCCAGGTGAACCGGCTCGAACCCCGCCCCGGGGCGCAGCACGTTGTCGCAGTCGCGCAGCAACGCGCCCACCTCCTCCCGGAGTTCGAGCGCCCGCGGGGTCGGCACCATCCCCTGTCCGGCCCGCACCAGCAGCGGGTCGCCGACCGCCCGGCGCAGCCGGGCCAGCGTCCGGCTCACCGCCGCCGGTGAGGTGCCGAGCCGCTCGGCGGCCTTGGTCACACTGTTCTCCTGCAGCAGGGCGTCCAGGGCCCGCAGCAAGTTGAGGTCCATCCATGGCTCCTGAGCTGCATCTTTGCGTTCCGGTCAACTATCCCGTGTCCATCCTTGCATTGTTCCGCCGCCCCGGGAGCCGGAGAGTGGAGACGTCCACCGGGAAACCCGCTTCAAGGAGCACCTGTGTCCACCATGTCCCGTTCCCACCTCGCCGGAGACGTCCTCGCCGCCGTCAGCCAGAGCGGCCCGACCGTCTCCTTCTTCGACGCCGCCACCGACCGGCTCCTCGACACCGTCGAAGTCCTCGCCGAGCCGCACGAGTTGTGCTTCGACCCGACCCAGCGCCTGCTCTGGTGCACCAGCGCCTACCACTCCGGCTACTACCACGCCAACGGCGGCCGCCGCACCGAGCTGACCGTGATCGACGCCGACACCCGCCGGATCGTCGAGGTGATCGACCTCGCCCCCGAACACGGCCCGCACGGCCTGGCGTTGGACACCGCCCGCGGTCGCCTCTACGTCAGCGTGGAGGGCGGCCCGGACCGCCCCGGCGGCGTCGTGGTCGTCGACACCGACACCCGCCGCCCGATCGGCCGGATCGACACCGACGCCCCCGGCCCGCACTGGTTCGCCGTCTCCCCGGACGGTCGCACCGGCTTCGCCACCAACAAGGAGGCCCCGTTCGTCTCGATCGTGGACCTCGACAAGGGCGTCCTGACCGCCAAGGTCGAGGTCCCCGGCAGCGAGGGCCTCGCCGTCTCCCCCGACGGCACCCGGGCGTACGTCGCCGGGCCCTACCTCGGCTTCGCCGGCCGGCCCGACGCGACCCCCGGCATCCGCGTCATCGACGCCCGCACGGCCTCGGTCGTCGACACCCTCCCGACCGGGTCCGCCGCGCTCCCCGTCCACCTCACCTCCACCGGCAAGCTCCTGGCCGGCGAGGTCCGTTCGGCCCCCGACCCGGACTCCCGGCTGGGCCGCCAGCTCCCCGGCCGCCTCAGCGTCTTCTCCACCGAGGACCACCGGCTCCTCGGCTCCGTCGAGATCGGCCTCTTCCCCCTGACCATCGCCTCCTCCCCGGACGGCCGACTCGCCTACGTCTCCTCCGTCGTCTCCTCCACCGTCGACGTCATCGACCTCGACACCCTCACGCCGGTCTCCCGCCTCACCCTCCCCAAGCGCGCCGAGCCCGGCGCCCACGGCCTCGCCTACCTCCCCCGCCCCGCCTGACCCGCCCCACCCACACCGGGGCCCCGGCCCCGGACCTTCCCCCGAAATGCACCCCTGGGACCGATCGGGGTCGGTGGTGTTCGGAAACGAGCCCGATCGGCCGGGGGCGCCGGCTGACCACCCCGGGCCACGGCCACCCGGCGGCCCACGCGGGAAGCCCCGGACCGGCACCGCTTAGGGTCGGGGACGGATCAAGACCAGTCGGGCCGTCGGGAGGCGAACATGCGCTTCGGCAGGAACAGGAACAGCTCCGCGGAACCTCCCGTCGAGCCCGTGAGCTGGGAACGGGTCAGGGAGTTCGTGATCGGCGACGTCGAACGACCGGCCACCCCCACGCGAAACCGCATCGGCTGCGGCCCTCGCGCCGTCCGCGTCGCCAAGGGCGGCAGGAACGACCGTGTCCTCGCCCCCTGCGCCTACCTCGCCACCTCGGCTGCGCCGCCCGTACCGGCGTCGGCGCCGCCGGCCGCAGGCCCTTCACTCACCCTCTTCGAGGACCTCGTCGCGAACCGTCTGCTCTGCTACGTCGGCGAGCGGATCGAGGTCGACGGCGAGCGGCACCACCCCGTCCACGACGGGCAGGGGCAGCTCATCGGAACCGTCCGCCGCGTTCCGCCCCGGCGTCCCTTCCGCCACACCTGGGCCATCGACCAGCCCGGCCACCCCGTGATCGTCGGCCGTAACCAGTGGATCGCGGGCGGCTCTCCGAAGGACGCGCTCGGGCTGGCGGCGGGCCGCCTGGCACTCGGCGTCGCGGATGCCCTCACCAGCTTCGGGGCGGAGGGCGGCGACCTGCCGCACAGGTCACGCACGCTGGAGTGGCGTGCCGACGGCGAGGTGGTGATGACGTCGGAAGGCAGCGAGAAGGTCACCATGAAGGCGGAGTGGATCGACCGGCGCCTGGCGTTCGCCTTCGCGCTCGTGGGAGACCGCTGAGTCGGCCGGCCTCACTTCGACCGCGGGTTGAGGCCGCACCCCGGACCGACCCCTGAGGCACAACCCCCGAGGGCGTAGACACGCCCTCCGGCGGGCATGGGACGGTCGTGGTGCAACGCGATCGGCCGTGAGAAGGTACCAAGCATGAGTGCAGTGAAGTTCATCCTCAATGTCATCTGGTTGGTTTTCTGCGGCATTTGGATGGCTCTTGCCTACGCGGTCGCCGGAATCATCTGCTGCGTCCTCATCATCACCATCCCCTTCGGCATCGCGTCCTTCCGCCTCGCGGGCTTCATCCTGTGGCCGTTCGGGCGGACGGCGGTGGAGCGGTCGGACGCCGGGGCGGCGTCCTGCGTCGGCAATGTGATCTGGCTGGTCTTCGCCGGGTGGTGGCTGGCGCTGGCGCACCTGATCACCAGCGTTCCGCTGTTCCTGTCGATCATCGGGATCCCCTTCGGCTGGGCCAACCTGAAGATGATCCCGGTCTCGCTGACGCCGCTCGGCCGCGAGATCGTCTCGACGGACGAGCCGTGGGGCGGCCGGTAGCACCCGCGTACGCCGACGGCCGGCGAGGCACTGCGCCTCGCCGGCCGTCGGCGTTCCTGCGGTCCGGGTGCCGGCCCGGGGCGGGGCCGGGCTCGCCGGGGGCTGGTCCGACGGGCTTCCCGCACCGGCTCGCCGGCTGACCGGGAGCCTCAGCGCTGACCGGGGGCCTCAGCGGCGGGCCACCGCCTTGCGCAGGCCGTACGCAGCGGCGCCGAGCCCGAGCACCACCGCGCCCGACAGGACGGAGGCCGACGGGAGGGCGAAGGCCAGCGCGAGGCAGCCGGCCGTACCGACGACCGGGACGATCCTCGGCGGGCGGCCCTCGCCCGGCGTGAGGGTCCAGGCGGAGGCGTTGGCGACGGCGTAGTAGGCGAGCACTCCGAAGGAGGAGAAGCCGATCGCGCCGCGCACGTCGCCGACGGCCGCGACGACGGCCACCACCGCGCCGACGGCCAGCGCGGCGCGGTGCGGCACGCCGAAGCGCGGGTGGACGGCGGCCAGGGCGTGCGGCAGGTGGCGGTCGCGCGCCATCGCGAGCGTGGTGCGCGAGACGCCGAGGATCAGCGCGAGCAGGGAGCCGAGGGCCGCCACCGCCGCCCCGGCGCGCACCACCGGAGCCAGCCCGGGCACCCCGGCTGCCCGGACCGCGTCCGCCAGCGGCGCCGCGGCGTGGGCGAGGCGTTCGGGGCCGAGTACGGCCAGGACGGCGAGCGCGACGGCCGTGTACACCACCAGGGTGATGCCCAGCGCGAGCGGGATCGCGCGCGGGATCGTGCGCTGCGGGTCGCGCACCTCCTCGCCGAGGGTGGCAATCCGGGCGTACCCGGCGAAGGCGAAGAACAGCAGGCCGGCGGCTTGCAGCACCCCGTGGAACCCGGCGTCCGCGCCGACCGCCCAACGGCCGGCGTCCGCCTGGCCGCCGCTCAGGCAGGCCACCACCACGGCGGCGAGCACGCCCAGCACGACGGCGACGATCGCCCGCGTCAGCCAGGCGGCCTTCTGCACGCCGACGTAGTCGACCGCGGTCAGCGCCACGACCGCGGCGACCGCGACGGCGTGGGCCTGGGCGGGCCAGACGTAGGAGCCCACGGTGAGCGCCATCGCCGCGCAGGAGGCGGTCTTGCCGATGACGAAGCCCCACCCGGCGAGGTACCCCCAGAACTCGCCGAGCCGCTCCCGGCCGTAGACGTAGGTGCCGCCGGACTGCGGGTAGCGGGCGGCGAGCCGGGCGGAGGAGGTCGCGTTGCAGTACGCCACCACCCCGGCCAGCGCCAGTCCGATCAGCAGTCCGGAGCCGGCGGCGGCCGCGGCGGGCGCCAGCGCGGCGAAGACGCCCGCGCCGATCATCGACCCCAGCCCGATCACCACGGCGTCGAACACGCCCAGGTGCCGCCGCAACTCCCCCGGCCCGGCAGCCGACGCCGACCCACTCATTGACCTGCACCTCTTCCCGTCGGGCCCGAACGACGGCGCACGATACCGGAGCGAAGCGAACGCCGAGGGGCCGGCAGCGGCCGCGCGGGACGGGGCCGCGCGGGACGGGGCTGCGCGGGACGGGGCTGCGCGGGACGGGCTCCGGGCGGGGGTCGATGCGGAGCGGTCAGCCGGTTCAGCCGGTGAGGCGGGCTTCGAGGGCGCGCAGGTCCTTGGTGAGGGAGGAGCGGACCTGGCGGGACATCAACGGCGCGGTGAGGCGGTGGAAACCGGTGGATCCGCCGCGGACGCGGATGCGGGCGAAGGTGCCGCCCTGGGTGGGCTCGAAGGTGTAGGTGACGTGCATCGGCATCGGCCCGGCCACCGAGACCATGTCGAGCACCTGCGGCGGGGCGTAGCCGGCCACCCGCAGCACGTACTCGAAGCGCCGCCCGAGGAAGTGGGCGGTCCGGGTGACCTCGGCGCCCACGCCGAAGCCCCCGGTGTCGGCCTCCCGGGTGAGGGCGGCGCTGCGGATTCCCTGGGTCCACTCGTGGTCGCGGCGCCAGTCCATGGCGTAGCCGGCGACCTCGGCGGGCGGACGGGGGATCAGGCGTTCCACGGTGACGTCGAGGGGCATGATCACACTCTCCCGCCCGGCGGCCGGGTTCGCCCCCGGACCGGCCCGGTCAGCGGCCGCAGGGGCCGGCGGTGTCACCGGATCGGCCGACGGGGTGCGACGCGCAGGCGGCCGCGGGCCCGGCCGGGTCGGCCCTACAGCCCCAGGATCCGCTGCGCCTCCTCGCGCATCTCGACCTTCCGGATCTTCCCGGTGACCGTCATCGGGAACTCCTCGACCACGTGCACGTAGCGCGGGATCTTGAAGTGTGCGAGCCGGCCGGCGCAGTACTCCCGGACGGCCTCCGCGGTGAGCGGTTCGGCGCCCTCACGCATCCGGACCCAGGCCATCAGCTCCTCGCCGTACTTCGGGTCGGGGACGCCGATGACCTGGACGTCCAGGACGTCCGGGTGGGCGTGGAGGAACTCCTCGATCTCGCGCGGGTAGAGGTTCTCGCCGCCGCGGATCACCATGTCCTTGATCCGCCCGGTGATGGCGAGGTACCCGTCCTCGTCCATCACCGCGAGGTCCCCGGTGTGCATCCAGCGCGCGGCGTCGACGGCCTCGGCGGTGCGCTCGGGCTCGCCCCAGTAGCCGAGCATGACGGAGTAGCCGCGGGTGCACAGCTCGCCGGGCTCGCCGCGCGGGACGGTACGGCCGGTGGCCGGGTCGACGACCTTGACCTCCAGGTGCGGGCCGACCCGGCCGACGGTGGAGACCCGGCGCTCGACCGGGTCGTCGACGCGGGTCTGGGTGGAGACCGGCGAGGTCTCGGTCATGCCGTAGCAGATGGAGACCTCGGCCATGCCCATCCGCCCGATGACCTCCTTCATCACCTCGCTCGGGCAGGGCGAGCCGGCCATGATGCCGGTGCGCAGGCTGCCGAGGTCGTGGCGCTCGAAGTCCGGGTCGGCGAGCTCGGCGATGAACATGGTCGGCACGCCGTACAGCGAGGTGCAGCGCTCGGCGGCGACGGCGGCCAGCGTGGCGCCGGGCTCGAAGGACGGCGCCGGGATCACCGTGCAGGCGCCGTGCGAGGTGGCCGCCAGGTTTCCCATCACCATGCCGAAGCAGTGGTAGAAGGGGACCGGGATGCAGATCCGGTCCTGCTCGGTGTAGTCGAGCAGCTCGCCGACGAAGTACCCGTTGTTGAGGATGTTGTGGTGCGAGAGGGTCGCGCCCTTGGGGAAGCCGGTGGTCCCCGAGGTGTACTGGATGTTGATCGGGTCGTCGGGGGCCAACTCGTCCTGGCGGGCGGCGAATTCCGCGACCAGCCGCGGGCCGGCCCGACGGCCGGCGGCGAGCAGGTCGTCCCAGGTCGGGCCGCCGATCAGCAGCACCCGCTCCAACTCGGGGCAGCGGGGCCGGACTTCGTCGATCATCGCGGCGTAGTCGGAGGACTTGAACCGCTCGGCGGCGACCAGCAGCCGGATGCCCGCCTGGTTCAGCACGTACTCCAGCTCGTGCGCGCGGTAGGCGGGGTTGACCGTGACCAGGACGGCGCCGAGCTTGGCCGTGGCGTACTGGGTGAGCGTCCACTCGGCGCAGTTGGGCGCCCAGATGCCGACCCGGTCGCCCTTGGCGATGCCGAGCTCCAGCAGGCCGAGGGCGACGGCGTCGACGTCGGCGGCGAGTTCGGCGTACGTCCAGCGGCGGGCGGTGGGGCGGTCGACCAGGGCGTCGCGGTCGGGGAAGGCGCGCACCGCGCGGTCCAGGTTCTCCCCGATGGTGTCGCCGAGCAGGGGGACGTCCGAGGTACCGGAGGAGTAGCTGCGCGGGGTCGGCGTGGTCGGCACGTGCGGGCTCCTGGGTGCGACGGGGCGGGTCGGGGACCATGGTCCCGTTCCCGGGGCCCTGCCGCCACCCCCGAACGGGGGTACCGGAGCGCGCCCGGGCGCGGCACGACCGGCCCGGCCCCGGACGCGGCGCTGGGGCCGCCCGTCGGTTCGACGGACGGCCCCAGCGCACGGGTCACGCGTTGATGCAGGTGTTGCCGATGGCCGGGTTCAGGATCGAGATGATGCCGATCGTGTTGCCGCAGACGTTGGCTTCGAGGTTGATCGGGATCTGGATCTGGTTGCCCGACAGCACACCGGGCGAGCCGTAGGCGACACCGTTGGCGGTCGCGTCGCCCGCGGCGGCGGTGCCGGCACCGGCCAGGACGGCCACGGCGGCGAGCGCCGTGGCGGCGAGGGTGGTGCGAATACGCATTGCGTCACTCCTTGTGAGGGTGGCGAACATCCGTGTGACGATCACACTCGCACCGATGGAACGCGACGGCAGGTCGGGAGGGTCCGAATTGGTCACTCAGAGGGCGTGTCGCCCTCCCGCCCCACCCGCACCAGGCCCGCCGGCCCCGCCACGCTCAGTGATTCCAGCAGCTCCCGGGCCGGGTGCAGGCCCGGCTCCGCCTCCAGGGCGCCCCGCAGCCGGAACCGCGCCGTCGCCTCGTCGCCGGCCGCCAGCGCCTCCAACGCCCGGTTGTAATCGATCCGACCGGCGTAACGCAGCCGGAACAGGGCGGACAGGTCCTCACGGCAGGAGGGGCAGCACAGGCTCCGCGGATCCGCCGCGACCTTGCACAGCGGACAGAGCACCTCCGGGTCGGCCACGGCGCTCATCGCGGCCCCGCCTCCTCCGGGCGCACCGGGCCGAGCGACTCCGCGGCCGGCTCGCTGCCGAGCTCCCGCTGCGCCTGCGCGTACAGCGCCAGCAGGTTCGACATGTGCTTGTTGACCTCCTCCATGTTGGGCGCCTCCACGGCGGCGTCCAGGCCGCGCAGCTCCGCCATGATCAGCTGCCCCAGGGCGGGCGAGACCATGTTCTGGGTCACGTAGACGTTGCACATGGTCAGCATCCGCATGGTGTGACCGAGCGAGTCGCACAGCTCGTCCGCCCGCTGGGCCGCGCGCATCGCGCCCTCCCAGTCGGCCGCCTCGCGGCGCAGCCGCAGCTCGGCGGAGACCGACCGCAGCCGGTCCAGGTCGCTGGGGTCGAGGTGCTTCTCGCAGTAGTGGATGAACAGGCTCAGGTACGCCTCCGAGCCGCGCACCCAGCGCTGGGCCTTGAGCTGGCGCTGGGCCCGCTCCAGCGCCTCGTCCACCGACTGGCCGCGGGTCTGACCGGCCGCCAGGTCGTCCAGGGAGTCCATCAGCCGCTGCGCCTCGCGCATCTCGGCCTCGGTCAGCTCCCCGCCCCAGCGGTCGGTGAAGGTCTCGATCTGCCGCTGCTGCTCCTCGACCTGCACCTTCAGCTCCGGGTCCAGGGTGACCCGCTCCAGCTTGACGGTCTTCTCCGCGCCGCCCTGGATCCGTACCGACAGGGTGATGGTGCGGTCGCGGTCGAGGCCGAAGGAGACCTCCACCGGGGTGCGCCCGCCCAGGCCCTCGGGCAGCCGCAGGGTGAGGTGGCCGATCAGCTCGTTCTGCTGGGCGATCTCGTGCTCGCCCTCGTAGACCGCCACCTCCAGCCGCTGCCGGCCACTGCCGGAGACCACGAACTCCCGGCTGACCGGCGAACTCGTCGGGTAGCTGGTGTTCTTGGGGATGATGACGGCGAGCCGGCCGTCGTTGAGCTCGATGCCGAGGTTCTTCGGGGTGATGTCGAAGGGGTTGGTCACCTGCATCAGTTCGCCGCAGCCGGTGCAGGTCTCGCTGCCGGGCGGGTTGACCACGCCGCAGGAGGCGCAGCGCAGGCCGACGTCCTCGGCGGCGGTGGAGATCACCTTGGTCAGGCCGGGGGCGGCCGAGTTCAGCGCCTCGCCGCACAGTTCGCAGGCGGTGACGCCGGGGGCCGCCGGGGTGCCGCAGCGCGGGCAGTTGTCGCTGCGGACCACGGTGGTGGCCTGGACCTGCTTCGGGACGGTCGCGCCGCCGGCCGAACCACCCGTTTCCTGGCCGCACTTGGGGCAGTCGGCGGCCGCGGAGTCGACCGGGATGTGGCAGGTCGGGCAGGAGACCCGGTCACCACCGAGCAGGGAGGTCGCACAGTTGGCGCAGTTGGAGGCGGAGAGGTCCCCGGGGGCCCGGCACTCCGGGCACTCCACCTCGCCGACCAACGCGGACTGCACGGCCGCGCCGAGTGCCACGCACTGCATCGGGTTGACGCCGCGCCGGATCCGGCGGGGGCCGAACACCTCGCCGAGCCGCCGGGCGACCAGCGGGATCGCGGTCGAGCCGCCGACCAGCACCACCTCGTCGATGTCCCCGACGGTCAGGTTGGCCTGCATGATGGCCTTGTGGGTCAGCTCGATGGTCCGCTCGATCTGGGTCTCGATCAGCTCCTCGAAGCGGGCGCGCTCGAACTCCGTCTCCAGCACCAGCTGTCCGGCGCCGAGACCGGGCAGGATGACCTCGGAGGACTCCTGGTTGGAGAGCTCGATCTTGATGGTCTCGGCGGTGGAGGCGATCTTCGGGCGGTCGCGCAGGTCGGGCTGGTAGTCCGAGCCGTACTCCTCGCGGATGTCCTCCAGCAGCGCGGTGGTGATCGCCCGGTCGAAGTCGTCGCCGCCGAGCAGGTTGTCGCCCTCGATGCCGAGCACCGACACCGAACCGGGCACCAGCAGCAGGATGGAGATGTCGAAGGTGCCGCCGCCGAGGTCGTAGACCAGCACGGTCCTGCCCTCGTCGCCCGCCTCGGAGGTGATCCCGTACGCGAGCGCGGCGGCGGTCGGCTCGTTGATGATCCGCAGCACGTGCAGCCCGGCCATCCGGCCCGCCTCCTGGGTGGCGGCGACCTGCCGCTCGCCGAAGTAGGCGGGGACGGTGATGACGGCGCGGTGGAAGGGCTCGCCGAAGCGCTGCTCGGCGTCCTCCTTGAGCCGGTGCAGAACGATCGCGGAGATCTCGATCGGGGTGTACGAGCGGCCGTTGAACCAGACGTTGACGTCACCGTCGGTGCCCGCGGTGACCTTGTAGTCGACCTCCTTGAGGGCGGCCTGCACCTGCGGGTCCTTGAACTTGCGGCCCATGAAGCGCTTGACCGAGCGGATCACGTTGGCGCCGTCGATGGCGATCCGGCTGCGCGCGGTGGAGCCCACCAGCAGCTCGCCCTTGCGGCCGCTGCCGACGACGGAGGGCGTGGCCTCCTGGTTCTGCCGGTTGAAGATGATCTCCGGCTCGCCCCGGCGCAGGTGGGCGACCACGGAGTTGGTGGTGCCCAGGTCGATGCCGAGTGTGCGGTACATGTCGTTCCCCTCTTGCCCCTCGTGGTCCTGGCTACTTCTTGCGCTTGGCCCGCTTGCCCGCGGCCGTCGCCTTGCGGCGGGCCCGGGGCGGGGCCGCCTTGGGCTGGGCGCGGACGGGCTGCACGGCGACGGGATCGCCTGCTCCGGCGGCCCCGGCCGGCACGGTCGTCTCGGCGGCGTCGGGTGCTTCGGCCGCTTCGACCGTCAAGGCGGCTTCGGGCGCTTCGGCCGCTTCGACAGCGGGTTCGACCGGCACGGCCTCGGGCTCCCCGGCCCCCTCGGTCATCCCGGGTTCCCCGGTGCCCTCGGGCTGCAGCGCCTGCGTGTCGGGCGCCCGTTCCGGCTCCGGTGCGGCGACCACCACCTGGGCCCGCCGCAGCACCTCGTCCTCCCAGAAGAACCCGGTGACCACCGTCCGCAGCACCGTCTCCGGCACCACCCCGGGCCGGACCTCGGTGCCGACGATCTCGGTCAGCTCCGGGTCCGCCGGCATGCCCTCCAGCCGCATCGGACGGACCTTGGCCTTGGCGAGCCGGCCGAGCAGCCGCCGCCGGGTGGCCTCGATGCCCTCACCGCGTCCCAGTGCGACCAGCTCGCGGTCCAGGCCGAGGGCGGCGAGCGCGTCGTCCACCTCGACCAGGATGCCCAGCAGGTCGCGCTGCTCGGCCCGGGCGGTCTGCCGCTGCTCCGTCAGCTTGCTCCCCAGGAGGGAGGAGCGGAAGAGCAGTTGGACGAACTTCCGCTCCAGGTCGACCTCCTCGACGCCCGGCGGGATCTCCAGCCGCCGGTGGCCGTCGAGCGGGGATGCGGTCGGTGCGTCGGTCATTCGGGTACCTCGATCTGCGGCAGCACGGACAGGTCGGCCGCGTAGCGGGCGGGGACGGGCGGTTCGGGGTCGGTGCCCGGCGGGGCGGGCTCGGCGAAGTCGGCGGCCAGCTCGGCGCGGTGCAGCGTCAGCAGGGCGGGGACGGGCGGCAGCGGCGGGCGCTCGATCACCAGCAGTGGTTCGGCGAGCGCCGGGGCCAGCAGGTCGGCGGCCCGGTCGACGGGCTCCGGCGGGAGGGGCTGCTGGAGGTCGGACTCCAGCCGCCGGTCCGGGTTCCGCAGCAGCGCGGCGGCCTCCTGGATCTGCTGGCGGGTGTGACGGCCCGCCCGCATCGCCGGTCCGACGGCGAGGTTGATCTCGCGCACACCGGCCGTGAGCGGGATGCCCAGGACCTCGTACGGCGACGGTTCAGGCAGTGGCATGGCGGGCGGTCCCTCTCCTCACGATCACGACTCACGACTCACGACTCACGACTCAGGACGGGCGGCTCTCGGCGGGCGGGGGTCTCGACGGACGGCTCTCGGCGGGCCGGCCCCGACCGGCCGGTCCCGACGGCCGGGACGGCGGCCGGCGCCGGGGCGCACGGTCTAGGACGACGGCAACTGCCGTGCGGTTGCCGTCAGTAGAGCGAGTTGATCCGCCGCTGCATGGCGCGCAGCTCCAGGTCCTCCGGGTTGTGCTCGACGGCCTTGCGGGCCAGATCGCGGGCCTCCCGCAGCTGCCGGGCGTTGGCCCGCTGGACGGCGTACGAGCCGTAGACGATGCCGAGCTCGCGGTGCAGCTTGTCATCGTCCTCCGGGGTGCGGGACAGACCGAGCGCCTCCTCCAGCAGCCGGAGCGCCTCCTGGTAGCGGCGGGCCTCGTAGTGGCCGATGGCCTCGCCGCGCCAGACGCTGACCATCAGGCGGCGGATGTCCGTCGAGTCGTCGTACGACTTGGCCTTCTGCAGCACGGCGGCCTGGGCGGTGAACGGCTTGTCCCCCATGGCGTCGAGCACGTGGTTGGCGAGCATCACCGCGACCCGGCGCGGCGCCTCGTGCTCGGCGTCGCCGTCCCACTCCGGGTCGGCGTCCAGCGCCTCGGCCATGCGGCGCACCGCGCGTCCGCGGTCGTCGGCGAAGGCGGCCGAGCGGGCGAGGTGGCGCAGCACGAAGGCGAGGCCGAGCCGGTGGTCCGGGTCGGGGTTGAGGGCGATCAGCGCCCGCCAGGCGTCGGCGGCCTCCTCCAGCTCGGCGTCGGAGGCCTCGGGGCGGCTGAGCTGGCCGGCCCGGTTGCCCAGGGCGGCCTCCAGGAAGTGCCGGGCCGTCGGGTCGCCGGGGACGAGCTCCAGGCTCTTCTGCAGCAGCTCCAGGGCGCGGGGGTAGTCCTTGTCCTCGTTGTTGATCTTGCGGGCCCACTGGGCGTAGGTGGCGCCGAGGTCGCCGCGCACCTCGGGGTCGTCCGGCGCGAGCGCGTACGCCTTCTCCAGCAGCTCGGCCGCTCCCGGCTGGTCGTCCACGGTGCTCTTGAGCAGCGCGCGGGCGGCCCGGACGCCGGACTCGGCGGCGATGGCGGCCGAGTCGGCGGGCAGGGCGGCCCCGGGGACGGCCCCGGCCCGGGTGAGGCAGTCCAGGGCCTCCCGCCAGTCCTGGTTGCGGTGGTGCTCACGGGCCTGGCTGACCAGCGACTCGCCGAGCAGCGACTGCCAGTCCTCGCCGCGCCGCTGCTGGGGCACGGCATCCAGGGCGGCGACGGCGGCGGCCTGGCGGCCCTGCAGCTGGAGGTAGCGCTGCGGGCCGAGCTCGCCGAAGAGGCCGAGGGCGCGGGCCGGGCCGGGAGCGCCGGAGCCGGCGGGCTGCCGCCAGGCCCGTACGGCCTGCTCGAACGCCTCGGCCCAGGCGGCGAGTTCGGGCTCCGCGCGGAACAGCCGGTCGAGCGTGGGGCCGACCGTCAGGCGGCGGGAGGGGCAGCCGGGCAGGGCTATTCGGAGGTCCTCCTGGGCGAAGGCGTCGGCGGTGTGGGCCTCCATGCCGAGGCGCAGCGTCCAGGCGGAGACCTCGTCCCCGCTGCGGCCGGCGGCCCGGTCGAGGGCGCGCAGGTCGTCCCGCAGGCGGTCGATGAGCCCGGTGCGGGCGGCGGCGAGCCGCTGCGGTTCGGGGGTGCGGCCGGTGATCCGGGCGGACTCGGCCCACAGTTCGGGCTGGTGCAGGGCGGCAACCAGGCAGCCGAGCGTCCAGGCCCAGACCTCGTCCCGGGCCGCGCCGGACGCGGCATTCCCGGACGCGGCACTCTCGGACACGGCGCTCTCGGACACGGCGCTCCCGGACACGGCACTCCCGGACACGGCACTCTCGGAGGCAGCCGCCCCGGACGCGGTCGCGAGCCGGTAGCCGGCCAGACCGAGGGCGTGCAGCAGCCGGGGGTGCGCCGGGTCCTTGAGCAGCAGGTCGCGGTAGGCCTCCCAGGCCTCGCGGTGGCGGCCCTCGATGGCGTGCTGGTGCGCCTCGTGCTCGGCGAGCAGGACGAGGGTCTCGGTGGCCCGCGCGTGGCCGGGGGCCAGGCGGAGGGCCTGGCGCAGGTCGCCGGCGGCCCGTCCGGGCCGGCTGGCGGCGAGGGCGGCGCCGGCCCGGCGGATCAGGACGGCGGCGCGGACGGCCGCGGCGTCCGCGGGGAGATCGGCCAGCGCCTCGTCGTGGCGGCCGAGTTCGGCGCGCAGCAGGGCGAGGTCGAGCCGGACCGGTGCGGCGGCGGCGCTGTCGCCGAGCGCCGCGGCCCAGGCCGCGAGGACGGGTTCGGCCTGGTCGGGCGCGCCGGTGCGGCGGGCGCAGTCCAGGACGGCGCGCAGCGCAGGACCGGCGCAGCGGACGCAGCGGGGCGAGCCGGCGCCCTCCGGGGTGTGCAGGTGGTCGGTGCAGGCCTCGCGGCCGCAGCCGGCGCACGCGCCGGTGGCGGGCCGGTCGCAGGTGGCGCAGTCGCCGGCGGGCTCCGCCGCACGGGCGGCTCCCGGTGGCGCCGCGGCGGTCAGGAAGTTCCGGTACCACTCCAGCGCGGCGGCCCAGTTGCCGGCCCGTTCGGCGAGCAGGGCGCGCAGCCGGGCGGTCGCCGGGTCGCCGTTCGGGTCGGGCGGGCCGAGCAGGGCGATCGTCCGGGCCGGGCGGCCGGCCAGCAGGGCGACGGCGGCGAGGTGGTAGCGGTCGCGCAGGCCGCTGCCGGCGTCCAGCAGGGTGCCGACCGGCTCGGTCTTGCCCTCGGCCAGGGCCAGGGCGGCGCGCAGCCGGGCCTGGCGGTGGGTCAGGGCGCCGGGCAGGGTGTCGGCGAGGGCGAGCGCGGCGGTGGCGCCGGCCCGCGACTCGGGGCGGTCACGGCCGGTGACCAGCAGGTGGGCGGCCTCGCGCAGGGCGGCCTCGCGGAGGGCGGCGCGGTAGCCGGGGGCGGCCGGGTGCTCAGCGGCGGCCCGCTGCCAGAGTTCGCGGGCGGCGACCGGATCCCCGGTCAGCCGGGTGCGGGCGAGCCGGTCGCGGGCCAGGGCCCGGCGCTCGCTCAGGTCCTCGTCGTCCAGTGGCTCCCAGCGGGCGAGGGCGCCGGCCGGGTCGTCGGTGCGGGCGAGGGCGAGGCCGTGGTGGAAGGCGGCGATGCCGGTCCAGCGGCTGCCCGGTTCGGTGTCGGACTCGGCGCGCAGCAGCGGCTCGGCCTCGGCGGTCCGACCGGCGGCGAGCAGGGCGGCACCGAGCCGGACCCGGGCGGGGCGCCAGTCGGGGGCCCGGTCGAGGCCGGCCCGGTAGTCGGCGGCGGCCTCGGCGTGGCGCTCGGCCCGTTCGTGCACCAGGGCGAGGCCGAACCGGGCCGGGGCGAAGGAGGGTTGGACGGTCAGGGCGGCGGTGAACTGCTCCCGGGCCTGGTCGTCGGCGCCGAGCAGCAGGGCGAGCCGGCCGAGGGCGTAGCGGGGGCGGGGGTCGGTCGGGCTCTCCGCGGTGGCGGCCGCGAAGTCGCTCCAGGCGCCGTCGGTGTTGCCGTGCCGCTGCTTGGCCAGGCCGCGGAAGAGCAGGCAGTCGGTGCGCAGTGCCGGGCCGCGCCCCCACGGGGAGGGCTCGCCGGGGCCGATGTGCAGCGCCTCGTCGAAGGCGGCGACGGCGGCTCCGTCCCGGTGCCGGTTGTAGTGGTGGATGCCCCAGCGGAAGTGGAGCTCGCCGCTGCCGCCGCGGACGGAGTCGGCGACCAGCGTCTCGGCCTCGGCGAGCCGGCCGGTCTCCTGCAGCAGGGCGGCGCGGGCGAGCACCGGCCAGTCGCGGCCGGGCAGGGCGGCGAGGGCGCGGACGGTGGCCTCCTCGCGCTGCTCGGCGGAGCCCTCCCGGCAGCGGCGCTGCAGCCAGTCGAGGGCGCGGGCGGCGGCCTGGGCCTCCTCGCCGGGTTCGGCGCCGGCGGCGGTGGCCTGGAGGAAGGCCAGCAGCGGTCCGAGGTCGCCGTCCGGGGTCCGGGGCCGTTCCCCGGTCTGCGGCGTCCCGTCGGCCGGGTTCCGTTCCCCGCCCCGCATCCGCTCCTCGGCGAGGTGGCGCAGGCTCCACCGGGGCAGTTGGCGGGCCGGGTCGGCGAGCAGCGGGAACGCCTCGCGGTGCAGGGCGAGGGTGGCCGCCCGGTCGCCGGTGGGGATGGTCGCCTCGGCCTGGCCGAGCAGCGCGAGGCCGCGCTGCGGGCCCAGTTCGGCGGGCCCGGCGGCGAGTCGCTTCGCCAGTCGGGCGTAGCGGCGGCGGGCCTGGGCCGCCTTCCCGGCGGTGAGCTGTTCGGCGGCCGCGGCCAGGGCTCTCGCCACCGCGTCGGCGTCCAGGGCTCCTCGGCGGCGCGCCAGTACGACGACGGCCGCACCGGCCAGTGCCACCACGATCAGCAGCACCGCTAGCAGCGCCATGCACCGTCCCCCTGTGTCAGGATGTCGCCGTCTCCATGATCAACGAGGTTCGAACGATCATGAGTTGACGTCGTGTCGTGATGTTGCTCGGGCGCCATCAGAATAGGCCCTCGATCGGACAGACGAACAGGAAAGAGCACTATCCTGGGCAACGCATGAGCAGGACATGAACAAGCGCACCAACAGCGGTTCGTCGAAAGCATCGAGCGGCCGTCGACCGGGCAGTCAGCAGCGTCGAGCGGTTCATAACGTCGGGGGTCGTGTGTCCGAGTCGCGTTGGGTGCCCGGGCTCCGGTTCGGGCCGGAGTTCGACCCCGAGCAGTACGAACTCCTGGAGTTCCACCACCGGGGCGGCGAGGCCGAGGTGTGGCGGGCCGTGCGCACCGGCCACAACGGTCGCAAGGAACTGGTCGCCGCGAAGATCATGCTGGAGCGCGACCCGTCCGAGGTGCGGCGCTGGCTCGGGCGCTGGGACGACGTGTCGCACAACGCGCACCGGCTGGGCGTCACCGACCTGGTGGTGCCCAGCTTCCTGCTCGGCCCCTCCCCGCACCGGCCCGGCGCGGCGCCCTCCGCCGGGCTGCTGGGCTACCAGATCTCGCCCTGGGTCGAGGGCGCGCCGCTGCACACCTGGGCGCGCGGCCAGCGCGGCGGTCCGGCGGCGGTGGCCGAGGTGCTGGCCCGACTCTGCCGGATCGTCGACGAGCTGCACCGCAAGCGCTGGGTGCACCGCGACATCTCCCCCGCCAACGTCCTGGTGGACGGCCAGGGCCAGGTCAAGCTGATCGACCTGACCTTCCTCGCCCCGCTCGACCACACCCTGACCGTCGCGGTGTTCACCCCCGGGCACGTTCCGCCGGAGGCCGAGCAGGTCGGCGGCTTCCCGACCACCGCCAAGGACCTGTTCGCGGTCGGCACCCTCGCCCGCACCCTGCTGCTGCCCGACCACGGCCGGCTCGACCACCGGCTCGCCGCCGAGCAGGCCCGCGCCGAGCTGCTGGCGGCCGGCTACGGCGAGGAGTTGGCGCGCTGGGCGTGCGAGCCGCTGGCCCGCGACCCGGAGCGCCGTCCCTCCCCGCTCGGCCCGTGGGCCGCCCGCGGCCGCGAACTGCTGCGCTCGCACCGGCCGGTGGCCCGTACCGCGGGACTGGCCGTGCTGCCCGACCGCACCGGCCGCCCGCTGGTGGTCACCGGCGGCTCCGACGGCACCGCGCTGGCCGGCCCCGGCCACACCGGCCGACTGCTGCCCGCCGGACAGGGGCCCGGAGCCGTACGGGAGTTGGCGGCAGGCTGGGCCGGGCGCCAGGGCGAGCTGGTGGTCTGCGCCGAGGACCGCGGCAACACCCTCTGGGTCGGCACGTCGGCCGGCTGGTGGGAGGCGGCGCGCGGGGTCAACGGGCTGGCCGGGGCGGTCGGTCCGGCCGGGGAGATGACGGTCTGGACGGCCGCCGGCGGCGCGCTGCGCTCCTACCGCTGGGCGCCCGGCCTCACCCTCACCGGCCACGAGCTGCCCGGCTGCCCCGCCGACCGGGTGCTCGCCGCCCTGGAGGAACGGCCCGGCTGCTGGCTGGTCCTGGTCGAGCACCACGGCCGGGTGCTGGGCCGGCGGCCCGGCACCACCGAACCGCCCACCCCGGTCGGCCCGGAGGGCGCGCTGCGCGCCGGGGCACTGGCCCGCACCTCCGCCGGCCCGCAGGCCGCCACCCTGCGGCCGGACGGCTCCGTCCAGCTGCACACCCTCGGCTCCGCCGGGCCGGGCACCGAGATCGGCGACGGCGAACCCTCCCTCGACATCGCCATGGCGGGCCACCGCGGCGGCCCGACCATCGCCCTGGCCGGCGCCGGCGGCGTACGGCTGCGGCTCCCGGCCGGCGGCGCCTCCCGCCGTCCCCGCTGGTGGCGGCCCACCCTGCGCCCGGCCACCCGGGTGGCGCTCGCGATGGGCGACGACTGGCGGCTCTGCCTGGCCGCGGTGGTGGAGGGCGAACTGCAGGCCTGGCAGGAGGATGCGGCGTACCGCTGGCAGGCGGTGGAGCTGCCGGAGGACTGACCGGCCGCACCCCGGAAACGCCGGGGCCCCGGAGCCCCGGCGGGGTTCCGGGGCCTCGGCCCGGCGGTGGAGAGTGGTCCGGAGTCCGCCCGGCACGGCGGAGGCGGTTCGGCGGAGGCCGCTCAACGGAAGCGGCTCAGCAGAAGCCGCTCGGCAAAAGCCGTTCAGCGGAATGCCCGTTCAGCGGAAGCGGCGCAGTCGGAGGCTGTTGCCGACCACGAAGACCGAGGAGAAGGCCATCGCCGCCCCCGCGATCATCGGGTTGAGCATCCCGGCCGCGGCCAGCGGCAGGGCGGCGACGTTGTAGCCGAACGCCCAGAACAGGTTGCTCTTGATGGTGCCGAGGGTCCGGCGGGAGAGCCGGATGGCGTCGGCCGCCGCGCGCAGGTCGCCGCGGACCAGGGTGAGGTCGGCGGCCTCGATCGCGGCGTCGGTGCCGGTGCCCATCGCGAGGCCGAGGTCGGCCCGGGCGAGGGCCGCGGCGTCGTTGACGCCGTCGCCGACCATCGCGACGACCTTGCCCTCGGCCTGCAGCCGCTTGACGACGTCGACCTTGTCCTGCGGCATGACCTCGGCGATCACGTGCTCCGGCGCGATGCCGACCTCGGCCGCCACGGCCTCGGCGACCCGCCGGTTGTCACCGGTCAGCAGCACCGGGGTCAGGCCCAGTGCGCGCAGCTTGCCGATCGCCTCGGCGCTGGTCGGCTTGACCGCGTCGGCGACCTCCAGGACGGCCCGTGCCTCGCCGTCCCAGCCGACCGCGATCGCGGTCCGGCCGGCCGCCTCGGCGGCGCGCTTGACCCCGACCAGGTCTTCCGACAGGTACTGCGACCACTCGTTGAGCAGCGCCTCCCGGCCGGCCACCACCGCGTGGCCGTCCACCACGCCCTGGACGCCCAGGCCCGGGACGTTCTCGAAGCCCTCGACGGCGGGCAGTTCGCCGGCCTTGGCGGCGGCGTCGGCGATCGCCCGGGCGATCGGGTGCTCGGAGGCGTGCTCCAGGGCGCCCGCCAGGCGCAGCACCTCGGCCTCGGTGGTGCCGCCGGTGGTGTGGACGGCTATCAGGGTCATCCGGCCGGTGGTGACGGTGCCGGTCTTGTCCAGGACGATGGTGTCGACCCTGCGGGTGGACTCCAGGACCTCCGGGCCCTTGATCAGGACGCCCAGCTGGGCGCCGCGGCCGGTGCCGACCAGCAGCGCGGTCGGGGTGGCCAGGCCCAGGGCGCACGGGCAGGCGATGATCAGCACGGCGACGGCGGCGGTGAAGGCGGCGGTCCAGCCCTCGCCGGTGCCCAGCCAGTAGCCGAGGGTGGCCACCGCGAGGGTGATCACGATCGGCACGAAGACGGCGGAGATCCGGTCCGCGAGGCGCTGCGCGGCGGCCTTGCCGTTCTGCGCGTCCTCGACCAGCTTGGCCATCCGGGACAGCTGGGTGTCCGCGCCGACCCGAGTGGCCTCGACCACCAGCCGGCCGCCCGCGTTGACGGTGGCGCCGGTGACGCCGTCACCGACCCCGACCTCGACCGGGACGGACTCGCCGGTCAGCATCGAGGCGTCCACCGCCGAGGCGCCCTCCACCACCAGGCCGTCGGTGGCGATCTTCTCGCCCGGCCGGACCACGAAGCGGTCGCCCACGGCGAGTTCGGCGATCGGGATGCGCACCTCGGCCCCGCCGCGCAGCACCGTCACGTCCTTGGCGCCCAGTTCCAGCAGCGCCTTGAGCGCAGCACCGGCGGTGCGCTTGGAGCGGGCCTCGAAGTAGCGCCCGGCCAGGATGAAGGCGGTGACGCCGGCCGCCGCCTCCAGGTAGATGTTCGACGCGCCGTCGCTGCGGGCGATGGTGAACTCGAAGCCGTGCCGCATGCCCGGCATCCCGGCGTCGCCGAGGAACAGCGCCCACAGCGACCACAGGAACGCGGCGCCGGTGCCGAGCGAGACCAGGGTGTCCATCGTCGCGGCGCCGTGCCGGGCGTTGGTGAACGCGGCCCGGTGGAACGGCCAGGCGGCGTAGGTGACGACCGGGGCGGCCAGGGTCAGGGACAGCCACTGCCAGTTGTCGAACTGCAGGGCCGGGACCATCGCCATCGCGATCACCGGCACGGCGAGCGCCACCGCGGTGAACAATCGGGCGCGCAGCGGCGCCAGTTCGTCCGCCGGCCGGATCCGCTCGCCGTCCGGGCCCTCGGCGACCGGGGGCTCGGGCAGCGCCGCGGTGTAGCCGGTGGCCTCGACGGTGGCGATCAGGTCGGCGACCTCGACACCGTCCTCGAAGGAGACCTTCGCCTTCTCGGTGGCGTAGTTGACGCTGGCGGTGACCCCGTCCATCCGGTTGAGCTTCTTCTCGATGCGGGCCGCGCACGAGGCGCACGTCATTCCGCCGATCGAGAGTTCCACCTCCGCGGAGGCGGGTGCCTGCGTAGTCATCGTCGCTCCTCGTGACAGTCGTCTTGCCGGTCGTGCGGTGCGTTCGGCGGCCGGGCCTTCATACCTCGCAGGGGTATCGGGCGGTGCCGGGTTCATTTATACCCCCGAGGGGTATCCAGAGCAAGCCCTGGCCGATACCCCCAGTGGGTATTTTTCGCCGTTTCGATCCGCTTGACTTGATACCCCCATGGGGTATTCACTCATGGATGTCGAGCGGGGCCGGGCCCCGCGCCGGACTGCCCGTACGCCCGCCCGCCCGTACGCCCGAGGAGAACCCCGCCATGAACACCGCGCTGCGCATCACCGCCTTCACCGCCGGCCTCGCCGCCGCGTTCGGCCTCGCCCTCGGCGTCGGCAACGCCACCGGCAGCGGCACCTCCCCCCAGCCCGCCACGGCCCGGCACGGCGGACACGACACCGGGAACCCCGGGAACGCCGGACACGCCGGACACGCCGAGGAGGCGGGCGACGGTGCCGCCGGCGAGCACCCGCCCGGCGGGCTGCAGATCTCCGAACGCGGCTACACGCTCAGCGTCGAGAACCCCTTCGTCACCGCCGGCTCCCCCACCGACCTGCGGTTCCGCATCCTCGGCGCCGACGGCCGGCCGGTCACCGCCTACCAGCAGCAGCACGAGAAGGACCTGCACCTGATCGTCGCCCCGCGCGACCTCTCCACCTTCCAGCACCTGCACCCGACCCTCACTGCCGATGGCACCTGGAGCGCCCCGACCGCCGTCCCCGCAGCCGGGGAGTACCGGGTGTTCGCCGACTTCACCCCGGCCGGCGCCGCCGAGGGCCTCACCCTCGGCGCCGACCTGCACGCCGCCGGCGACCTGCGCCCGGCCCCGCTCCCGCAGACCGGACGGACCGTCACCGTCGACGGCTACACCGTCACCCTCGGCGGCGACCTCGCCCCCGGGCGCAGCGGCCGGCTCACCCTGAGCGTCAGCAAGGACGGCCGGCCGGTCACCGACCTCCAGCCCTACCTCGGGGCGTACGGCCACCTGGTCGCCCTCCGCGCCGGCGACCTCGCCTACCTGCACGTCCACCCGGACACCACCGCCCCGGGCCCGGAGATCGGCTTCACCACCACCGCCCCGAGCGCCGGCAGCTACCGCCTCTTCCTGGACTTCAAGCACCAGGACACCGTCCGCACGGCGGCCTTCACCCTGACAGCCGACGGCGCCACCATCGCTGCCACGGGGGACACGGGCGTCCACCAGCACTGAACGCGCTTCCCAACGGAAGATGCCGGGCGATCCCGAATCTGGGATCGCCCGGCATGGTCTTGTTCACACCCTTGATCGGGTCAGTCGGCCAACTCGGGGACGGGGACGGGCCCGAGGTCACCCTCGGGCTCGCAGGCGAGACGGGCATGCAACGCGGGGTCCGCGTGGATCTCGGCGCTGCGCTTCCACTGGGCGAGCAGCACCGCGATCGGGGCGAGGTTGTCCGGATCCGCCTCATTGTGTGCCGTGTCGGTCAGTTCGGTGAGCAGGGTCTCGATGTCCTCACTGGGCAGGGACACAACCCATGGCACGACTTCGGGCAGTAGGCCGCGCAGTGCGGTGATGCTCCCGGCTTGCGCCAGGCCAGCGAGCAGGCCGTAGGTGTCGTTCACAGGTGCGCAGATTACTCGGATGAACATGCCCAGACGGAAAGTGCCGGGCGGTCCGGGAGGGATCGCCCGGCACCGCTGCTCACCCTCGGGCGGCTTGCCGGAGCACCGTGCGGAGAAGGGCTTCGGCGTTGCCCGGGGTGGCCGCCCAGAGCTGCATCTCGGCATGGGCGGCCTGGCGGCGCGGGCTGACGGCGCGGACCGGGCGGGAGAACTGGGCGTGAGAACTGGGCGTGAGACACCACCACATCTCGATGCGGACCCAGGTGAGTCGCCGGATCACTCGGGGTCCAACGCCGGGCGCAGGTAGATGGGGTGGGCGTGGATCCCGAGGAAGGCGATCACGCCGACCACTCCGATGTGGATCAGCTGGTGGGCGATCCGCTCGGCGGAGGCCGGGGAGAAGTAGTCGGCGAGGTAGCCGGCCTGGTCCTCGTCCAACGGGAGCCGGGCGAGGCTGGCGCGGACGGCGTCGAGGGCATCGGGGAGCTTGGCGAAGATGGCGACCTTCGCGATGTCCTTGATCTCGACGCTGACGGGGAAGGGAAGTTCGACGCTCACTGCGAGCCCCCGTCGATCAACGCCCACACCATCTTGCCGATGCCACCGGCGCGGGGGCGGCAGCCCCAGCCGGACGCCAGCTGGGAAACGAGCCAGAGCCCGCGCCCGCTCTCGTCCTGCTCGGTGGCGGGGTGCGGCACTGACGGCCGGTTGGCGTCGGCGTCGTGCACCTCGATGCGAAGCGAGTCGGGGTCGAGTTCGAACCGGATGAAGATGAGCCGCCCCGGCGGGGTCTTGGCGTGCAGGACCGCGTTGGTGACGAGCTCCCCGAGCAGCAACTCGCCGGTGTCGAGGAACCGTTCACCGTCAGGCTGGCCGGCGAGGAAGGTGCGGAGCAACCGCCGGGCGAACCCGGCGGACTTGTGGTGCCTGGGCAGCCACCACGAGTACGGGTTGGTGGGGGCGGGCGGCTTCTCCAACTTTCCGGGCATGGCGGGGCCTCCTCCGGGGGTGGTGGGAAAGTTCGCGATCCGAAGGCGGCGGAGGGCAAAGGGATGCCCGAGCGATGAGCCGCCACTGATCACGCTGTGTGTCGCATCGCACTACGCCAAGTAGCATGCACCGCATCAGTGCTCATCGCAACATGCCGTTCTGCATCAGTGCAGATTGGCTAGCCTGGATCAGATGCCACGTCACAAGGCAGACTGGACAGGCCTCAGGGAAGGAACGCCGTGACTGACGAATCAAGGCCGACCGTGCGCGGCCGCCGTCTTGGCTCAGAGCTTCGCCGGCTTCGGGAGTCGGCGAGCAAGAGCACAGACGACGCCGCAGGTGCTCTGAAGTGCTCGCGCGCGAAGATCAGCCGCATAGAGACCGGCGTTGTCGGGATCCGGCGTTTGGACCTCGGCATCCTGCTGGACGTCTATGGAGTGACCGAGCCCCGGGACAGGGACGCCCTCGAAACACTCGCTCGGGAAAGCAAGAAGCGCGGCTGGTGGCACGACTACGGCGACACGATTCCGCCCGCCTACGCCAACTACCTTGACCTGGAGGGCGACGCCCGGTACATCCGAACGTGGCAACCTCTGGTCATCCCAGGCCTCTTGCAGACCGAGGACTACGCCCAGGCTTTGCTGGAAGCGAACCCCGCCGCTGTTCGGCCGGAGCGCATCGATCAGTTGGTCAAGGTGCGAATGGAACGCAAGGCGGTCTTGACCAAGCCGGACCCGGCACGCTTCTGGGCAATCATCTGGGAACCCGCCCTCCGATGCCCTGTGGGTGGGGCTGACGTACACCGAGCACAGTTGCATTACCTCGCCGAGGCATCGCAGCTCCCCAACCTCACAATGCAGGTCGTGCCACTGGAGGTGGGGGCAGTTGCCGGAGCGTGCGGCGGGTTCGTGATGCTCGGGTTCACGGACTCGTCCACTTCCGGCGCGGTGGCCCTGGAGACGCTGACCAGCAGTCACTACCTGGAGAAAGAGGCGGAGCTGGCCGGCTACGGGCTCGTCTTCGACTACCTGCGGTCGTCAGCCCTGAACCCGACCCAGTCGCTCGATATGATCACCGCCATCGCGGCAGAGACGTGAGTGCCGGATCCGACAAGAGGGTGAGAGTGTAACCATGCCGGAGATCTCAGCTCGGGGCTGGTACAAGAGCAGCTACAGCGCTCAGGCGACTGAGTGCGTAGAAACAGGGCACATCACCGTCGGTGGAATGGCCGTACGAGATTCCAAGGACCCCAACGGCCCGACGCTCGCCTTCCTCACCGACGCCTGGACGGCCTTCCTCACCGCCATCAAGACCGGGGACATCCCCAGCGCGTGAACAACCCCGCGTGGGAAGTCGGCCCGTCCGACTTCCCACGCGAGTTCAACGGCAGTTACGCGAAGGACACCGATCGGAGTGCTATGGATCTGAGCCGTGCCGTATGGCGCAAGAGCAAGTTCAGCGCCAACCAGGGGAACTGTGTCGAGGTCGCGGACGGCTTCCTTGACACCGTCCCGGTCCGCGACTCCAAGGACCCCAACGGCCCCGCGCTCGTCTTCCCCTCCGACGCATGGACGGCGTTCGTCACCGCCATCAAGACCGGGGACATCCCCAGCGTCTGAACTCCCTGCGCGAGAAGTCGGCCTGGCCGACTTCTCGCGCAAACCTCATCAGTGGTGACCGTGGCCCGTGCACCCGCCCGCGTCGGGGGCGCTGCCCATCATGCGGAGCATCGCCCGGCCGCCGGTGCGGAAGAAGCGGACCAGCAGGGCGGCGGCGAGCAGCAGGAAGACGATGTTGAGCCAGGTCGTGTAGTTCCACTGGACGCCGGACATCGGGATCTCCACGTCGCGGTTGTCCGGGATCAGGCCGAGGGCACCGAAGACGAGCTCGACGAAGTAGCCGGCGAGGACCATCGCCACGTAGAAGGTGCCGAGCAGGAACAGCGCCGTCCGCCGACCGTAGTACTTCCGGTAGATGTTCAGGATCGGCAGGATCAGCAGGTCCGCGAAGATGAACGCGACCACTCCGCCGAAGCTGATCCCGCCCTTCCACAGCACCACCGCCAGCGGCACGTTGCCGATCGAGCAGACGAACGACGCGATCGCCACCAGCGGGCCGACCAGTGGGCCCCAGAGCTTGCTCGCGAGCGGGTGGTCGACGAAGAAGAACGACTGCCAGAAGGAGTCGGGCACCCAGGCGGCGATGGCGCCGGCGATGAGCAGGCCGAGGACGAGGTCCCGCAGGATCGCCGCCCACTCCATCACGAAGACGTGGGAGACCGAGGTGAATCCCTTCCCCGTGAGCAGCCGGCGGGCGAAGGAGCCCTCCCCCGCCACCGACATGTCCATCGCCGCGTGGCCCTCCATCGAGCCCGCCCGGCCGTGCTCGGCCTGCTCGCGGGCCTCCCGCAGCAGCCGGTCGGTCAGCAGCCGCCGGAACAGCACCGCGAGCACCAGGATCATCACCGGCCCGCCGACGAACTCGGCTGCCGTGAACTGCCAGCCGAGCAGCAGGGCCAGGATGATGCCGAGTTCGATGACCAGGTTGGTCGAGGCGATCTCGAACGCCATCGCCGCGGTGAAGTCCGCGCCCTTGCGGAACAGTGAGCGGGCCAGGGCGACGGCGGCGTAGGAGCAGGACGAGGAGGCCGCGCCGAGGCCGGCGGCGACGGCGAGGGTGCGGGGGCGGTCGTCACCGAGCAGCCGGACCACGGTGGCCTTGTGGACGACGGCCTGGACGACGGCGGAGAGCAGGAAGCCGAGGATCAGCGCCCAGGTGATCTCCCAGGTCATCGATCCGGCGATGGACAGCGCGTGCAGGATCGCGTGCATGGTGGTCCGCCTTCCCGGTTGGCGCCCGGGCCGGGCACCGTGCCGTGGGAGTCCGCTGGGCGCGGCCACGATATACCCGTACGGGGTATTGGCCTGCGTGGCGCGCCGACATCCCTCCCCGGACCGACCCCGGAACCGGCGCTCCCCCGGTTACGTCTATGCTCGTCGACCGTGCTCGTCCGATCACGGCGAGCCATGGAGCTTCTTGGGGGAGAGCAGCCGATGCCCGACTCGGTGGGGTACACCGTCCAGCCCGACGCCTTGGAGCACGTGACGACGGCACTCAACAACGTCGCGACCGACCTGGCCTCGGCCAACCAGTCCTACACCGCGCAGACGCCCGTCCAGTCCGCCGACTTCGGCGAGTTCGGCGTGGACCTGGCATGGGCGGGCTTCGACAGCAACTGGAGCCAGGAACTGCACGTCACCCAGCGCGCCGTGGCGCAACTGGTCCAGAAGATGTCGGCCACCAACGCCAACTACCGCGCCGCGGAGTCGAAGCTCGCCGCGTCGCTGACCCCGGCGCAGACGCGATGAGCAAGGTCGCGGACCTGCAGAAGGCGCAGCAGGCCATCACCCACCCCGGCGGCGGCCTCTTCATCGGCCCCGCACTGCTCGGCGCGATCGGCAAGGCCCTGGCCGTGCCCCGGCCGGCCGGGAACCCGGGCGCGATACGTGAGCGGGCCAAGGCGTACGCGGAGACCGCCAAGGCCTACGCCAAGGCGTCCACCGACCTCGGGGAGGTCGCCGACAACCGGCTGCCGAACGCCTGGACCGGCTCGGTCGCCGAGAACGCCACCCAGTCCATCCGGGCGCTGGCGAACGAACTGAGCGTCTCCCAGAAGTCGTTGGAGCAGGCCGCCACCGAGCTGAACACCTGGGCGGACAACCTGGAAGGGGCCCAGAGCACCGACGCGCAGGGCGTGACCGCCCTGGAGAACGTGCAGAAGTCCCTCGCCCACGACGCCTTCGACATGGGCAAGGCCATCGCCGCCATCGAACCCGCCAACACGGCCGTGGGAACCAGGATCTCGGCCGCCCAGCGGGCGGAGAGCAGCGGCACCCACGCCGCGAGCATGCTCAACCAGCTCGCCGCCAGGGCCCGCACCGAGCGCGCCGGACAGGGGCCGATCGACCCCCTCGCGGCGCTGGTGCTGGCGAACGAGAAGGGCCCCGGCGGCGGTGCGGACGGCGACTACATCCTGACGGACGGCCAGCTCGACCGCGCCAAGCAGTTCATGTCCGTGATGAACGGCACCGACCAGCTGGCCTTCCAGAAGCTCCTGTCCGACGCCAAGTCGCCGGAGGAGGCCGCCTACCTCTGGAAGGCCCTGGCGGCCGGCCACCCGGTGGCCGACGTCCAGCAGTTCGCCGCGCTGATCCACCCCCACGGCGACGACCCGCGCTGGCTGTCCGAACACCTGGTCCCGGCGCTCGCCACGGACCCCCTGCAGGAGGAGTCCACCACCCACACGATCCTCCTGAACTACAAGGGCACCCAGATCGTCGACGGTTACGACATCTACAGCCAGCGCAACGTCGGCGACTGCGTAGCCGCCTCCACGATGGTCGCGAGCCTCAAGCTCGACCCGGTGACGATGCTGCAGCTCACCACCGGCAACATGACCGACGTCCCGGGAGCCGACTCGCCCCAGTACTTCCAGCAGCGCCTCCAGCAGCTCTTCATCGGCCAGTACCAGCAGGGCCAGTTGGCCGACGGCGGCACCAAGGTCTACCCGGAGAACGGCGGCGGAATCGGCCCCAAGGGCAACACCTTCCTCGCCAACCAGAACCTCGGGAAGGCCACGGGCTCGACCTACGAGTACGTCAACCTGGACACCGACGACGACCGGCGCGCGGCCGTCACCCGGATCGAGAAGGCCCTGGACGAGGGCAAGCCGGTGCCGTTCTGCGCCTTCGACGAGGCCAGCAAGGCGGCCGGCAAGGACGGCGGCTACCACCAGATGGTGATCGTGGCCCGGGACGGCGACCGCCTGCAGGTCTACAACCCCTGGGGCCAGTCGGTGTGGGTCACCGAGGACCAGTTCATCCACAACAGCATCAATACCGGTGGCCTCACCGGCGATGCGAAGATCAACCGGCCCTACGGCGCGGAGCTTCCGAAATGACCGACTTCCTCCCCGACACCGAACTGATGACCGGCTACGACGTCGAGTCCGCCCTCACCCGCGGCCTGCTGATCGACGGAGTCCCGCGCCGGGTGCTCTTCGGCGAGGCGGCCATCGCCGCCTCCTACCAGGCCGAGGCCCTGCGCATCGGCCCCGACCCCCTGGGCGTCCTGGCCCAGTACGTGCGCGCCGGCGGCTTCGCCGCCGCGCTCGACCTGCCCGAACCGGTGATCGGCCGGGAACCGGGCGAGCTGGTCCGCGGCTGGCTGCGCGCCGCCGCGGCCGGCGGGGCGGACCTCGGCCGCGAGGTCCTGTTCGCACGCTGGCTGGCCGAGGTAGCGCTCCTGATCGCCATGCGTCGCCACGTCCGGGAAGGGAACACCTGATGCGCCGAACCATCACGAGCGTGGTGGCACTCGTGGCCGTCGCCCTGCTGCTCTTCTCCTACCTCGACGACTGGTGGTCCGACTCCGACCCGGCCGGTCCCGCGGCCGCCACCGCCACCCGGCCGCAGGTGGAGGTTTCCCTCCCCGACGACGCGGGAGACGGCCGGTCCCCGTACCCGCCCAGCACGGTGACCCTGGCGGTCGGACAGCAGCTCGGTGTCAGGACGACCGGGGGTGCCCGGCCACTGTGGTGGTACCTCTCCTCGGCGGGCGACGGCAGCGTGCTGCGCCCCGGCAAGGACTTCGTCATCACTCCCTGCCCCACGGACGAGCCCAAAGCGGGCTGCGGCTCCGAGTTCGACCTGACCTTCACCGCCCTGGCGCCCGGAACCACCACACTGACGTGGTTGTTCGGCGAGGGGGGCTGCCACGACGGCGTACCGACGTACGACTTGGAAAGGTGCGATATCTCCAAGAGCATCCAGGTCACCGTGCACTGATCAAGGGCTCCCGCTCGACGTGAGGAAGTCCGACCGGACGCCCCCGGTCACGTGATCGCCGCGCGCGCTCGCGTCAGATGCGGCTGCCGATCAGCGGCCGGGCCTCCGGAGCCGGCGCCTCCTCCCCCGCCGGCCGGTCGAGCCCGAGGTTGCGGTGGATCTCCAGTGCGGCGGTGGAGCGGTTCAGGGTGATGTAGTGCAGGCCGGGCGCGCCCTCGCTCAGTAGGCGCTCGGCCATCCGGGTGGCGTGGTCGACGCCGATGCGGTGCGCGGCCGCCCGGTCGCCGCGGGCCGCCTCCAGCCGCAGCGCCAGGCCGGCCGGGAAGGACGCCCCGCTGAGCTCGGCGAAGCGGCTGATCTGGCGCACGTCGGTGGCGGGCATGATCTCCGGGATGACCGGGGTCCCGCAGCCCGCCGCGGCCAGCCGGTCCCGCAGCCGCAGGTAGTGCTCGACCTCGAAGAACATCTGGGTGACGGCGTAGTCGGCGCCCGCCCGGCACTTGGCGACGAAGTGCCGGACGTCGTCGTCCCAGTCCGCGGAGCGCGGGTGGCGCTCGGGGAAGGCCGCCACGCCGACGGTGAACGCGCCGCACTGCTTGACCAGCCGGACCAGGTCGACGGCGTGCCGCAGGCCCTGCGGGTGCTGCTCCCAGACGCCGTTGGGGTTGCCGGGCGGGTCGCCGCGCAGGGCGAGCACGTCACGGATCCCGACGTCCGCGTAGCGCCGCAGGACGGCCTGCAGTTCGGCGGTGGAGTGGCCGACGGCGGTCAGGTGGGCGACCGGGCGCAGCGTGGTCTGTGCGGCGATCCGCTCGGTGGTCTCGATGGTGCGGTCGCGCGAGGAGCCGCCGGCACCGTAGGTGACCGAGACGAAGGTCGGCGCGGCCGCCTCCACCCGCCGGATCGCGGCCCACAGGGCGCGCTCGCCGGAGTCGTCCTTGGCGGGGAAGAACTCGAAGGAGTACGTCCGTTCGCCGGCGGCGAGGATCTCGCGCAGGCCGCGCGGGCCGGGTCGGGTGGTCTGGTCCATGGGGTTCACCTCGTGTGGTGGGCGGGGTCGGGACGGCGCCCTCCCACCCTGCCCGACCACCCGCAACAGGGGCGCCACAGCGCGGCGTTGACGCATCCGGGGCCGGGTGGAGGCGGCCGCCGAACAGGGGCCCGCCCGCTCCCTTGGATACCCTAGGGGGGTATGGTACCTTCTCTCATGAAGGAAGCAGCCGGCCGACCGGGCCACTCCGGAAGGCGCCGGGGCACTGACGACAGGAGCACACCCATGAGCGAGACCAGCGAGACCACCCTCACCGTCGAGTCGACCACCGCCGGGGCCTCCTCCTGCTGCGGCTCGTGCAGCACCGGCGCCGGCGCGGCCCCCGAGGACGCGTCCGCCCTGACCTCGGCCTTCCAGGTCAAGGGCATGACCTGCGGCCACTGCGTCACCTCGGTCACGGCCGAGTTGAAGAAGGTCGAGGGCGTCACCGACGTCGCCGTGGACCTCGCCTCCGGCAGGGTCACCGTCGGCAGCACCCGGCCGCTGGCCGACGCCGACGTGGCCGCCGCCGTCGACGAGGCCGGCTACGACCTGGTCGGCCGCCTCGACGGCTGACCCCCGAGGCCCGGACGGACGGGCGGGCGCCACCGCCCGTCCGGGCCGACTCCCCCGCCGGAGCGCGCCGGTAGAGTGAGCACCCTCCTCACCGCACAGGAACCGGAGACGGCCATGGCCAGCTACAGCTCCCACAAGGACGACTTCCTCAAGCGGCTCCGCCGCATCGAGGGACAGATCCGCGGCCTGCAGCGCATGGTCGAGCAGGACACCTACTGCATCGACGTCCTCACCCAGGTCTCCGCCGCCAGCCGCGCACTCCAGTCCTTCGCCCTCCAACTCCTGGACGAGCACATCGAGTGCTGCGTCCGCGACGCCATCGCCGAGGGCGGCCAGGAGGCGGGCGTCAAGATCCGCGAGGCCAACCAGGCGATCGCCCGCCTCGTCCGGTCCTGATCCGACCGGCACGACACCCGCTCCGCGCACGGGGCCCGCGAGAACGGGCCCACGGCCGAACCCGGGAGAGTGGAACCCCGGGGAGGCGGAAGCCGGGTACGGGTGGGGGGTATCGGACCAGGGGTATCCTCGAAGCCCTTCGGGCCTGCGGGGCAGACGAGTTGGGGGATCCGCCGCGGCGTCGATCGAGTTCGTCCGCCGACTGGACGGTCTGGTCTACCACTTCGACCAGGACGGCACCTTCCACGGCCGGCCGTCGTTCAAGCGGACCGACCTGGACGTCTGGTGCCGCCGGCCGCCCGAGCGCAGCTGGTGCACCGTCGACGCCGCCGGGGCGCCCGACTCCGCGCCGCTGCCCGGGGGAACGACCGGGGAGCCGGTCCCGCCGCTCTGCGCCTGGCACAGCCGGAAGGCCGGGAAGTCGCACCTCTACGACCTGCGCCGGGTCGACGGGCAACCGCCGCGCTGACGGCCCGCACGGCCCTGACGTCCGGTCGTGAACCGTCGCGCCCGGGCACGGCCTGAGCCCGGGTCGCGGACCGTCAGACCCGGTCGAGCGCCCGGTGCGGCCCGTCCGGCAGTTCGACGGCGATCGCGTCGCCGGGCCGGACCGCGCCGCCCGTACGGACGGTGCCCATGATCCCGGCCCGGCGGACGATCGTCCCGTCCGCGGCGCGGCCGACAACCTGCTTCAGAAGGCCCGTCCGGTAGTTCTCGATCTGTGCGCACGGGTTGCGCAGGCCGGTGATCTCCACCTCGGCCTCCGGACCGATCCGCAGCAGCGCGCCGACCGGCAGGCCGAGCAGGTCCACGCCCTCGGTGGTGATGTTCTCGCCGAGCGCACCCGGCGCCACGTCGAACCCGGATCCGGCGAGCTCGGTGAGCAGTTCGCGGTGGATCAGGTGGACCTGCCGCAGGTTGGGCAGGGTCGGGTCCTGGGCGACGCGCGAGCGGTGCCTGACCGTCACCCCGGCGTGCACATCGCCCTCCACGCCGAGCCCGGCGAGCAACCTGATGCCGGCCCGGTTCGGCTTGGTGAACGCGTACTCGGCGTTGCTGCTGACCGCCACCACGGTGCCGCTCATGCTTCGGACCCTCCTCGCGGACGCACGTTCGATGGGCCCCGAGCATAGGCCAGGCCTGACGGGTCGACGGGATCGATGCCCGGCGGGCCGGTGGGATCGGTGCGCGGCGGGACCGACTGACCGTCAGTTCCCGGACGGGGAGCGCAGCAGCGGCATCACGACCTCGTCCAGTACCTCCGCCACCACGTCGTCGGACGGTACGGCGCCGCCCGTCAGGAAGGCGTCGCGCAGCAGGTCGAGCGGGAGCGAGACGACGCGCGGGGTGATCCGGTCGGGGTTGATCTCGCCCCGGTCGGCCGCGCGGCGCATCATCGCGCCCAGGCTGCCGACCGGCCCCTCGGCGGTGAGCCCGCCGGTGAAGCCGGCCCGCAGTTCGGGATCGCGCAGCAGGTCGACCAGGAAGCCGTGGACGGCGTCGGTCGGCAGGTCGTCGAAGCGGTGCAGCAGACTGGCCATGAAGAGTGCGAGGTCGGTGCGCAACTCGCCGGTGTCCGGCGGCTCCTGGTAGTCGGGGGCGTTGCGGCCGAGGGCGGCGATGACCAGGGCGGCCCGGTTCGGCCAGCGGCGGTAGAGCACCGGCTTGCTGGTCCGCGCCCGGGCGGCGACGCCTTCCATGGTGAGCCGGTCGTACCCGTGGTCGGCGAGTTCGGCCCAGACGGCGTCCAGGATCGCCCGTTCCAGCTCGCTCCCGCGCCGCCGTGACGCGCCGGCCGGCCCCGCCGCCGGTCCGGTTGCCGATCCCGATCCCGCTCTCTCGCTCACCACCGGGTCCCGCGCCTCCCGCGTCCGTCGCACCCACTCTCGTAGATACGTTGCGTTTCTTATCGATTCGAGTCTACAGTCAGAGACAAGAAACGCGCCGTATCTTATGGCCGGATGGATGGGTACCCAGGGGGTCCGTCATGCGCAACGTCACGCCTGCTGTCACGCACAACGCCACACGCACCACCCCGCACACCACGCACGCCGCGCACACCGAACGCACCACCCCGCACGCCGCACGACCCGCCGGCGACACCGGCCGGGCCGAGGTCCTGGTGGTCGGCGCCGGCCCGGTGGGCCTCGCGCTCGCCCTCGGGCTGGCCCGCGCCGGGGTGGACTGCCGCGTCATCGAGCGGGAGCCGCAGTTCCGCGACCGCGGCGTCCGCGGCAAGGGGATCAACCCGCGCACACTGGAGGTGTTCGACGACCTCGGCGTCGTGGACGCGATCCTCGACCGCGGCACGCTCGACCTCAAGGTCCGGACGTACGAGGGGAGTCGGCTCGTCGGCGAGGTGGACCCGGCACCCGGCAACCGCCCCACCCCCGACCGCCCGTACGCCGGCATGCTGCTGCTCGGCCAGCACCACACCGAGGAGGTGCTGCGCGGACGGCTCGCCGAACTCGGCGTCACCGTCGAGACGGACACCGAACTGGTCGGCTTCACCCAGGACGCGGACGGCGTGCTGGCCACCGTCCGGCGCTCCGGCCGGACCGAACGGCTGGACGCCCGCTTCCTGGTCGGCTGCGACGGCGGCCGCAGCTCCGTCCGGAAACTGACCGGGATCCCCTTCCTCGGCGAGACCTGGGAGGAGGAACGATTCCTCATGGCCTCGATGGAGGTCGACGGCCTGGACACCGACGCCATGCACATCTGGAACGACCCCCGGCTCGGCGTCGGCGCCCTGGCCATGATCCCGATGCGGGCCGACGCCAACTGGGCGGTGCACGCCTCCGTCGCGCCGGACGAGCACGGCGCGATCCCCGACCCGACCGCGGAGACCTTCCGCCGGCTGTTCGCCGAACGCGCCGCACTGCCCGGGGTCACGCTGCACGAACCGAGCTGGTCCACCGTCTGGCGGCCGACGGTCCGCATGGTCGAGCGCTACCGCGACGGCCGGGTACTGCTCGCCGGCGACGCCGCGCACTGCCACTCCGCGGCGGGCGGCCAGGGCATGAACACCGGCATCCAGGACGCGCACAACCTGAGCTGGAAGCTGGCCGCCGTCCTGCGCGGCGCGCCCGACGCACTGCTCGACAGCTACCAGGACGAGCGCCTGCCCGTCGCCCGCGCCGTCCTCGCCGCCACCTCCGCCCAGCACAAGGCGCTGTTCGGCGCGGACGGCGCCCGTGCGCTGACCGACCAGTTCGTCAACCCGGCCGCCGCGGGCTCCGACTTCACCGGACTCTCCGTCGGCTACCGGAGCGGGCCGCTCGGCCGGAACCTCGACGACGCCACCGGCATCCGGGCCGGCGACCGCGCCCCCGACGCGCCCTGCACCACCGCCGACGGCAGGCCGACCCGGCTGTTCGACCTCTTCCGCGGCCCGCACTTCACCCTGCTGACCATCGGCGGGCCCACCGATCCGGCCGGTCCGCCCGGTCCGGTCGACCTGCCCGACCTGCCCGACCTGCCCGACCTGCGCTCCGTCGAGCTGCGCCGGGCCGCCGTCCTCGACCCCGACGGCCACCTGGCGCGGGCGTACGGGCTGCGCGGCGGCGCCGTCGTCCTCGTCCGGCCGGACGGCTACGTCGCGCTGACCGGCGCCACCGGCGACCCGGGTGCCACCGACCCGGGCGCCGCCGACCCGGGTGCCACCGACCCGGGCGCCGCCGGGCACCCCGGGGGCTACGCCCCGGTGGCCTGAGCCGGGGCGGAGAGCCGCGACGACGCCTCGGCCCGCGCCCGTTCGTCCGCGTCGGCGAGCCAGAAGTAGACCGGCGCGAGCCCGAGTTCGATCCCCATCAGCACCACCTGGAAGCCGTGCGGCCACCCGTCCACCGCAATGGACAGCACCCGCCCGAGGCCGCCCAGCAGGAACACCGCCGCCAGCCACCGCACCACCCGGGCCGGCACCGGCGCCTGCCGGGCGGCCCAGATCCAGGCGGCGCCGTACCCCGCGAAGATCGCGCCCATGAAGCGGCCGAAGCTGTCGATCGTGGGGCCGGCGTCCGCGGCCCCGGGCACCGCGGCGTTCCCCACCAGGATGTGGAAGAACCCGATCGCCACATCGGCGACCCCCATCGCCCACACGAGCACCCGCAGCGTCTTGGCCATGACCCGTCCACCCGTCGTCGGTCCCGTCGGAGCGCGCCCGCTCGACGCACGCGCTCACCGGCATGCGCCCTCACGACGCACGCCCTAGTTGACACGCGTCTACTAAGCTCGACCACCAGTGGACACGTGTCAAGTAACCTGGCGCGCATGCCAGTCCACGAACGACGCCGCCGGCTCTCCCCCGCCGAGCGGCGCGCCCAGCTGCTCTCCGTCGGCGCCCGGCTCTTCGCCGCCCGCCCGTACGAGGAGGTGCTGATGGAGGAGGTCGCCGAGCAGGCCGGGGTCTCGCGTGCGCTGCTCTACCGTCACTTCCCGAGCAAGCACGACCTGTTCGCCGAGGTCTACCGGCAGGCGGCCGACGAGCTGCTCGCCAAGTCCCGGTTCGATCCCGCCGACTCCCTGATCGAGCAGCTGGTCGAGGGCATGGACGCCCACCTGGACTACTTCGTCGCCAACCGGCACGCCGTGCTCGCCGCCAACCGGGTCCTGGCCGGGGACCAGGTGATCCAGACGATCATCACCGAGGAGCTCGACGCCCTGCGTGGCCGACTGCTCGGCGTCCTCCCGCTCGCGGACGAGACGGCGCGGCGGGCCGTGTCACAGATCCTGCGCAGCTGGCTGGTGTTCGTCCGGGTGCTGGTCATCGACTGGCTGACCGAGGAGAGCTGCACCCGCGACGAGCTGCGCGACGCCTGCATCGGCGCCGTCCTGGGCGCGCTGCGGCCGTTCCTGCCCGGCGCGCTGTTCGGGGGCATACCATCGGGCACAACGGGAGAAGCGCCCTAAGCCTCCAATTCCCCATGAAAATATGACAGTTGGATCGTCCGTTCTCCTACTCCCCACTCCCCACTCCCCACTCCCTTCTCCCGTCGACCAGCCGGGCCGCCCACCCGCCGCCCGCCGCCCGCCGACCCCCGAAGGGACCCATGGACTCCCCCGCCGCCACCAGGACCGCCCTCCCCCCGCTCCACCGGCTCCCCGTCTCCCCCGTCCGGCCGCCCCACCCGACCACCCTCCCCGACGGCACCCCCGCCTGGCTGGTCACCCGCTACCACGACGTCCGGCAGGTCCTCGGCGACCCCCGGATCACCCGGGCCGACCTGCACGACGTGGGCACCGCGGGCGCCACCGCCGACGTCGCCGCCAACCCGGCGTCCCTGTTCAACCAGGACGGCCCCGCCCACCGCCGCCTGCGCGCCACCGTCCAGCGGGCCTTCACCCCGCGCGCCATCGCCGGCTGGCAGCCCTGGGTCGCGGCGGCCGTCCAGCAGTCGGTGGACGCGCTGGTCGCGGCAGGCCCGCCGGCCGACCTCGTCGCCGCGTTCACCCGGCCGGTGCCGTTCGCCGTCACCACCCGGCTGATGGGGCTCGACGGCGACGGTCCGGACAGCCTGGACGAGGAACGGCTGCACCGCTGGACCCTCGCGCTGCTCGCCCAGGGCGGCGCCCCGGGCGACGGTCCCGCGGACGGTTCCGCGGACCGGGACGGGGACGGCGAGGCGGACGGTGACACGAGCGCGGACGACGCCGCGCACGGCGAGGCGGACGCGGACGACGCCGAAGACCACGCCGAAGCCCTCGCCGAGTACGGCGCGTTCACCACCGAGCTGATCGAACGCCGCCGCCGCGAGCCCGGCGACGACCTGGTCAGCCGCCTCGTCCAGGCCGCCGACCACGACGGCGGCATCCCCGAGGAGTCCCTCGTCCACCTCGTCGCCGGCCTCACCGCCAGCGGCAACGAGAGCGTCGCCGGCGCCCTCGGCAACGCCCTCGTCTACCTCCTCGGCGAACGCGCCGAGCACTGGCCCCGGCTCGCCGACCCGGACACCGCCGAGCGGACCGCCGAACGCCTGCTGCACTTCATCCCGCTCGGCGACGACGAGGCGACCATCCGCCGCGCCACCGCCCCGATCGAACTCGGCGGTGCCACCATCCCGGCCGACGCCGTCGTCGCCATCAGCCTCGGCAGCGCCAACCGCGACCCGGACGTCTACCCCGAGGGCCTCGACGCCGACCTCGACCTCCCCCTCGCCGCGCCCACCCTCGCCTTCAGCGCCGGTCCGCACTACTGCATCGGCGCCTGGCGCGTCCGCCTCGAAATGCGCGAGTCCCTCCGGCGCCTGGCCGCCGCCCTGCCCGGCCTGCGCCTCACCACCCCGGTCGCGGAGCTCGCGTGGCAGCTCGGCAGCACCACCCGGAGCCCGGCCCGGATTCCGGTCGACTGGTGAACCGCACCGGGCCGTACCGCCCCGACCGCAGGCGGTACGGCCCGCGCGCGGCACCACGCCCGCGCCAGGCACCACGCCCACGGACGGCGGGTACGGCCCGGTACAGCGGCACGCCCCGCGGGCGCCGGCCCGGTACGGCGCTACGGCCCGCGGGCGTTCAGCCGAACAGTCCCGCCCCCAGCACCCCGCCCTCCTCCGCCCCCGGCAGCACGTACACCACCGCCGACGCCGTGTGCTCCAGGAACGGGTTGAGCGCGTCCCGCGCGGCCAGCCGGTTCTGCACCCGGGTGAACTGCGCCGGGTCCCGCACGAAGGCGCAGAACAGCAGGCCCCGGTCGCCCGGCCCGTCGTCGTAGCTGTAGCCGCGCCGCAGCATCCGGGCGCCGCCGTCCAGCCGGGGGCTGGAGAGCCGGACGTGGGCGGTGGCCGGGATGAGGTACGAGCCGTCGGGGTTCTTCGCGTAGATGTCCGGCTCGTCGTGCTCCGCCGAGCCGGTGAGCGGCGCGCCGTCGCCCTCCCGGCGGCCCATCGCCAGGTCCCGGCGGTCCGCGGGGAGGGCACCGAAGGCCGCGGTGTCCATCCGGATCCGCCGGTAGACCAGGACGGTCCCGTGCCGGTGCGGGCCGGGCGGGCCCCAGACCCACTGCCCGGCGGCCTCCTCGTCCGGGTTCGCGGTGCCGTCCTTGAAGCCGAACAGGTTCCTCGGCGTCGTCCCCGCGGCCGTGCGGGGCAGGAAACCGGACTGCGTCCACCGCACCGACGCGCCCGCCGCCCCGGCCGCCGCGCCGACCTGCTCGGCGACGACGGACAGCGGCCACCGGTCCGCGGCGCACAGCTGGACCAGCAGGTCGCCGCCGCCGCGCGCCGGGTCGAGCCGGTCCCCCGGGAAGGCGGGCAGCTCCGCCAGCACCGGCGCCGGAACGTTCAGCCCCAGCCGGGAGGCGAGCCCCGGCCCGACCCCCACCAGGCTGCTGAGCCGGGCCGGTTCGCCGCCCTGCAGGCGCGCGTCCGCCGACGTCCCGCTGCTCGCTTCGGCCAGCACCCGGGTCAGCTCCCCGAGCAGGCCCCGCAGGGCGGTCCGGCCGTCCGAGGTGGCGGCGGGCGGCAGGTCGAAGGCGAGCAGCTGGGTCGCCGGCTGCTGCGGGGCCGTCACTCCGGCCTGCCGCTCGCCGTGGAAGGGAACCGACGGCTCGGGCGGCGGCGCCGCGGCCCGTCCGCCGTCGCCCCCGCGGGCGAGCGCCGTGAGGCCGGCGCCGACCCCCGCACCGACCCCGGCGGCCAGCGCCGCCCCGCCCGCCAGCAGGGCCCTTCGGTCCACACCGGGGCCGACAGTTCGTGGCCGGTCCTGCGCCTTTCCGGTTTCGGCATGCATGGGCGACATTGGAGACGATAGAACACGCCTTATGCAACTTTTGACCACACGTCAATTCCGCTCCACCACAACCAGGAGCCCCGGAAAGGCGGTCCGGACCCTCCTCCCCGCCCTGCTCAGTGCCGCCGCGCTCGTCATCTCCGGCTGCTCGTCCGGAGGTTCGACCTCGTCCGATGCAAAACACCCGGAAGGAACGGTCGTTCGGGTCCCACAGCACTTCCCGACCGTCCAGCAGGCCGTGGACGTGGCCCGCGAGGGCGACACCGTCCTGGTCGACCCGGGCACGTACCGCGAGAGCGTCCGGATCACCAAGCCCCGGATCGTGCTGCGCGGCACCGACCGCAACACGGTGGTGCTCGACGGCGGCGTGCGCCTCGCCAACGGCGTCACCGTCACCGGGCCGGGCTCGGTGGTCGAGAACCTCACCGTCCACGGCTACCTCGCCAACGGCGTCCTGTTCACCGGCGTCACCGACGAGAAGCTGCAGCAGCGCGGCGCCGGCGGCTCCGCCTACGACCCCCTGGACACCGCCCGATTCCCGGCCGTCCAGGGCTTCCGGGCGACCCGCGTCACCGCCTACGACAACGGCCTGTACGGCATCTACGCCTTCGACGCGCGCGGCGGCGTCATCGAGGACTCGTACGCCTCCGGGCAGGCCGACTCCGGCATCTACGTCGGGCAGTGCAAGCCCTGCGACACCCTGGTGCGCGGCAACACCGTCGAGCGCAACGCCGTCGGCATCGAACTCACCAACGCCTCCGACGGGTTGACCATCCTCGGCAACAAGGTCAGCGGCAACCGGGTCGGCGTCACCGTCAACTCCAACGACCTGGAGGCCCTCGCCCCGCAGCACGGCGCGGTGATCGCGGGCAACGTCGTCACCGACAACAACGCCGCCGACACCCCCGAGCAGGCCGACGGCGGCTTCGGCATCGGCATCGGCATCGGCGGTGGCACGGCGAACCAGGTGCAGCGCAACCTCGTCCGGGGCAACCGCGCCGTCGGCATCGTCATCACCGACCCGCCCGGCCACCCGGCGAGCGGCAACCGCGTCGAGGGCAACCGCGCCACCGGCAACGGCACCGACCTCGCCCTGGCCTCCGTCGACCCGGCCAACTGCTTCAGCGGCAACCAGCCCGCCGTGCAGAGCCCGGAGAACCTGGAGACCGTGGCGGGCTGCGGGGTCCAGGGCCGCGGACCGGTGCCCGCCGGCCGCACCAGCCCGGTCCAGGCGCCGCCCGGCATCCCGTTCAGCCAGGTCCCGGCCCCGCCCGCGCAACCGTCCCTGCCCGACCCGACCGCCCCCGCCCGCCCCGCGACCGACCTCCCGGGACCGGTCGACCCCGCCGCCTACCCGCTCCCGGACACCGCCGACGCCGTACCCCCTGCCCACTGACGACGGAACCGCCGACCCGCGCCGCGAACGACCGACGGGCCCGTGGCCTCCCCCACGCCGCGGGCCCCCATCGCCCTCCCCGAGCCGCCCTCCCCGAGCCGCCTTCCCGCACCGGCCCGTCCTGCCCCGCACCGGCCGCAACTCGCCGGTGCGGCATGATCGGTACGGACCGCCCGCCGACCGAGGAGCCCGATGGACCACGGCTGGATCACCGTCCTCCTCCTCGGCTGCACCGTCCTCGCGGGCGCGTCCGTCCAGCGGCTGACCGGCATGGGCTTCGCCCTCGTCGCCGCGCCCGTCCTGGTCCTCCTCCTCGGCCCGAGCGGCGGGGTCACGCTGTCGAACCTCGCCGCCGGCGTCATCAGCGCCGTCGGCCTGCTGGGCAGTTGGCGGCAGGTGCGGCTGACGGCGATGCTCCCGCTGATCCTCGCGGCGACCTGCACCGTCCCGGCCGGGGCGTGGGTCGCGGCGGAGGTGCCGGAGCCCGCACTGCTGATCGGCATCGGCGTCCTGGTCAGCCTGGCCTCGCTGCTGGTCCTGCGCGGGGCCAGGGCGTCCGCGCTGCGCGGGGTCGGCGGGGCCCTGGTCGCCGGCGCGACCAGCGGGTTCATGAACTCGGCCGCCGGGGTGGGCGGCCCGGCCGTGTCCCTGTACGCCGTCAACACCGGCTGGACGGCCCGGCAGTTCGTACCCAATGCACAGTTCTACGGCGTGGTGGTGAACGCCGTCTCACTGGCCACCAAGGGCCTGCCCGGACTGGGCGCGTCCGCCTGGTGCCTGGTGGCCGCCGCGCTCGCGGGCGGAGCGGTGATCGGCCGGCTGCTCGCCGAGCGGGTGGCGGAGGACCGCGCCCGGCTGGTGGTGCTCGGCCTGGCACTGGCGGGCGGGCTGACCACGCTCGTCAAGGGCGTCTCCGGTCTCGGCTAGCCCGGGGCCACGGCCGGCCGGGAGGCACCCCGGGGACCGCAAACCCGCAGGACAGTCCGGACAGCTCAGGACGTCCCCGACTTCCTTGCCGACACGGTCAGTTCGGGACACCCCGGGCAGTTCGGAATCCGCCCGAACGGTCCTCCGCGGACATGACATACTGCGTCGGTGACCGCAGCAGACCTGGCAGAGAAGCCACCCAAAAGCCGTCCGCGACTGGGCCGGAAGTTCACCCTGCTGTGGTCCGCCTCGGCGATCTCCTCGGTCGGCGACGGCATGCGGGAATCGGCCCTGCCCCTCCTGGCAGTGGCGGTCTCCGACTCGCCCAGCGCGGTCTCGGTGGTCTCCGTCGCCACCTCACTGCCCTACCTGCTGATGTCCCTGTACGGCGGCGTGCTCGCCGACCGGTCCGACCGGCGGCGGCTGATGTGGACGATCGACGCCCTGCGCGCCGTCGTCGTCCTGGGCTTCGCCGCCTGGGTCTTCGTCGCCGACCCGCCGCTGGTCGCGCTCGCCGCGGTGGCCTTCCTGCTCGGCTGCGGCGAGACGGTCTTCTCCAACGCCGCCACCTCGGTCGTCCCGGAGGTGGTCCGCCCCGACCAGCTCGACGCCGCCAACGGCCGGATGCAGGCCAACATGCTCGTCGGCGGGAACCTGATCGGCCCGCTGCTCGGCTCGGCGCTGTTCGCCGTGGCCGCCGGCTTCCCCTTCACGGTGGACGGCGCCTCCTTCGCGCTCGCCGCCGTCCTGGTCGCCGCGACCGGCCGCTCCACCACCGCCCGGGCCAAGGCCGGCCGCCCGGTGCTCACCGAGATCCGCGAGGGCGTCAACTGGCTGGTCCGCCACCGCGAGGTGCGGATGCTCGCCGTGCTCTCCGCCCTCGGCGCAATGACCTGCTTCATGGGCACCACCATGATGGTCCTGATGGTCACCCGGGTCGTGCACGCCCCCGCCGCCTCGTACGGCATCGTCCTCGCGGCCGGCGCCATCGGCGGCACCGCCGCGAGCACCCTGGCCGGCCGACTCAGCGGCCTGCTCAACCGGGGCACCAGGATCGCCCTCGCCTTCCTGCTGATGGGCGTCTCGCTGATCCTGATGTCGCTGAGCAACTCGGTGTTCGAGATCGCCGCGCTGTACGGCGTGATCGGCTTCGGCATCGTGACCTGGAACATCCAGGCGATCTCGCTGCGCCAGCAGGCCGTCCCGAAGGAGCTGCTCGGCCGGGTCAACAGCTGCTACATGCTGCTGACCCGACTCGGCATCATGACCGGCGCCGCCCTGAGCGGTTGGATCGCCTCCGTCGCCAGCATCCGGACCCCGATCGTGCTGGCCGGCACCCTGCTGCTCGCCCTGCTGGTCGCGGTGCTGTTCCTGCTCCCCCGGATGACGGCGATGGAGACCCCCCGGGCGGAGGCCCCCGCGCCGGAGGCCGCCGACGCCGCAACCGCCGCCACCGGCACCGGCACCGGCACCGCTGACGCTCGCACCGCCGACGAGGCCCCGAAGACGGGCGAATGACACCCGCCGGGGGGAAGCGACTCCCCCCGGCGAGGCACGGCAGCCGGACCGGCTGCGAGCGCACAGGGCAGGAGGCCGGGCACCCGCCCGGCCCGCCACACCCGAGCCGCCCCTTCGCGGCCGTTCGCCCGCAGGTCAAAGGGCATGCACGACAGGACAAATGCGGCAGCAGGAATGCCCGGATGCTGGATCGGAACGCTGGGACCGCGCCCGGTCGCGGTGACCAGCCCCCTCCGATCACCCGTCATCCGAGAAGGAACCCGTGCTCAAGAAGACCTCCTCCGTGCTGCTGTCGATCTCCGCGGCCACCGCACTCCTCGTCTCCCTGGCGGGCACCGCGTCCGCGGCGACCGCCCCCGCCGTCCACCCGGCCGCGGTGAGCCAGGCGGGCCCGGCGGCGGTGAACCGGGCCGCAGCGCTGGTGAACTGGCCCGTCATCGACTGGGACATCACCAACATCACCGCCGGTGGGGCGGAGCACGCGAACCGCTACTGGAACCTGATCGACGCGATCCACCGCAACAGCTACGGCGATGCGACCGACGCCCCCGACGGGACCCTCCAGCAGACCACCCGGAACACCAACCGGCTGATCCAGGTGCGGGTCAACAACAACGGCTCCCACCTCGTCTCCGTCTACCTGTGGGCCGACAACCTCTACGTCGCGGGCTTCTACTCGCCGAGCGCCAACCAGCACTGGGCCTTCCAGGACGGCCGCCAGCAGCAGTTCCAGAACGACCTGGGCGTGACGGCGCGGCTCATGCCGCGCAACGGCAGCTACCTCAGCCTCAACGGCGGCACCACGCGCGAGAACCTGCACCTCGGCGCCCAGAACATCTTCAACGCGCTCCGGGACCTGAACAACGTCGGCACCTGGGACCAGACCCGCATCGACCGGGGCATGCTGATGGCCATCACCGTCTTCTCCGAGGCCGCCCGGTTCGGGCCGATCTTCAACCGGGTCCACGGAAACATCAGCTCCTGGGCCGACGTCCAACTGAGCGTGGACTACCGCGACATGGAGAACCAGTGGGGCGCGCTCTCCCGGGCCGCCCACAGCTGGCGGCAGGGCCAGCCGGCCTCGGTGCGGCTGATCGGCAACAACGTGACGAACTTCGACCAGCTGCGGCGCGTGGTCGGCTTCGTGGAGCTCCACGGCTCCGAGGCGCTGCTGTAGCGCCCGCCGGGCAGCCGACGTGACGCCGGAACGGCGCCTCGCCCGATCGGGGGTGAGGCGCCGTTCCGGCTTCCACACAACGGTTCTGAGTGCCGGCCGGCACGATCGACCCTTGCGCCGGACCGTACGGGTACCACCGCGGTGCCCCGCCCGGGCGGGGCACCTGGCCCTGGCACTGGCCTAGCGGCCGCTCCCGCCCGCCGCCCTCCCGCGCAGGGACACCCCGAAGCGCGTACGCAGCCGGTGCACCTCCCACCAGGCCACCGCGGTGACCGTCGCCGGACCGCCGACGATCGAACACAGCTGCACGGCCGGCGGACCGGGCGGCAGCCCGCCGATCGCCAGGCCGATCAGGGCCAGCTCCCACACCAGCACCCCGGTCAGCACGGGCGGGAACACCGCGTGCACCCGGTCCATCGTGAAGGCCGTCCGGACGACCGTCGGCGAGGCGAACGCCACGAACATCAGCGCCCAGATCGGCACCGCCAGCATCAGGATGTCGACCAGCTGGCCGACGAACAGCACCTGGACCGACCCCTGCACCTTCTGGGCGAGAAAGAGCAGCACCGGCACCGCCGTGCACGCGCCCACGTACCGCAGCGCCATCAGCACCGCCGGGCGCACCTGGGCCCGCATCGCGGGCCGCGCGGCGGGCCCGGCCAGCCGGAACAGCACCCCCACCACCGCCGGCGCCGTCACCAGCACCAGCCACGGCGTGATCACCAGCCGCAGCTCCCACTGGTCGTTGGCCTCGCTCCAGTCCCCGGGCGACCCGTACACCGCCAGCACCGTGAACCCCGCGGCGAGCGCCAGCCACCCCCGGATCCGCTGCACCCGCAGCACCACCGGATCGCTGATCCCCCGCGGCCCGGGCGCCACGAACACCCGCCGCGCCAGCTGCCGCGCCGACCGCGCCATCGGGTAGAGCCCCAGCAACAGCAGGAACGGCCACAGGCAGAACAGCAGCGGCAGCCACACCCACCCGCCGAGCGCCCGCCGAGCGGGCGCCACCACCTCCCGCAGGGTGGGCCACTCCTCGCCCCGGAAGCGCTGCCACAACGGAACACGGCCCTGCGGCTGCCACGGCGGCTGGCCCTGCCACTGTCCCTGTCCGTATCCCGGCCCCGGACCGTATCCCGGCCCCGGACCGTATCCCTGTCCGTATCCCGGCCCCTGTCCCGGCCACGAGAAAGGGTCCTGCTCCCCGTACGTCACGCCACTTCCCCCACGCGGTCCCTGTCCCCACCGGACACCCAGTCGACTCCGCAGCCCAGCAGACTACTGCCGCCCGCCCACACCCCGCCCGCCCTTTCCCGCCCGACGGCGCCACGGCACGACGAAGCCGTCGACCCACCCACCCCGTGGGGCGCGTGGGTCGACGGCTTCGGACTGCGTGAACACCGGGGCCTACCGGCTACCTCCCGGTCAGGCGGGCGGTGACAGCTCCACCTCGTAGCGGTGGAGGCGGTCGTTCACCCAGCAGGCCAGGTCGGCGCCGCTGGTGGTCCCGGCGAGTTCGGTGAGCAGCCGCTCGGTGAACTCGCCCAGCAGCCGGGCGTCGACCGGCACCGCACCGGAGCGCGCACCGCGGGCGAAGGGGAGTTCCTCCGCCCGGTGGGCGACGGTGTAGGTCACCGAGTCACCCGCGCCCTCCGACGGGATGACGTGCCGGCCGGGCTCGTCCTCGGTGAAGACCAACCCGGTGCCCGACGCGGCACGGTTGGCCGCCTCGACCAGGGAGAAGCCCGGCGCCGCGGGCGCGGCCTCGCTCCCCAGCCGCAGGTCGACCACGGCCTCCGGCAGAGCCGGGCGGTCGACCCGGTAGCTGTAGTTCCCGTCGACGTCGACGTAGGAGGCCGTCTCCAGGTCCCCGAGCGTGCCGTGCAGCCGGGCGGTCGCGAAGCGGCAGTAGGAGCGGAGCGCGGCGACGACGTCCTCGCCCGCCGACTCGGTGACGCCGACGTACAGCCGGCCGTCGTACAGGCGCTCCGCGTACCAGTCGTCGCGGATCACTCCGACGGCCGGGCCCGACAGGTCACCGGGGTCGGTGCTCAGCCAGAGGCTGAGCCGCGAGCCGTCCGGGCCCGTCGCCCCGTGCCGGGTCCGTTCCGCCGGACCGTTCCGGAAGCCGAGGGCCGACCCGATCTCCTCCGCGGTCAGCGGAGGCCCGTCGGGGCGTCGGACGGCCAGCACGGCGTCGACCGACATGGTCAGCACCCCCCGCCACTGCACTTGGGTTCGCTGCCGATCTTACCGCTGATCACCCAGCCGCCCCGGAGGTCGCCTCGGGACCAGATCTGGTACTCCTGGAAGTAGGCCGTGTTGTTGTGCAGGAAGCTGTTGAGGCTGCTCATGGCCGTCTTGGCGTCGTAGCCGTCCTTGAGGGTCACATAGGCCCGGACGGCGCCCTTGCCTTCCTTCACGGCCCTGAGCGAGTCCTTGACGGCGTCCTTGCTGCCGCCGGTGGACGCCTTGAACTCCGACGGCACGCCGTCCACGTAGGCGTCCGCCACCTCGGGATCGTCACCGCCCTTCACCCTGATCTCGGGAATCGCCACCACCGAGTGGCCGCCCCGGGCCAGGTCGAACGCGATCCGGTACTCGCCGACGCTGAACCCGCCCTGGGTCTGCTTGCCCTTCGACAGCCGCTTGAAGTCCAGCGGGTTGAACGGGTTGGCGCTCTCGTCGATCAGGGCGGCGGCGTCCTCGACCATCTTCCGGTCGAGGATGTCCTGGGCCATGTTGGCGAACTGGCAGCCGTCCTTGGCCGAGGGGCGGCAGTACTTCTTGTTGATCTCCCGGATCTTCTCCAGGTACTCGCCGATGATCGGGTTGTCCTTCTGCATCAGCCAGGCCACCCGGGCCTCGTACCACTTGTGGCGCTCCTCCGGGGAGCCGGCCGTGGAGCTGCTCGGGTGTCCGCCACCACCGCCGCCGCCACCACCGCCGCCACCGCCGTCGTCATCCCCGCCGCCGTCGCCGTCGTCGCCGCCGTCGTCGGCGCAGTTGGTGACGCACTCGGGGCCCCTGACCGGGTCGTGGAAGGTGCCGTCCGGGCCGACCCAGCCGTGCAGCGCCATGTCGCTGCCCGAGCAGTCGTCGGCGCACATCTTGCGGCCGTCGGGGTCGCTGGTGCTGATCGGGTTGCCGCCCGAGTAGGCGTAGCCGTTCAGCTCCTTGGGGCTCGCCGGGTTGAACTCCGGGTCGATGCTGAGGAACCGGCCGAGGGTCGGGTCGTAGTCGCGCGCCCCGAGGTGGACCGTGCCGGTCGGCTCGTTGACGCCGCCGAGGAAGCCCCGGCTGCCCGCCCACGAGGTCGGCGCGGTGCCGCGCTGCTCGCCGTACGGGGTCGTCCGGCGCTGCGCCACCGCGCCCGTGGAGGCGTCGACGTTGAGCTCGGACGTGCCGTGGTGGTCGGTGACCTGGAAGCCGAGCTTGTTGTCGTCCGTGCGGACGGCGACCGCCGAGCCCAGCGAGTAGTAGCGCGTGGCGGCGGGCTTGGCCGCGCCCTTGGTGAGGGTCAGCTCGGTGGCGCCGAGGTAGACCGTCCAGCTTTCGGCGCCCGGGTTGGCGCTGTCCAGGACGTGCGAGGTCAGCCGACTGCCGGCCGGGTCGTAGAGGTAGTCCGTCGTCCTGGTGCTGGTGACGGGTCCGTTCCTGACGGTGTCGACGACCTTGCCGAGCTTGCCCTCGGCGTCCCAGGTCAGGGCCTGGTCGCTGGTGCCGCCGCCGGCGAGCTCCCGGTGGCGGGCGATGGTGTTGCCCGCCGGGTCGTAGCCGTCGGTCTCGGCGAGGACGCCGGTGCCGCTGGTGCCCTTCAGGGTGTGCGGCTGGGCTGCCGTCGCGCCGGGGTAGTTGTACTTGGTGGTGACGTCCTTCGTCGCGTCGCCCGTGGTGTCGTGCCGGGTCTGGGTGTCACGGGTGCTGTCGGGGTTGAAGTTCCAGCTGGTCCAGTACGGGGCCGGGCCGCCGAGGGCCTTGGCGTCGGGCGTGGCCGGGCAGCCGGTGCCGCTCGGCGTGAACGCCTCGGTGAGCCGGGCCAGGTAGTCGTACCGGAAGCACTGCCGGTCGGTGCCGGAGCGCGAGCTGTCGGTGATCGAGGTGACGTTGCCGACCTGGTCGTAGCCGTAGACGGCCGCGCGCAGCGGAGTCGCGACGCCGTACTGGTCGGTCCGCGAGGAGGCGAGTCGCTGGGTGCCCCACTCGTAGGCGTTGGTGACGTAGAGCTGGTTGTTCGCCGTGCCGTCGGACAGCGTCGCCTGCAGCGGCTTGCTGGTCAGGCTGTACGTCTGTCCGGTGAGGTAGGTGCTCAGCCCCTGGGCCGTGGTCATCCGGGTGAGGGCGTCGTAGCCGTACGCCACCGACTCGGCCGCGAGGTTGCCCGCCGCCGGGTAGCTGGTGCTCTGCGGCTTGCCGTCGAGCCGGTAGATCGTGCCGCTGACGTAGTTCCCGGCGAGCGACTCCTGGCCGGGGACGGACGGGACGCTCAGCGTGGTGCGGGTCGCGCGGCCCAGCGCGTCGTACAGCGACCAGGTCGTCTTGTACGGGTACGAGGTGCCGCCGACGGTGAGGTACCGGGTCGCCGAGGAGATCAGGCCCTTGTTCCCCGCCGGGTCCCAGGTCTGCGAGGTGAGCAGCGGGCCCGACGCGGAGCCGGAGTGCAGCTCGGTCTGCCGGTCGAGGTTGTCGTAGACGTACGCCAGGGTCCGGTTGTTGCCGTCCCGGCTGGTGGCCAGCCGGCCGCGGTCGTCGTAGGTCTTGACCGACGTGCCGGAGTCCGGGTCGACGGTCTTGACCAGGTGGCCCTGCTGGTCGTACGTCCAGCTCCACTGCGTCCCGGACTGGTCCGTCAGCCGGGTGGTGTGCCCGGCCGCGTCCTGGGCGTAGGTGATCCGGTCGTAGTCACCGGTGGCGGAGCCCCCGCGGTACTGGCGGACCTCGGTGGTCCGGCCGCGGGCGTCGGTGATGGTCGTCGACGGGGTGCCGCCCTTGGGCGGGGTGACGGTGACCCGGTCGCCGCCGTACTCGGTGAGCGTGGTGGCGATCGGGGTGCCGACGCCGTTGCCCGCCAGGGTGGTGGAGTTGGTGACGCGGCCCAGGCCGTCGTAGGTGTTGGCGGTCTGGGTCTCGACGCCGGTGGCGTCCTCGACCTTGAACAGGGCGGTGGAGGGTGCGCCCGTCGCGTAGTAGGCGGCGTAGGCGAGCGCGGCCTGGCCGTGCTCGTCGAAGAAGGTGTCGGTCAGGACGCGCCCGCCGTTGTCCCCCGGGTCCTGGGTCTGCCGGATCCGGCCGAAGCCGTCGTACAGGGTGTACGCGGTGGCCTGGGAGCCGTCGGCGAGGAGCGCCTTCGTCGAGACGACCCGGATCCGGGCGTCGTCGTCGGTGTAGCCGAACTCGTGGTTCGGGGTCTGGCCGCCGGCCTTGGAGCGGTTCGGCAGCCAGACCTTGAGGGTGCGGCCGAGCGCGTCGTACTGGCTGTCGGTGCGGCGGTTGTTGGCGTCGACGGTGTCGACGGTCAGGCCTCGCAGCAGGTCGAGGTCGGCGACGGTGACCATGGCGGTGGCGGAGTTGCCCGCGACCGCCGGCGGGCCGGTCGTGGTGATCCTGGTCGGCCGGCCGCTCGCCGGGGCGTAGCCGGTCGTGGTGGTCTGCGCCAGCGGGCTGGGCGTGGTCACGGGCGCCGCGGCGCCCGTGGTGTCGAACACCGTGGTGGACGCCAGCTTCGTGGTGCTGTCGGGGCGGCCGTAGCCGTCGTAGTGGGTCGTCCCGTCCAGGTAGGTGGCCTGGTTGCCGGTGCGGGACTTCAGGACGTGCACCGTGGTGGGATCGCCCTTGACGGGGGCGGCGCCGTAGGCCTGGCCGTCGTAGCGGGTGCGGACGTCCGACAGGACGGCGGAGGTCCCGTCCGCCTGGGTGTCGCGGTTGACGGCCGCGGCGCAGCCGGCGGCGACCGTCTCGACCTGGACGGTGCCGGTCAGGATCCAGGCCGCCGTGTTGTCGGCGTACGTCGTGCGGGTGCACGTGTCGTCGGTGCCGACCGCGACGTCGCCCAGGTCCTCGATCTGCGTCGTGCGGCCGTAGCCGTCGAGGGTCGTGTCGGTGCGGGTCTCGCGCCAGGCGGCTCCCGCGCCCTTGTCGAGCGAGGTGAAGGAGCGGGTGGCCTGGGTGCCGGTGAGGTTGGCGGTGGTGGTGCCCCAGTCGTTGGAGCGCTTGGCGGTCTCCTTCTTCCAGGGAGTGCTGACGGACTTGGCGAGCATCGCGCCGCCGGGCTTGTCGTACTGCTCGCTGCGGTACTCGAAGCCGGCCCAGGCCTGGTCGTCGGTCAGGACGGTGCCCTGGCCGTCGTCGACGGTGACGCTGCGCCTTGCGTTCTTGTCGGCAGGATCGTTGCGGTCCTGGTCCATGCCGCGCAGGTAGTAGTGGTCGGCCTGGGTGGACATGCCGGTGACGCCGCCGGTCTCGACCCGGGCGTGGGCGTAGCCGCGCCACTGGGACCAGGTCTTCAGCTTGGCCGGGGTCAGGCCGTCCTCGTCGTCGAAGTGCCAGGCGGCGTCGCCGAGGTAGGTGTAGTGGGTGACCATGTCGGGTGCGCCGCCGGTGCGGTCGGTGGCGATGACCGACTCGACGACGTACTTGTTGAACCACTCGGTGGTCACCGGCACGTCGTTGGACGGCTGGTACATCTGCGGGAAGCAGCGGGTGGTGTTGCTCTGCGGCGTGGGCAGGGCGTTCCAGTCGCAGGTCGCGGCCGAGTAGTTGACGTCGAGCTGGCCGCCGAGTTCGTCGGTGATGGTGCCGATCCGCTGCTTGACGAAGGGCATGCGGCCGTCACCGACCTTGTCGAGCCGGTTGGCCAGCTGCTTGTACGCGAAGGTGGTCTTCGGCAGCGCGACGGACGGGGTGGCGGAGGAGCCGGTGTGCTGGATCGAGTCCAGCAGCAGCTGGTAGTCGAAGTCGGCGGTGCCCCACTTGTGGTTCAGCGTCCAGGTGTCGACGGCGGCGTAGCTCCCGTCGGCCTGCAGCGTCTTGGCGGTGACGGAGGTGAGGCGGGTCCGCGTGAAGTAGGTCGGCGAGCTCTTGCCGGTGCAGTCGGTGCCGTCGGCACAGTTCTGGTCCCACGGGGTGTCGTACCAGTACTGCCGGTTGGCGTCGATCTTCGCCGGGTCGCAGAGCGCGGCGTTGGTCTCCAGGCAGCGCTCGGCGGTGCCGAACTCGACCCGGCCCATCGGCTTGACGGTAACGGAGTAGAGGTCGCCCTGCTGCTGGCCGTACTCGATGTGGTCCAGCCGGCCGCCCCGGACGTACGGGGTGCGGTCCGAAGCCTTCAGGTTGCGGCCGTAGTTGTTGGTCTCGGGGGTGTACCAGTAGGTGATGTCGTTGCCGTGGGCGTCGATCACCAGGTCGAGGTTCCACCGCCAGCCCTGCTGGCACCACGAGGACGCGAAGTCGGCGCCGTTGCACGGCTCGCCCGCGTTGTTGCCGTAGACCGGCACGGTGTAGACCGACTTGGTCTCCGGCTTTCCGGCGCTCCAGTTGGGCAGGCGGTTGTAGCCGAACCAGTAGCTGGTGCCGTCGGCGGTCAGGGCGCGGAAGTACTCGCCGTCGTTGTCGCCGTTGCCCCGGCCGGTGTCGCGCAGGCGGGTGACCTTGGTGTTGTCGTCGCCCTTGATCCGCCACTCGTCACCGGAGACCGGGATCAGCTCACCGGAGTGCCCCGTGAAGCTGATGGTCACGTTGTCGGTGCCCCAGCACAGGTCGCCCGGGCTGGTGGTGCCGGTCTTGGGTGCGCCGTCGTCGGCGCACGCCTTGTAGCTGCGCTCGACGAAGCCGGGCGAGAGCTCGAAGCCGTCACCGGCCCAGGAGGCCTGGTTGTTGCTGTTCGCGGTCCGTCCGTCGACGCTGCCCGAGCTGTAGGACAGGCCGATCTTCGGCGTGAGACCGCCCGGCATCGCCGTCAGCGGCATGTCGTACGACCAGCTGAACGACCCGCTGTTCAGCGAGGTCGACCACGAGGAGGCCGAGGTGAGCGGCGTCGCCTTGTAGTCGCCGCTCGGGCCGGCCGTTCCGGTGGTGGCGGCGACCACCATCGCGCCCGGCGCGGCCGCCAGGCGCATCGACCCGGCCGGGGCCGTGGTCAGGGCGTCCGCGGCGACGGTCTGGTGCTCCGGGTCGTTGCCGCCCGGCAGCGGGGTCTGCACCCGGCACTCGGGCCGGTCGGGCGTGGTCAGCGCGCACTCGGGCAGGCGCACCAGCTTCAGCCGCGAGCCGAAGCCGGAGCCCGCCGCCTGCGCGAAGGACGAGTAGTCGACGGCCAGTCCACTGTTCTCGTCGGCGCCCGCGACGGTCAGCAGCACACCGTTGATCCCGGCCTTGACGGCGGCGTCCTGGCCGAGCAGTTCGACCTTCGCCTTGGCCGCCCGGCCCGCGGAGGAGACGGCGACGGGCAGCTTGTCGGCCTTGACCGCCTTGCCCTTCTCGCCGGGGACGTCGACGGTGGCACTGCCCGCGCCGGGCAGGACGCCGTGCTTGCCGTCGACCTTGCTGACGGTGGTGTCGCCCTTGCGACCCCTGGACTTGGCGTCCGAGCCCTTGACCGGCTTCTCCGGTGAGACCGCGGACGGCTTGGTGTACGGTTCGGCCGCCGCCGCGACGGCGGCCAACGGCAGTGCCGGCAGCAGCGACCCGACCAGCGCGCCCGCGATGACCGCGGACACCCTGGAACGGGCCGGCCGCAGCACCGACCTCTTCCTGCTCATGGTGGAACGACTCCCTCGGGAGAAGGTGGATATGACAGACCATGGGCCGGGCGGCAGGTAGCCGCCCGGCCCATGGAGGTTGAGGATCAGACGCCGGTGGCGGTGGCCAATTCGACGTTGTAGTCGGCGAGCTTGGCGATCTGCGCCGGACTCAGCACGCCCTGGTACAGCCAGACGTCGTCCAGCTGACCGGAGAAGTACTCGCCCCAGGCGCCGGCCGCCCGGTTGCGGCCGAACTGCACGCCGCCGCCCGCCTCGTAGGGCTGCGGGGCGCCGGTCCAGGAGACGTGCGGGATGCAGCCGGTCGAGCCGTCCGGGCAGCCCTGGTTCTCCGGCTGGCCGTTGACGTACAGCACCAGCCGGTCCGCGAAGGCGTCGTAGCTGACCGCCAGGTGCGTCCAGTTCTCCAGGACGGAGGTGGCCGGGGTGTGTGCGGTCAGGGTGCGCACCGCGCCGTTGGCGTCGGAGTCGCGCACCTCGGCCTGCCACTGGCCGGTGGGCTGTCCGGTGGCGTCCTGGCCGAGGGCGTGCCAGCGCAGGGTGACCGCACTGTTGGCGGCCCCTGCCACCGACAGGACCGTCATGTCCCGGGTCGGGACGCCCGCGGTGTTCGCCCAGGCGGCCAGGGTGAAGCTCTGGCCGGTGTGCAGCGGCGTCGAGGCGGTGGCGGCGTAGCCGGTGGAACCGTCCAGCAGCAGGGTGCCCGGGTTGGGCAGCACGCCGCCGTCGCCCTTGATCGAGGCGCCGCCGCCGAGCTGGGCGCCGGCCTTGGCCGGGCCCTCGTCCGGGGTGACGGCCGGGGCGCCGGTGGCGGCGGAGAGCTTCCAGCGGCCGGCCAGCTGCGGGCGCTGCTGGACCATCGAGGTGGCCTCGGGGCCGGTGACGACCCGGTCGTAGACCCGCACGTCGTCGATGTCACCGCCGAAGAACTCGGCGTTGACGCCCTCGCGGTTGACCGCGCCGATCTGCAGCGGGCCGGGGTTGGCCCACGGCGCGTTCTGGGTGTAGTCGGACTCACCGACCAGGTAGCCGTTGATGTAGAGGCGCAGCTTCTTGGCGGCGGTGTCGGAGACGCCCAGCAGGTGGGTCCACTCGCCGGTGGTGCCGGCGAAGCAGGGCACACCGTTCACCGGGGTGCCCGGGGTGCAGTCGGGCTGCGAGGTCCGGACCAGGGTGTCGGCGGAGGTGTCCTCCTTGTAGCGGCCGAAGATCCAGCGCTTCCAGTAGGGCGAGTAGTACAGCGAGAACTCGTTGTTGTGCTGGCCGATCTGGGTGACCGCCATCTTGGGATTGGTGTCGCCGGCGGTGGGCGCCGGCAGCTTCACCCAGGTGGAGACGGAGAAGTCCCGGCTGCCGTCCACCTGCGGGCGGGTGCCGCGCAGGTAGTCGTCCACACCGTCCAGGTGGATCGCCTGGCCGGCGATGCCCGGGCGGCCGAGCGCGACGCCGCTGTAGGCGGTCAGGTTGTCGGTCTCGGTGGTGCCGGCCGGCTTGGCGTCGGCGCCGTCCAGGTGCCAGACCGCCTTGGCGGGGCGGCCGGTGGCGAGCTGCTTGTCGGCGGCGACGCCGGCGGCCTCGGCCGCGGTCAGGTTGCGGTCCCAGAGCCGGACCTCGTCGATCGAGCCCTTCCACGGGTCGGTCATGTTGCCGTGCCACTTCGAGCGGCCGAACTCCAGCGGGCCGCGGGCGTCCCAGGCGGCGGTGACGGCCACCGGGGTGCCGGGCACGCCGTTGACGTACAGGGTGCCGGTCTTGGCGACCGGGTCGTAGACGCCCGTCAGGTGGGTCCACTGGTTGAGCACCACCGGGACGTCCGAGCTCGCCGTCTCCAGGGTGTAGACGGCGTTGGTGTCCTGGGTGGAGGTCCACATCGCCCACTTGCCGCCCATCAGGCCGAGGGCGAAGCGGGCCGCGAAGTTGCCGTTCTCACTGACCGCGACCCGGTTGCGGGTGGTGTCGCCGGTGAGGTTGACCCAGGCGGAGACGGTGAAGCCGCGGGTGGTGTCCAGGACGTTGCCCTGGGTTTCGGCGTAGCCGTTGGGGGTGCCGTCCAGGGCGAGCGCGTCGCCGAGGTGGCCCGGCGCCTTCGGGGTGGCGCCGGAGCCGAGGGTGGCGTCGAAGCTGCCGCCGGTGCCGGTGACGGAGGTGCCGCCCGTGTCGTCCATCGACCAACCGGTGCGCTGGGTCTGCCCGGAGAGCACGTTGAAGTAGTACGTCTCGGGCTGCGAGGCGTTGCCCGCGCCGTCGATCGCCCTGGCGGAGAGGAAGTGCGCGCCGGCGGTCTGCGGCTGGACGCGGACGGCCTGCCCGGCGCCGCCACTGGTCGCCACCTCGTTCGCCGCGGACGGCGAAGTGTCGATGCCCCACTGGTACTTGACCACGTCGGTGGCGGCCGACTTGAGGGTGAACAGGCCGTTCTTGCCGACGCCGTCGGTCCACGGCAGCGCCGCGGTGGCGTCCTTGGAACCCGGGTAGGCGTCCGAGGTGATCGCCGGGCCGTCCGGCGCGGAGGTGTCGACGACGAAGTAGCAGCCCGTCGGGTCGCCGTCGGAGGACCACGGCCCCCACTGCGCTCCGTCCCAGGCGCGGGCCTCCCAGTCGAGCTGGATGTTCTGCGGCAGGCTCGTCGGCAGCGGCCAGGAGAACATCGAGCCGGAGCCCTTGAAGGTGTTGCCCGCCGGGGCGGCGTCCTCCGAACCGGTGGACCACCAGCGGCGGCGCAGGCCGGTGCCGTCGTCCCAGCCGACCGCGAACTGGACGCCGATCGCCTCGCCGTCCGGGTCACTGGCCCGGGTGGTGACCTGCGGCATCTTGTTGATCTTGATGCCCGGGTACTGGCACACCGAGCCCGGCGACATCGTCATGTCGGACATCGGGATCTGGTTGGGCCGCAGGTTGTAGTACACCGACAGGTACGCGTCGTCGGTGAACCGCTTCCAGGCGAGGGTGTCGCCCTCGTTCTGAGCCTTCAGGCCGAAGCTGATGGTCGGCCAGCCCCAGTTGGCCGCGTCCTGGACGAGGTTGCGCACCGCGCCGTCCTCGCCGTACTCCAGCCAGCCGCCGGGGCAACTGCTGCTCCAGCCCTTCGCGGTGTTGATGGTCTGCAGGTAGCGGCCCCAGAAACCGGAGGCGTTCTGGGCGTTCCAGTTCAGGCTGGGAGAGATGTAGCCGGTGTTCCAGAGCTCGACGGGCCGGGAGTCGCAGGAGTACGACCAGCTCTCGTAGGTGCCGAAGGTGGCACTGAGGATCTGCTTGCCGACGAACGGGTTCGACATCTGGAAGAACGCCCGCTTCACGTCGGTCGGCGCGCACCGCGAGGTGTCGCCGCAGTAGCCGACGCCCCAGTCGTGGACGTAGTTGCTGTTGTACGTGAAGTGCCAGTACGCCTGGTTCGGGTAGGTGCGCGAGACACCCGCCCAGTCGCCCGCGTGCGGGGTGTTCCACGCCGGGTCGATCATCACCGGGTAGACCGTGTCCGGGGCGTCCAGCATGCCCTGGTCGGGCGAGAGCAGCAGGCCGTCCTTGGGCAGCTCGACCTTGAGGCGGGTCATCTTGGCGCCCTCGCCGGGCAGGTCGCCGTAGCCGGCTTCGGGGGCGCTCTGCGCGGGAGCGGCGGCGTTCTGCGCGGGAGCGGCGGCGGGGGCCTCGGCCTGTGGCGCAGCCTGCGGGGCGGCCTTGAGGGCCTTCGGGGCGGCGGCGGGGGCGCTCTGCGCCGGGGCCGCGGGGGGCGCGCTCTGCGCCGGGGCCGCGGCCGGCTTGGAGGAGTCCCACATCACCGGGACGGGCGCCTCGAAGACGGTGCCGCCACCGGCCGGGTCCTTGGCCTTGAGGGTGCCGTCCGCCTCCTGGCTGAAGGTCAGGCCGTCGCCCTGGAGTCCGAGTCGGAGCCGGTCCAGCTCGGGGTTCTTCGCGGCCTCGGCCGTGTGCACCACGATGACCTGGGTGAACCCGGTCTTGGTGGCGGAGAGTCGCAGGTCCACGTCCGGCAGGATCGACGGGTACTCGGCGGTCGCACCCTTGACCGTCGGCTTGGGCAGCGGCTTCGGCCAGCTGAGCTTCAGCTCCTTGCCGGCGCGGGCCATTGTGACCAGCGGCGCGCTGCCGCCGCCGGAGAACCGCAGGTCCGCGGTGGACCCCTTGGGGGCGACGGTGCCGCCGGGCAGCGTCTGCAGCGTCGGGTCGAGGTCCACCCAGGCGCCGTTCCTGCGCACCCGCTGGGGCTGGACGTAGGTGGTGGTCTTCAGCTTGCCGTCGGGCTGGGCAACGGTGTCGCTGGTCTCGCTGCGCTTGGCGAGCACCTCCACCGGCCTGCCGGTGCGGGCGGCCTCGTGGACCGCCTGGGTCTCGGCGTCGTCCCGCACCCCCGCCGCGCCGGGCGGGGGTGTCCCGCCGGGGGCGGCGGCGGCCGGCACCACCGCGGTCGCGGCCAGCGCGACCGCGGCGAGTGCCGCGGCGAGCAGGCTGCCCGACCGTCTTGCTGCTGTTCTCACTGTGCGTAAGCTCCGACTTCCGGTATGTGGGCGAAGTGTGGAGCGGATCTTCACGGACAGATGAAAGAACTGTCAACGTTCCATCAGAAAAGCATGAGAAATCCCGCCCTGCTGGCACATCATCCGGAGTGGATCAGTCCGATTAAAGGCGGACGAACTGCCCATCCCCACGTGGGGAAGGTCACGCCGCGGAAAGGTTTGCGGATCCGCACCCGCCACGACCGTCAGTGACCGCCGCGGAGAACCGACGCCATCGACTCGATGTCCGGGCGGCTTGTGGGCGTGTGTGTCCTTTCGGTGCTCGCACCTCTACCGGCGCCATCCGCGCTGTTCAGTGAGGTACGGCGGCAGAACGGCGAAGGCCGTCGACCCACCCGCCCCGTGGGGTCGAGTGGGTCGACGGCCTTCGCCGGAATGACGGACCGTTACGGCAGCTGGACCGAGGGGAAGGTGCCGGCCCGGGTGCCGTCCAGGGCGCCGTCCATCGCGTCGCGCCAGATCGGGCCCGCCAGGGTGCCGCCGAAGGCCTGGTCGATCACCTTGCCGCCGATCTTCTGGCCGTCCAGCGGCTTCGGGTTGTCGGTGTCGCTGACGACGGTGGCGCCGGCCATCTCCGGGGTGTAGCCGACGAACCAGACCTGGCGGCTCTCGTTGGTGGTGCCGGTCTTGCCCGCGCTGTCGCGGCCGGTGAGGCCGGCCATCTTCCCGGTGCCGTCGTCCACGACGCCCTTGAGCATCGCGGTGACGGTGTCCGCGGTGTCGGCGGACATCACGGACGAGCAGTTCGCCTGCGGCACCGCCAGCTGCTTGCCGTCGGGGCCGGTCACCGAGGTGAGCGCGGTCGGCGCGCAGTAGGTGCCGTGGGCGGCGAAGGCCGCGTAGACGCCCGCCATCGCCAGCGGGGTCAGGTCGTTGCTGCCGAGCGTCATCGACGGCACCACCTGGAGCTTCTCGCCGCCCGCCTGCTCGGTGATGCCGAGCTTGTTGGTCATCTGCGCGACGTTGCAGAGCCCGGTGTCGGCCTCCAGCTTCGCGAAGTAGGTGTTGACCGACTGCGCCATGGCCGTCTTCATGGTGAACTGGCCGGTGAGGGTCGGGCTGTCGTTGTGCACCTGCCCGGACGACGGGAACTTCGCGCCCGAGCAGTCCTTCATCGCCGGCCACGGGATGCTGTAGTCGGTGGTGTAGCTCTGGGCCGGCGTCAGGCCGTTCTCCAGGGCCGCCGCCGCGACGATCGGCTTGAACGTCGAACCGGTCGGGAAGCCCAGCCCGCCGCCCATGGCCTTGGTGGCGTTGTAGTTGATCTGGGTCTGGTGCTGCTTGTCGTCGACGCCGTACGGACGGCTCTGCCCCATCGCGAGGATCTTGCCGGTGCCCGGCTCGACGATGCTCATCGCGGTCGCCGCCTGGTCCCCGGCGTTCACGTGCCCGGTGACCGAGGTGTACAGCGCCGCCTGCGCCTTGGGATCGAGCGTGGTGTGGATCTGCAGCCCCCCGCGCTTCCACACCGCCTGCCGCTCGGCCGCCGACTTCCCGAACGCCGGGTCGGTGAGCACCACCTTGCGCACGTAGTCGCAGAAGAAGCCCTCGCCCTGCTTGGCCAGGATGCAACCCTGCTGCGGCGCCTGGACGTTGAGCCCCAGCGGAGTCGCGATCGCCTGCTGCGCCTGCTCCTTGGTGATGTGCCCGTACTCGGCCATCTTCCGGAGCACCGTGTCCCGCCGGTCCTTGGCCGCGGTCGGGTTGACCACCGGGTCGTAGTTGGTGGGCGACTGCTCCAGACCGGCCAGCATCGCGGCCTGCGGCAGGGTGAGGTCCTTGGCGTGCACGCCGAAGTAGCGCCGCGCGGCCGACTCGATGCCGTAGGCCTTCTCCCCGAAGAAGGTGATGTTCAGGTAGTTGGTGAGGATCTGGTCCTTGCTCAGGGTCTCCTCAAGCTTGATCGCGTACTTCAGCTCCTGGATCTTGCGGCCGACGGTCTGCCGCTGCGCCTCCTGGACCTTCTGCGGGTCGTCGCCCGCCTCGTCGACGAACACGTTCTTCACGTACTGCTGGGTCAGCGTGGACGCGCCCTGCGCCGTGGTGCCGGAGGAGGCGTTCTTGTCCAGGGCCCGCAGCACGCCCTTGAGGTCGATCGCGCCGTGCTCGTAGAAGCGGTTGTCCTCGATGTCCACCAGCGCGGTCTTCACCAGCGGGGATATCTGGTCCGCCGGGACCACGGTGCGGTCACGGTCGTACACGGTGGCGATCGTGCCGCCCTGGGCGTCGAGGATCGTCGAGGCCTGCGACAGCGCCGGCGTCTTGAAGTCGTCGGGCAGGCTCTGGAAGTCGTCCGCCGCCGACTGGGCCCCCAGCCCGGCCGCCGCCACGGCCGGCAGGGCGATCCCCGCCGCCACCACACCCGCGACCACACTGATCCCGATCAGCCGCAACCCGTGCCCGAACTTCCGCATGCCCGCCCCCGCCCGCTCCTGTGCCATGGACAAGGACCCTACGTGCACGTCATGAGGAACCCGTAAGAGATCCGGTACCGATCTGTCACAACTCTGCGACAAGGACCCCCACCCCCGTTCACCCCGCCGCCCTGGCCCGGCCACCGGAACCGCACCGGGCGAACCGGCCCCACCGACCGCGGCTCCTCCTCCTTCAACAGCGGGGTCGCAACTGCCGCGGCACGACGGCGGCCGAGCGGGCACGAGGGTCAGCGCTCGCGGCCACGGGGCTTGAGAGGCGTGGCGGGCAGCTCCGGGGCGGGGAGGCGGTCGCCGGCGTAGCCGTGGACATCGCCGAAGCGGGTGCCGGCCATCCAGTCGGTGCGAGCCTGGGCGATGTCCTCGGTGGAGCGGCCGATGAAGTTCCACCACATGACGATCTTCTCGTCGAAGGGTTCCCCGCCGAGGAGGAGGACGGCGGCGTCGGTGCGGGCGTGGAGGGGGAGGTCGGGGCGGCCGCAGCCGAGGTAGAGCATGGAGCCGGGTTCGACGGGGACGCCGTCGACGTCGACGTGGCCGGACATCGCGAGGACGGCGTACTCGAAGTCGGGGACGAGGGGGAGGCGGAGGTCCGCGCCCCCGGCGAGGGCGAGGTCGGCGCCGACGAGGGGGGTGTGGGTGGTGCCCGGCGAGGTGGCGGTGTCGAGGGTGCCGAGGATGACGGTGGCGCGCAGGCCCGGGGCGGTGACGACGGGCAGGTCCGGGTGGTGCTCGAAGGCCGGGGCGGTGTGCCGGCGGGCCTCCGGGAGGGCGACCCAGAGCTGGGCACCGTGCAGGTAGCGGGCGTGCGGGCGCGGGGACTCCTCGGAGTGGGAGATCGCCCGGCCGGAGGTCATCAGGCCCAGTTCGTACGGGCGGACGGTCTGCAGGCTGCCGAGGCTGTCGCGGTGCAGCACCTCGCCCTGGTGCAGCCAGCTGACCGTCTGCAGGCCCATGTGCGGGTGCGGCGGGACCTGCATACCGGGCTCGTCGGCGATGTCGTCGGGTCCGTAGTGGTCGACGAAGCACCAGGCGCCGACCATCCGGCGGCCGAGGTTGGGGAGCAGGCGTCGCACCACCGTGCTTCCGCCGAGCGGGACTTGACGGGCCGTCAGCAGGTCCTTCACCGGCCCGGTACTGGCCTCGCGGCCGCAGGCGGTCGGGGTTGGCTTGAGGTCGAGGTTGCTCATCGCGGTTCCACCACCGTACGAGGGAGGCCGGGCGGAGAGGGGTCCGTCGTCACCGATCATCCATCACGGTCCGACGTTCCTCCACCCGCACCCGGCCATCCGGCGGTCGGCGACCCGGTGCCCCGGCGCCCCTCGTGAGCTGCGGCGGCTCAGTGCGCGCAGGCCCACCAGGCGTCCGCCGAGGCCTTGTCGGCGAACCCCCGCAGCTTGCGGACCGCCTCCGCCGGGTCCTCCGCCCCGTACACGGCCGAGCCGGCCACGAAGACGTCCGCGCCGGCCTCGGCGCAGCGCTCGATGGTGCCGGCGGCGACGCCGCCGTCCACCTGCAGCCACAGCTCCAGGTCGTGCTTGGCGATCAGCTCCCGGGTGCGGCGGATCTTCGGCAGCATGATGTCGAGGAACGCCTGGCCGCCGAAGCCGGGCTCGACGGTCATGATCAGCACCATGTCGAGCTCGGGCAGCAGGTCCTCGTACGGCTCGATCGGCGTGCCGGGCTTGAGCGCCATCGACGCCCGGGCGCCCTTGGCACGGATCTCGCGGGCGAGCCGGACGGGCGCGGCGGCGGCCTCGACGTGGAAGGTGACGGAACCGGCGCCGGCCTCGACGTACTGGGGGGCCCAGCGGTCCGGGTCCTCGATCATCAGGTGGCAGTCCAGCGGGATGTCGGTGGCGCGGGCGAGCGACTCGACGATCGGGACGCCCAGGGTCAGGTTGGGCACGAAGTGGTTGTCCATGACGTCCACGTGCAGCCAGTCGGAACCCCGGACGGCCTCGGCCTCGTCGGCGAGCCGGGCGAAGTCCGCGGACAGGATGCTGGGGTTGATCTGGGCCATGACCGACTACCTTCACATGAGGGCTGGGGCGCCCCGGGAACGGGCACCTCGCCCCATCATCTCGTGCCGCGCGGCCACCGGCCGCACACCGCCTCCCGTGCGTGACCGTCATCACACCCCGCCCGGGGTTACCGGGGCCGCCGCGATGGTCATCAGCCCTGGAAGCGGTCCACGCGCCCGCCCGTGCGGTCCGCGCCAGCGGCCGTCACGGCACCTGCCGGGCCGTCCCGACCAGTCGAGCTCCCGCTCCCACCCGGAGCTCCGTCCGAGGAAGGTCTCCCGATGACCGATCTCGTCCACCCCGCCCGCGCGCTGTGGTGGCTCTTCGAGCCGGTGCACGCCGTCACCTACTTCCTGCCCGAGGGGCGCACCGCCTTCGAGGAGGCCGGGCTGCACGGCCGCCTGCACGGCTACTTCGCGAGCCGCTCGGCCCCGCTCGGCGCGGTGGACGCGGCGCCGGTGGTCGCCGCGTTCTTCAACTTCTCCCCGGCGATGGTCGAGCGCGCCCTGCCGGAGGTGTGGACGCACGCGAGCCCGGAGGAGGCTCTGGTGGCGCGGCTGAAGGGTTCGGCGGCGACGCTGGCCCGGCTGCTGGAGCACGTGGACCCGGACCAGGTCGAGCTGGTCGCCGAGACCCTGGAGCAGGCCGCGTCCCGGCTGGACTGCGCCGGCCGGGTGCTGGCCGCCGCCAACGCCGTGCTCCCCCGGCCGACCGGCCTGTACGAGCGGCTCTGGCAGGCCGCCACCGTGATGCGCGAGCACCGCGGGGACGGCCACGTGGCCGCGCTGGTGGCGGCCGGGCTGGACGGCTGCGAGGCCCTGGTGGTCCGCTGCGCGATGGACATGCGGCGCGAGATGATCCAGCCGCTGCGCGGGTGGACGGACGCCGAGTGGGAGGCCGCCGCCGGGCGCCTGGTCGAACGCGGCTGGCTGACGGCGGAGGGCTCGGTGACCGAGCTCGGCCGGATCCGGCACCAGGCTCTGGAGGCGGCCACCGACCTGGCCGCCACCCGGGTGTGGGAGGACTACCCGCGCGCCGAACTCGACCGGCTGGCAGCGGCGTTGAAGCCGATTTCGGCGCTGTGTCGCAGCCAGTTGCCGGTCAACCCGGCGGGGCTGCCGGACAGCGTGTAGGCCGGCCGCCGGCCCGTGGCGGTCGGCAGCCCGTGGCAGTCGGCATTTGCTTTCGGTCTGCCGAGCGGCTGCCGCCTGCCGAGCCGCTGCCGCCCGCGGGGCTGCTACGGCGCGCGGACCTCGGGCGGCCCCAGCACGATCCCCCGCCCGGCGTAGAACGCCCCGAACGACCGCCACGGCACGCGCGCGAAGGCCTGCGACTCCCCCGGGAAACCGGACGGGTTGTGAATCAGCAGCGCCGTGTCCGTGGCGCCGACCGCCAGCACCAGGTGCCCGCCGCGCCGCACCGGCTCCGGCCCGGCCGGCTCCCGGATCGACGGGTGCACCGACACCATCACCAGCCGCCCGCCGGCCACCTCGGCCGACACCTCCTCGGGCGTCAACTCCCGTTCCTGCGCAGCCAGTCCCCACCGCCGCCGGACGTAGTCGGCGAACGGTGCGTGGACCAGGCCGTGCAGGCTGTCGCCGTCCCGCACGTACGCGCCGGCCGCCACGCACTCACCGGCGAGCGCCATCGCGGTCGGCGTCACGCCCCACCAGTGCTCCAGCGCCATCCGCAGGCAGGCCACCCCGCACAGCCGCCACGACCACCACGCGTACTCCTCCGGGCCGGCCGCCCCGGACTGCCCCCAACGCGGGTCCGCGGACGCGTCCAGCCGCCCGTCGACGATCTCCCGCACGAGCTCGGGCGACTCCCACTGCGCCCGGTACGGCACCTCGTGCACCACCCGCGCCGGCCTCGCGGCGCTGCCCTGATCCACCATCCCCCGACGCTCTCACGCCGGACCGACCGACCGACTCACGACACTCTTGAGTACCCGTACTCAGGCGTCCGACCTGCGGCTTTCCGTAGCGTCGTCGCGGCGCGACCACGACGTGGCCCCGCCGTGGACACGGGCCCGCCGTGGACGCGGGTCCCGTCGTGGACAAGGACAGCCGAGGACGTGGGAGGCAGCGGCGATGAAGGTCGTCCTGGGAGTACTGGCCGTGCTGGCGGCGGGCGCGCTGATCGTCGTCGCGCCGTGGATCTACCTGGCGGTCGCCATGGGACCGGACTCGCCCGACTCTCCGACCACCGCCACCTACGCGCCCGTCGCGCCGTCCCCGACCGCCGCGTCCCCGAGCCGCTTCCCGGCACCGGCGGTGTCCCCCGCCCCGCCGGTCTCGCTCGACCGGTAGGCCAGCCGCTGCGCCGCGTGCCGTCCGCGCTGCTCCACCGGGAGCGCGCCGGTGGCCCCGGCCAGGCCGAAGGGCGGCATGTCGAAGTAGATCGACTCGTACCCGCCCTCGGGCACGATGTACGTCTCGTGCCAGAGCCCGACGTGACCGCGCGCCTTGCCCTCGCGCAGCTTGCGGTTGGCGATGCCCCACACGGTGTGGTGGAAGCCGTCCGGCGCGCTCGCGTAGCCGTACAGCTTCTCCTTCGACTCCCAGTACTGGACGACGTAGTAGGTGCGCGGCGAGGCGGTGAGCAGGATGCGGCCGAGGAGCCCGCGTTCGGCGCCGCGCTCGGAACCGCGGCGCAGCTCGTACAGCATCCGGAACATCGCGAACATCACCGGGCCCCAGTGGTGCACGGCCCAGAACCGGTTGATCCGCATGCCGATGAGCAGCACCACGGTGTCGCCGGTGGCGCCGGCGGTGGTGTAGCCCCGCAGCGGCTTGGCGAACAGCGAACCGGCCGATCCAGCGGCCCCGGCCTTTCCGGTCGCCCCGGTCGCCGCGGTCGCCGCGGTCGCCGCGGCTTTCGCGGTCTTCCGCGTCGGTCCTGTCTCCTCCGTCGAGCCAGTCGAGCCCGTCGACCCCGTGGACATCCCGGCCTCCCCGCGCCGCAGCCGAACCGAACCGAACCCATGTAATCAGCGATTACATCAGCGCGCGACGACCCGGTCAATGCTCGCCACAGCCACAAATCGACTACTGCGCAGGCCGGTTGGCGACACCCTGGCCGAAGGTGTCGAGCACCTGCGCGGCCAGCTCCTCCGCCTTCTCCGCCGGCAGGTAGCCGTCCACGATCATCTGCGCCAGCCCGTACACCAGCGCCTGCCCGGCCAGGCCGACCAGCGCCGGATCCCCGGGGCGCAGCCGGCCGGCCTCCTGGTCCGCGACGATCACATCCGTCAACGCCTGGTCGATCCCGTCCAGTTGCTCGCGCAGCTCCGGTTCCCGCGAGGCGGTGAACACCCGCGAGCGCACCAGTTCGAACCGCCGCGGGTGCCGCACCGCGTAGCGGACGAATCCCAGGCCGGTCGCCCGCATCACCGACCCCCCGTCCGGTCCGGCGGCCGCCACCTGCACCTCCTGCCAGCGCACGAAGTCCGCCAGCACGCGGTCCGCCAACGCGGTCAACAACGCCTGCCGGTCGGCGAAGTGCCGGAACGGCGCGCCCGCCGACACCCCCGCCCGCCGCGCCACCTCCCGCACACTCACCTTCTCCTGCCCCTGCTCGTCCAGCACCTCGAACGCCGCCGCCACCAGCGCCTCCGGCAACGCCCCGTGGTGGTACGCCCCCCGCTCCCGCGTCTCCCTCATGCCTGCCTTGCTACCACAGCCGACCGGCACCCACCCCCGTACGGCCGACCCCGCCGGCCCGCCCGTCCACCGCCTCACTCGCACCCTGCCGGGGCCCGGACGCGCACCGGGCCCCGGCAGGGTGCGCGGGGGTCACCAGGCGTAGTCCTCCGGGGCGGGCTGGTGGCCCGGGAAGAGCTCGTCGAGGCGGTCCAGGGTCTTCCGGTCGAGCGTGAGGTCGAGCGCGGCCAGGGCGGTGTCGAGCTGGGCCGCGGTGCGGGGGCCGATGATGGGGGCGGTGACGGCGGGGCGGGAGAGGAGCCAGGCCAGGGCGAGGTCGGCGGGGTCGGTGCCGAGTTCGTCGGCGAAGTCCTCGTAGGCCTGGATGCGGTCGCGGTGTTTGGTGAGGAGCTCGCTCGCGTACCCCATGGCGCTGCGGCCGCGGGTGCCCTCGCGCTCCTTGCGGAGGACGCCGCCGAGCAGGCCGCTGCGCAGCGGGGACCACGGGATGAGGCCGAGGCCGTAGTGCTGGAGGGCGGGGATGACCTCCAGCTCGATCGTGCGGTCGAGCAGGTTGTAGAGGGACTGCTCGCTGACCAGGCCGAGGAAGTGGCGGGAGCGGGCGGCCTCCTGGGCCTGGGCGATGTGCCAGCCCGCGAAGTTGCTGGAGCCGACATAGATGATCTTGCCCTGGGCGACCAGGACCTCCATCGCCTGCCAGATCTCCTCCCAGGGCGTGGCCCGGTCGATGTGGTGCATCTGGTAGAGGTCGATGTGGTCGGTCTGCAGCCGGCGGAGGCTGGCCTCGACGGCCCGGCGGATGGCCAGCGCGGAGAGCTTGCCCTCGTTGGGCCAGTCGCCCATGTCGGCGTAGGCCTTGGTGGCGAGGACGGTGCGCTCGCGGCGGCCGCCGCCCTGGGCGAACCAGCGGCCGATGATCTCCTCGGTGCGGCCCTTGAGGTTGCCCTCGCTGTCACGGCCGTAGGCGTTGGCGGTGTCGAAGAAGTTGATGCCGCGTTCGTGGGCGGTGTCCATGAGGCGGTGGGCGTCGGCCTCTTCGGTGTGCGGGCCGAAGTTCATGGTGCCGAGGCAGAGGCGGGAGACGGTCAGGCCGGTGCGGCCGAGGTGGGTGTACTCCATGGCGCCCCACCCAAGACCACACCGGCCCCGCTGTCCAGTACATTCCACAGGCGTGCCGGAGCCCCCTGGTCACCGCCCGTGGGTGGCGAACTTCCGTACCGCGAGCGGCATGCAGAGCGCGAGCAGCACCGCGCTCCAGAGCAGCGCGGCGAGCGCGGGGTGCTGCATCGGCCAGGCGGTGCCGGGCGCCGAGGGGTTGCCGAAGAGCTCCCGGCAGGCCTGCACGACGGAGCTGATCGGGTTCCAGTCGGCGACGGCGCGCAGCCAGCCGGGCATGCCGAGGGTCGGCACGTAGGCGTTGGTGACCATCGCCACCGGGAACACCGCGACCGCGAGTTGGCCGGCGGCCTCCTCCTCTCCGACGATGAGGCCGAGCAGCGTGCCGACCCAGGTCATCACGAACCGGAAGAGCAGCAGCAACGCGAACGCCCCTGCGGTGTCGGCGAGTCCGTGCCGGGCGCGCCAGCCGGCGGCGAGTCCGACCAGCGCCATCAGGGCCAGGACGGCCACGCTGACCAGCAGGTCGGCGAGGGTCTGTCCGAGCAGCAGACCGGTGCGCGAGACGGGCATGGAGCGCAGCCGGTCGGTGACGCCGCGCCCGACGTCGCGGGCGGCGCCGACCATGGTGGGCATGACGCCGTTGGTGGCGACCATGGCGAACAGTCCGGGCATCAGGAACTCCCGGTAGTCACCGCCGCCCGGCACCTGCATGGCGCTGCCGAAGACGTATCCGAAGACCACCACCATGATCACCGGCACGCCCAGCGAGGCGGCCAACAGGCCTGGCGAGTGACGGTAGTTGAGCAGGATACGCAGCATGGACGTCCAGGTGTCGGAGACCAGCCGGGCGACGTTGGACGGGCGCGGAGCGGGGTACGCGACGGTGGCCATCAGGCGGCCCTCCCGGCCTCGGCGGCCTGCGCACCCTCGACCGACTGCGCACCCCCGACGGACTGCCCGGCCGCGGCGGCCTGCGCACCCCCGACGGACTGCGCGGCCGCCCGGTCCGTCAGCGCCAGGAAGACGTCGTCCAGCGACGGCGCCCGCACCGCGACATCCTCGGCGACGACCCCCGCACCGTCCAACTCCCGTACCAGCGAGGGCAGCAGGACGGACACGCTCGGGGCCGTCAGCACCGTGACGGTCCGCTCGGCCACGTCCACCTGCGCATCACCCCCGGTCAGCGCGGACAGCACCACGGCGGTGTGGGCGAGTTGAACCGGATCGGCCAGGGTGACGGAGACCTGGCTGCCGATCGCCGCCTTGAGCCGGTCCGGCGGCCCGGTGGCGATCGCGGCGCCGTGGTCGACGACCACGATGTCGTCGGCGAGCCGGTCGGCCTCCTCCAGGTACTGCGTGGTGAGCAGCACCGTGGTGCCGTCGTCGGCCAGCTCCTTGACGGTGTCCCAGATCTCCTGGCGGCTGCGCGGGTCGAGCCCGGTGGTCGGCTCGTCCAGGAAGAGCACGGGCGGGCTGGTGACGAGGCTGGCGATGAGGTCGAGGCGCCGCCGCATGCCGCCGGAGTAGGTGCGCACCAGCCGGTCGGCAGCCTCGTCGAGGTCGAAGCGGGTGAGCAGCTCGTCGGCGCGCGCCCGGGCCCGGCGGGCGCCGAGGCGGTGCAGCCGGCCGAGCAGGTGGAGGTTGTCGCGGCCGGTGATGCCCTCGTCGACGGCCGCGTGCTGCCCGGCGAGGCCGATGGAGCGCCGGACGTCCTCGGCGGCGCGGACGACGTCGTGCCCGGCCACGCGGGCGGTGCCCCGGTCGGGGGCGACCAGGGTGGCGAGGACGCGGACGGCGGTGCTCTTGCCGGCGCCGTTGGGGCCGAGGAGGCCGCACACGGTGCCGGCCGGGACGCTGAGGTCGAGGCCGCGCAGGGCCCGGGTGGCACCGAAGTGTTTCTCCACGCCCGCCATCTCGATGGCGGGCCGGTTGGTGTCGGACATGGCTCTGCCCCTTCTCTAGGTACAGCGTACGTAGAAGCGCGTGCGGACGCCATCGTACTACGTACGCCGTACGTATCTAAGATGGGAGCGCGAGGTGATCTTCCAGTGCCGTCCAGCAAGCCCCCCACCGGCTCCGAGAGCCACAAGAGCCCCGACGCGCCACAGCAGCCGGGCAGGCCCACTCCCCCCGAGGCGCCCGAGCTGATCTGGCTGCGCCCCGAGCGCACCGGCCGCGGCCCGCGCCCGGCGCACAGCCGTGACTCGATCGCCGCCGCGGCCATCGGGATCGCCGACGCCGAGGGCCTGGACGCGGTCTCCATGCGCCGGGTCGCGGCGGCGCTCGGCGCGGGCACCATGTCGCTCTACAACTACGTGCCGAAGAAGGAGCACCTGCTCGACCTGATGCTCGACGCGGTCACCGGCGAGTACCGACTGCCACCCGCGCCGAGCGGCGACGTCCGGGCCGACCTCGCCGACCTCGCCCATCAGCAGCTCGGCATCTGCCGCCGCCACCCCTGGCTGCCCGCACTGCTGCTGGCCCGCCCCAGCCTGGGCCCCAACGCGCTGCGCTACACCGACCACTTCCTGGCCGTCACCGCCCCCACCGGCCTGGGCGGCGGGGCCCGGATGGAGGCGATGGCGCTGTTCAACGGGTTCATCACCCAGTTCGCCCAGTACGAACAGACGGCGGCCGCGGGCGCCAAGTGGCAGGCGGAGCTGGTCGGTTACCTCGGCCAGGCGGCAGCGAGCGGCGACTTCCCGCACCTGGCCCAGGCGTTCGCCACCGCCGGCCCACCGGCCGATCCGGACAAGGCCTTCGACCGCACCCTGGACCGGGTGATCTCCGCCATCCTGGCCCCCACATAGAACTCCTGACGGTCCGTCAGGTCGTAACCGCCCCGCCCGGCAGCAGCCCGGCCACCCGCCCGTCCACCAGCACCAGGACGGCCGGGTGCCCGCCCGCCAGTGCCGCCCGCGCCTCGGCCGCCGACTGCCCGACGCCCACGGTCGGCAGCGCCGGGCCGAGCAGCCCGCCCAGCGGATCGCCCGGCTTCGCGCCGCCGTCCGCGAGCGCCGCCACCAGCACCTCCCGCGACACCGAGCCCACCACCTCGGTCGCGCTCACCCCGTACGGGCGCGCCGCCCGCGCCAGCACCGCCGGGGCCACGCCGCCCGGCACGTCGCGCAGCGCCTCCACCGCCCCGCCGACCGTCGCGTCGGCGGGCACCGCCACCAGCGGGCCGGCCGCCGCCAGCGCCTCCCGCACCGCGGTCTCCCCCGGCTCCTCCAGGAAGCCCCACTCCCGCATCCACGCGTCGCTGTGCACCTTCGACAGGTACGAGCGGCCCGAGTCCGGCAGCAGCACGACCACCAGGTCGTCCGGGCCCAGCCGCCGCGCCACCCGCAGCGCCGCCGCCACCGCAGCACCCGAGGACGGGCCGGCCAGGATGCCCTCCTCCCGGGCGAGCCGGCGCGCCGTCAGCAGCGACTCGCGGTCCGGGATCCGCTCGAAGGAGTCGACCACCTCCGGGCGGTAGGCCTGCGGCAAGCGGTCCTCGACCGTATCGGGGTGCAGGAAGTGCCCGATGCTCTCGACGTACCAGGGGCTGCCGTCCCCGCCCCCGTACGAGGAGGACTCCGGATCCGCGCCGACGACGGTCACCGTGCCACCGGACACCTGCTTCAGGTACCCGCCGGTGCCGGTGACGGTGCCGCCGGTGCCGACGCCCGCCACGAAGTGGGTCACCCGGCCGCCGGTCTGCTCCCAGACCTCGGGGCCGGTGGTCCGGACATGGGCATCGGGATTGGCCGGGTTGTCGTACTGGTTGGCGAGCCAGGCACCGGGGATCTCCTCGGCGAGCCGCTGCACCACGTTGAACAGGTGCCGCGGGTTCTCCCGCGGCAGGGCGGTCGGGGCGAGCACCACCTCCGCGCCGTACGCCCGCAGGATGTCCGACTTCTCGGCGGCCGACCTGTCCGACACCCCGGCGATCACCCGGTACCCGCGCTGCCGTCCGACGACGGCCAGGCCGATGCCGGTGTTGCCGGAGGTCGCCTCGATGACCGTCCCGCCCGGCTTCAGCAGCCCGTCCCGCTCGGCGGCGAGGATCATGGACAGCGCGGCGCGGTCCTTGACGCTGCCGCCGATGTTGAGGAACTCGGCCTTGGCGTACACCGGCGCGGCGAGGCCGGCACCGAGCCGGGCGAGCCGGAACAGCGGCGTCCCGCCGATCGCGTCGAGGACGGATTCGTGCACTGCGGTCATCCTGGGCTCCTTCGTCCGGTGCGGCTCGTGCCGTCCGGTGCAGCGTGTGCGGACGTTCCGACCGAGCCTGCCCACACCCGCGCTCCGCTAGCCGTCCCCAACCGGAGGAGGAGGCTCAGCGGACGTCGACGGTGAACTGCCGTTCGGCCCGGTCGGAACCGTGGGCGAACTTCCCGCCCCCGTGGCCGGGAGCCCCGTCGTGCAGCGTGACGGTGGTCCGGCCCGGGTTCTGGGCGCGGAACGTGAAGTAGTAGTGGCCGCCCGAGCCGAGGGAACCGACGAAGACGTGGGCGGCCAGGTCCTCGATGCCGACATTGTCGACGTACTCGTCCCCGGACGCCCGCACGACCGCCGGGTCGGGACCGGGGTCGGACACCGCCCAGGCGTCGCGCGACCCCTGGTACCCGAACACCTCGATGGAGAAGAGTTCGCCGGGCCTGACGGTGAGCCGGTCCGAGGTCGCGCCGAACACCGTGCCGTGGTCGAGCCTGCCGGTGGTCATCCGGTGCACGACCACCGCACCCACGGTGATCGCGACGGCCAGCACCGCGGTCAGGGCGAGGAGGATCCGGCGGCGCGTCACGCGGCCGCTCCGGGGCTGCGGGGTGGTCACTTCGGGCCTCACTTGGGCATTCGGACGCTTGACACGGCCGGGAACCGGTCGTCGGACGCGCCCTGCATGTGGTTGTCGACGAAGTCGCTCTCGCTGACCCAGACCGTGGCGCCCCACGGATTGTAGAGCTCCAGCAGGTCACCGCGGTGCGCGATGATCACCATCTGGTGGCTGCCGGACTGGTACCAGTGGCCGCTGTCCACCGAGATCGGCACGGGCTTGCCCTCGTCGACCTTCCGCTCGATCTCGGCCAGCGCGTTCTGGCGCTGGTCCCGGCTGTCGAGGTCGACGTTCTTGTAGCCGGCGCCGGTGTGCGCGCCGATCTCGTCGTCGGCGACGTCCTTGGACTCGTAGTCCAGCATGCCGTCGGTCCACTTGTGCCACCAACCGCGCTTGTCGTGGACGCGGTCCGTCTCCGACAGCCAACGCTCGTACGCGGCCTTGCCGTTGTCGAACTTCGGGTCACCGGGGTGGCCGCCGGTGGTGAGCTGGAAGGCGAACAGCGGATCGACCATCGCCCGGGCGGTCACCGTCGACGCGGGCACGCAGGTCCCGCGGTTGCCCTGGTCCCACCTGACGCCCTGGTAGCCCGTCGGTGCGAAGTCCGGGGAGGCCGCGTCGAGTTGCACCGGGGAGATCCGCTCGGCCAGCCAGGCGGGGTCGTCGCCGTGCTCGTGGATCAGGTCGCCGAAGGCCTTGACCTCGTCGTAGCCGTGCCCGGCGGCCAGCGCCTTCATCAGGTAGGCGCGCTCCTCCGGGGACTTGCTGCCGGCCAGCAGCCGGTCGAAGCGGGCCCGGTCGGCTTCGCTCATCCCGTCCATGACCTGGGCGGCCCGGGTCACGTCGGCCTCGGTCAGGATGCCGCCGTACTCCCGCCTGCCGTCCACGGCGGCGTCGACGAGCACCAGCTTGTCCGCCGCGCCCAGGCCCTTGTTCGTGAACTTGCCCGCGAGTGCCTTGCCCGCCAGCGCGTTCAGCTCGCGGGCGGCCGCGCGGCCGGCGGTCTCCGCCTTCACCGCCGCGTCGAAGATCGACTTGATGCCGTCCTTCGCCTTCGCGTGCGCGCTGTGCATGGTGTCGTCGTCCCAGTGGACGAGGTCCGGCGCGCCGGCGACGGTGATCTCGTGCAGCAGGCTCAGTGCCTCGCCCAGCGGCGCGGCCCCCTGCCCGTGCAGGGTCTGCGCCTCGCTCAGCGCGGTGGCCAGCGTCGCGAGGTGCAGCCGCCCCTTGTCCAAGGAGTCCCGGCAGCGCGTCAGGTCGTCGGCGGAGGCCTTGACCACCTCGGCCGCCTTCTCGCCGACCTGACCGGTCCAGGCGTCGGGCAGGTGCTGGGAGCCGACGCGTTCCACCTTCATCTGGACCTGGTCGATCTGCCCGACCGCCGCGGTGTAGGCGGCCGCGAGTTCGCCGAGCTTGCCCGCGTCCCCCTTCGGAGCGGCGAGCTGAAGGGCGTCATGGACGGCGTACTTGAGATCACCGGCGCCCCACATGCCGTGCGACTCGTCGATCGTCTTCTTCAACCGCTCCACCTGCTGGCGCTGACTACCCGGCTTCTCCCCCAGCGGGTGCGCATCGTGGTCGGGCACCGTCACACCCCCCGGCGCTGCTGCGGCAACCCTGCGGCCCCGGGCTTCGCCGGATGGGCGCCGAAGCCCGTCCCGGCACGGTCGTCGCTCATGTTCCTCCCCCGGTCTCCGGCCCTTCGGTCCCAGGACCGCCGGACAGCATAGTGCGGACCCGGAGCACCGCTGCACCGATGCACCGTCGCACCTCGACACCGCAGTACCGACCGCGGGAGGCGGGCAGCACCCGCTGTACCAACAGGTCCCCTCAGAGCATGAAGGGATGGCGGACCGTCACATTCGCCCCACCCGCCCCAGCCCCGGTCAAATCATTCGTCGCGGCCGCGCCGACGCCGTACCGTGGACCGGTCGGTGATCTTGACCAGGGAAGGGCAGACACGCACCATGCAGCAGTACCAGGGGTGGGCGGACGAGCACTACGGCGCAGTCGCGGACGTCTTCGCCGCCAACTTCGAGGAGTTCCCCGAGCTGGGCGCCGCCGTCACGGTGTACGCCGGCGGCCGCAAGGTGGTCGAGCTGTGGGGCGGCACGGCCGACGAGCGCACCGGCCGCGCCTGGACGCAGGACACCGTGGTGCCGGTCTTCTCGTGCGCCAAGGGCGCGGTGAGCATCTGTGCGCACCTGCTCGCCCAGCAGGGCCGACTCGACCTGGACGCGCCGATCGCCCGCTACTGGCCCGAGTTCGCGCGGCACGGCAAGCAGTCCGTCACCACCCGGATGGTCCTCGGCCACCGGGCCGGCCTGCCGGCGCTGGACGCGGTGCTCCCGTTCGAGGAGGTCGCCGCCTGGGAGCCGGTGATCCGGGCGATCGAGGCCCAGGAACCGCTCTGGGAGGCGGGCACGACCTACGAGTACCACGGCCATGTGTTCGGCTTCGCGGTCGGCGAGGTGATCCGCCGGATCACCGGTCTGACCCCCGGCGCGTTCCTGCGCAAGGAGCTCGCCGATCCGCTCGGCCTGCCGGTCTGGATCGGCCTTCCGGAGAGCGAACTCCCGCGCCTGGCACGGCTGGTGGAGGCCGAGGGCCGCCGCCCGATGCCCGGCCCGGAACACCTGCTCACCAGGATCGTGACGATGAACGGCGCACTGGTCTTCCCCGGCCTGGACGTGCCGCACGGCTGGAACGACCCGGCCCTGCACGCGATCGAGCTGCCCGGAGCGGGTGCCGTCGCCTCCGCCACCGGGCTGGCCGGCCTGTACGCGGCGGCGGTCACCGGTCTGGACGGCGGCGAGCGGCTGCTCTCCCCCGACACGGTCACCGACGCGGTGCGCGAAGTCTCCTCCGGCGCGGGCTTCCTGGGCTTCGACATGGGCGCCCGCTGGGGCTCCGGCGTGCTGCTCGACTCCCCCGCGTTCCGTCCGCTGCTCGGTGGGCGCAGCTTCGGCAACGACGGCGCCGGGGGCCAGTTCGCCTTCGGTGACGACGAGTTCGGCGTCGGCTTCGCCTACGTCGCCAACCGGATGATCGGCCACGGCGACGCCCGGGCGAACCGGCTGATCGACGCGGTACGCGGGTGCCTGGGATGACGGACTTCCTCACCGTCCTCACCGGCCTGGTCTCCACCGGCGGCCTCGGCGACCTGCGCCACGGCGCCTCGCTGCCCGAACTCGCCGCCCGCTACGGCGATCCCTGGGACGGCGGCCGGATCCGCCGCGACAACCGCTGGCCGCACGGCTTCGGCTGGGGCGACGTGCAGACGGTGTTCTGCCGCTGCCGGCAGCTCCATTCGCTGTCCCTGCCGGTCTGGCACGGAGAGCTGGAACTCCCGCGGCCTGGCGGCGAGTCGGTGACGCTCGACACCCGCGTGACCGAGGCCGAGTTGATGGCCGCGCTCACCGCCGCCGGTTGCGTCTGGCAGACGGTGACGTACGAGAACCTCCCGCACCAGCGGAACCTGCTGTTCTCGCCGGCCGAGGAGGTCCGGGTGGAGCTGGTCCTGACCAACCGGGAGGCCTACGACCAGCCGCCGCTGGAGGAGTGGGTGCTGCACAAGGCGATGCTGTGGGGCTACGAGCACGTCGACTGCCCCGAACCGGACCGCACGCTGCCGGACGACGGCTGGGGCGCGACCGAACGCTGAACCGGGCGCGGGCGGTTCGGCCTACGCCGGACCGCCCGCGCCCGGTCCGCCCGCCCGGTCCGTGGAGGCCCGGTGGCGCCCCGTCCCCACCCCCGTGTGGCACGGACCGTCGCCGGGTCCCCGGCCCCGGTCTCCCCGGGCCCCGGTCTCCCCGCTACCTCACCCCTGCTTCAGCAGGAAGTCGTAGACCGCCTGCCGCCCGACCGGGTTCGCCGCCCGGGTCTGCACCGAGTGCGCGGCCCCGGGCACGATCACGATCTGCGGGTCGTGGGCCGACGCGGCCTGCTGGTACAGCCACTCGTTCGGCGTGGAGAGGTCCCGGTCGCCGCCGAGCAGCAGGACCGGCACGTCGGGCAGCTTGCGGTGCGCCGACGGCGTCGGCGGCACCTGCTCGCGCGGCCAGTCCAGGCAGACCAGCAGACTGCCGAGCCCGGTGGCGGTCGCCGCGTCGTACGGCCAGGTCTGTTCGGCGGTCAGCCGCTGCCGGGTCCGCTCCAGCGCCGCCGCGCGCCCAGCGACCGGGGTGTCGGTGGTGCCCCACGGGAAGCGGCCGTCGGCGCACACGGTGGCGGCGTGCAGTCCCTGGCTGAGCAGGTTGGCGGGGGCGGCGTCGCCCTGGTGGACGGTGTCGATGAAGTTCTGGAGCTTCGCGGGCTGCCCGGCGGCGGCCTCGTGCAGCGCCTCCGCGACGCCGCCGTAGTTCGGGTCGGTGAACTCGTAGCTGGTGAGGGCGTCCAGGATCTGCGCCCCGTTGCCGTACTGCCGAACGACCGCGGCGAGGTCGGCGGCCGGGTCGGTGGTGCAGCCGGTGGCCCGGCAGGCGGCCGTCAGGACACGGGCACTGGCGGGCAGCGCGGCCAGGTCGAGCGGGTCGTAACCCTGTTGCGGCACCACCGAGTCGAGCACCAGGCGGGCCACGTGCGCCGGGTGGGCGAGCGCGTACCGCTCGGCGACGAAGGTGCCGTAGGAGACGCCGTCGAGGGTGAGGCGCCGGTCGCCGAGGGCCTGGCGCAGCAGGTCGATGTCGGCGACGGTGTCCGCGCTGCCGTAGAAGCGGGCGTTCGGGCCGAGGGCGGCGGCGCAGTCGGCGATCGACTGTTCGCGCGGCGCGGCGAGGTCGGAGGAGCCCATGTCCTCCTGCAGGCCGGGGCACTGGAGCGCGCCGCCCCCGGTGCCGCGCTGGTCGTACATGACCAGGCGGTAGTCCTTGAGGACGGGTTCCAGCTTGCTCGCGATCCGCTTCATCAGCGGCACACCGGGCTGGCCGGGGCCGCCGGTGAGGAACAGCAGGTCGCCCTTGGGGGCGTCGGTGTTGCCGGCGACCGCCACGGCGAGGTCGAGGCTCCCGGGCGTGGCACCGCTGTGGTCGAGCGGGACGGTGAGGGTCCCGCAGGTGAACTCCGGCGCGTCCGGACAGGGCGCCTGTCTGGAGATCCCGCCCCCGACTCCGGCCGGTTCGGCGGCCGCCGCGAGGGCGGGAGTGGCCAGGGTGGTGCCGGCGACCACCGCGACGGCTCCCAGCAGGGCGGCGACGCGGCCACGCGTGCTCGTCATGTTCGTCCTTCCGGTCGGCCGCGTCCGTGTGGACGCGGTCACCGAAGTAGCGTGCGCCCCAAGGGAGTTCACTGGCGAGCGTCGGCTCCGCGATTCGTCCAGGGGCGAATCGTCATCACCCGGAAGGCGGACGAACCCACCCCGATCGGCCGCGCCCGCCGGGGCTGTGGCGCCAACCGGGCCGGTGGCGCCTGCAGGAGCACCGTCGAGGGCCCGGGGAGCACGGCCGCCGGACCCGAGGAGCGCTCAGCTCCCGGGCCCGACGGCGGTCCGCCTCACACCAGCACGCGCGGGAGGACCACCCGCACCCACTCCTCTGGCTGCGACAGGTGCGGGGCGTGGCCGGCGCCGTTGTACAGGTGCCGCTCCGCCTTCGGCAGGGCGAGGTCGACCAGGTCCAGCACCTCGCCGAACATCGGCGCACTGTCGTCGCTCTGGGTGAGCAGCGCCGGTTCGGTGTACCGGGCCAAGCCGGTGAGGTCGAGGTCGAGCGCGTCCGGGTCGCGCAGCTCGTCCAGGTAGGTGGGCGCGTTGCGGATGTAGGTGTGCCGGATCGGCGCGGGCAGCTGCTCCCACGCGCCCGGCCCGAAGGCGAGGCTGTCCACGTACAGTTCGGCGGCCGCGGCGGACTCGGCCTGCTCCAGCAGTTCCCGGACGGCGGCGATCCGGTCGGCGAAGGCGGTGCCGATCGGGCGGAGGTCCGGGTCGGCGAGCAGGATGCCGGTGCCCGGCGGCTCGTGCACGCCGATCCCGCGGAGCAGGTCGGGACGGGCCGAGGCGAGCCGGAGGGTGACCAGTGCGCCGTAGGAGTCGCCGTAGACGAAGGCCGGGGCGAGGCCGAGCCCCTGGATCAGCCCGGCCAGATCGGCCGCGTCCTCGTGGACCGAACCCTGGGTGAGCGGGTCCTCGCTGCGGCTGTGCCCCCGGCGGTCGTAGGCGACGACGGTGGCGGACTCCGCCAGGCCCGGCATCACCCGCGTCCAGGAGTCCCCGTCGCTCCACGAGCCGTGCACCAGGACGACGCCGGGGCCCTCACCTTGGGCTTCGTAGTGCAGCGCCACCCCGTTCACGCTGGTCTCGGCCATCATGAGCCTCCCGATCTCCGCGGTGCTCCCACACCAGCCTGACACAACCGCCTGGAAGGCTCAGATCCGCCGGTCGCGGCGGCGCTCCCCGGCGCCGCACGGCCCGGGATGCCCGCGCCGGACGGCCCGGGAGGCCCACCCCGGAGCGGTCCGCGGCCCCGAGCCGGGGTGGCCCGCGGCCCGGAACCGGGGTGGCCCGCGGCCCGGAACCGGGGTGGCCCGCGATGAAGATCATCCTCACGCGTGATCCGCCCGCCCCGCACCCGTGCCAGGCTCGGCTCATGCACTACGTCGTACGCCGGATGGCCACCGAGGAATGGCGGGAACTCCGCGAGATCACCCTGGAGGCACTGCGGGACTCCCCCGACGCCTTCAGCCTCTCCTACGCCGACACCGCCGCCCGCCCCGACGGCTACTGGCAGCAGCACGCCGCCGCCGAGGCCACCGCCCGGGAACGCGCCACGTTCACCGTCCGTGACGAGGACGGGAACTGGGTCGGGATGGCCGCGGTCGAGCCCATCCCGCACGTGCCCGACACCGCACACGTCCACGCCGTCTACGTCGCTCCCGGGCACCGCGGTGCGGGCGGCCCCGCCGCCGACCTCGTGCACGCGACCGTCCGGCACGCGCAGGAGCACGTCGACGTCCGGTGGCTGACCCTCGGCGTGAACGAGGGCAACGGCCGCGCGCTGGCCTTCTACCGACGGCTCGGCTTCGAGGACACCGGCAAGGTGATCCCCTACGTCCGGAACCCGGCCGAGAAGGTCCTCATCCTGGGCTACCCGGACTTCCGGAACGACTCCCGCTGACCGCGGGCCGGCCGCGCCGCGGGCGGCACCGCCGACCATGCCGTCGGCGGCGTGCCCGGTGAGGGGCCGCCGCCGACGCCCGATCACCCCTCACTTCATCCCGCGCACCGGCGGCTCGTCCCGCGTCCCGTCCTCCGCGACCACGGTGAACTGCTTGGGCCCCGACACCGAGAGGTCCACCGGGTACAGCGACGACGTGCCGTTCACGTCCAGCTCGGCGTTCCGCCGTCCGGTCGCGGCGTCCACCCGGGTGATCCGGTTGCGCGTCATCGCCCACACCGACGTCCCGTCCACGACCAGGCCCGAGACCTGGTCGTCCAACCCCGCCGTCCACCGCTGCCCGCCGTCCGCGAGCGAGTACGCCACCAGTCGGCCGGTCGCACTGCGGACCGGGTTCCTGCCACTGCCGATGGTGACGTCGCCGGGCCGCTCCCCCGGCACGACGAACAGGTCCCCGACGACCACCCCGCCGAACAGCGGCCGGGCGTCGAACTCGTCGAAGGCGTGCAGGCCGCCCAGCATCACGTCCAGGTCGTACTCGCTCCCGGACACCGGGATCGACGCCCGCGGCCGCCCCGCCCGGTCGAAGCTGAGCACCGCGTGCGTCCCGCGCTCCCCCTGGGCGTCGACCCACACCGCGAGCGGATCGACCGACACCACCGCGAGGTTCTTCAGCCCGCCCACCACGGGCAGCGCGATGCGCGCCTGCTCCCGCCCGTCCTCGGCGGCCAGCGACCGCAGCACGGGCGCCGCCGCGCCGCACTGCGCGACCGTCACCACGTCCGCCGCCCCGCCGGCAACGTGCAGCGGGGCGCAGCCGGCGTCGGTCGTCCCGCGCCACACCGCCGCACCGTCCGCGAGCCGGACGGCCCGCCAGCCGTCCTTCTCCTGCAGGACGGCCTGCCCGCCGGCGACGGTGACCACGTCCGGCGTCGCCGCGTCCCCGTCCCGCGCCGGCGCGTCGACGGCGGTGGTCCAGCCCTCCCTGCCGTCGGAGAGGTCGAGCGCGGTCACCGCGGTGCACGGCTTGTCGTGCGGCGAGTGGCCGATCAGCCCGACGGAGCCCTGCCCGGCGGTGCCGGCCCCGACGCCACGGCTCATCGCGCACACCGAGTCCTCCCCCGGCAGCGTCCAGTGCCACACGACGGCCCCGGTGGCACTGCGGTAGGCGACCACCTGGTCGGGGCGGACCCGCACCACCAGGTCCCCGGCCGTCCAGCTGCCCAGCGCGCGGGTCGTGGACGGCCGGTCCAGCGGGGCCTTCCAGGCGTCGTCCACGCCTTCACCGGCGAAGGCGAAGAAGATCCCGAGCCCCAGCAGCATCCCGACGGCGATCGCCGGGAAGCCGCGCCGGGGGTGGATCAGCGCCCAGACCAGGCCCCCGCCGCACGGCATCAGCCCGAGGATGCTGATGATGCCCAGGTATCCGAGGCTGTCGCCGCCGAACCCGTTCGCCGGCCCGAGCAGTGCGGCCAGCCCGATGGTCGCGAACAGGCCGCCCAGCACCCCGCCGGCGACCACCATCCAGATCTCCTTGTCCCAGGCGAACCTGGCACCCCACCCCGCCCGGACAACGCTGTCCTCGGGCCCAACGGCCATGCCGTTCTCTCCCCTGCGACGCGCCGCCCACCGCATCAGGACGACGATCATCGGATCGTCGCAGAGCCCCCGGTCATCCAAAACAAAGAGCAGGGAAAACCCCGGCCATCACCTGCACATGCGAGGCGCCGAATGGGGTGATCGTTACGAACTCCCTCCTCGCCACCAGCGGAGCAGGAAGTCGGCCCGACCGACTTCCTGCGGCTTGACCCTCCGCCCCTGCTCGGAGCAGCACACGGACCTGCCCGCGGGCCCGCAGCACGTCGCCCAGGCCGGGACGACCTGGTCGAAGCGCTCCCCCGGTCGACAACGGAGCAAGATTCTCCCCGCGGTCGGAGGGCGACTGCTCCCCGACTCCGCCCACTCGAACGGGTGAGCCTCGACGCCCGACAGTGCGCACACGCAGGGTCCGCTCGTTCTGCTGTACATGACTCCCCCGCCCGTCACGCCGTCACCGCCGTCCGCGTGCACCGCGCCGCCGAGGCCCCCGTGGCCGTGACCGCCCGGGCGACGGCAGCGGTCCTCTCCCTCGCGATCCTGCTCGTGCCGGCCGCGGTCACACCGGGCGACGAACGGCCGCCCGCGGTCGGGGCGGGCTGGTGGGAGGTCTCGGCCGACGCCGCCAACGTCCGGCTCGACCACTCCGGCGGAGACACCGTCGTCGGGCTGGCCTGCTCCGGTGACGTCGTCGAGGTGACGGACAGCTGGACCTCACCGCTCGGGGCCCGCTGGGCCAGGGTCATGGTGGCGCGCAGCGGGGTCACCGGCTGGATCCTGGAGTCCCTGCTCACGCACCGGGCCCCACCCCCGGAACCGTAGAATCCGCCTGTACACCCCAGGGAGGATTCCGCGTGTTCCTAGCGCACCGTGAGCGCACCCCAGAACTCACCCCGTGGCAGGAGGAAGGGCCGGTCAACGGCGTCGCCCTGCTGCTGCCCGGCGGGTTCATCCGAAGCCGCCGCGGACCAGTGAAGGTCGCCGAACTCGGCCTGCGGGAGCTCGCCACCGAGCTCACCGAGCGCGGCCGCCCGCACGGCCTCGCCGTCCACGTTCTGCGCTACCGCTACGGCGGCTGGAACGGCGACGACGCCGACACCGCCGTCGACACCCGGTGGGCACTCGACGAGCTCGCCCGACGGTACGACGGCGCGCCGGTGGTCCTGATCGGCAACTCCCTCGGCGGCCGCGCCGCCTTCTGGTGCGCCGGACACCCCTCCGTCGTCGGCGTCGCCGGGATCGCCCCCTGGCTGCCCAGCGGCGACGCCGTCGACCAGCTGGCCGGCCGACGGGTGCTGATCGTCCACGGCACCGGCGACAACAGCGCGGCCAACGCCACCCAGTCGCTGGAGTACGCGCTGCGCGCCCGCCGGGTCGTCCCTGACCTCGCCCGCTACGAGATCCCCGGCGGCAACCACTACCTCCTCCGCGAGACCCGCGACATCAGCGCACTCACCACCGCCTTCACCCTCGCCACCCTCGATGCCGAACCCGCGGCCCTCGCCACCGGAGCCGTCTGCACCCGGCTCCCGGCCCGGACGTAGCGAACCCCGTCGCCCCGTTCACCGCGGCACCCGGTACTCACCGATCCGGACGCGGACGAGGAGGCCGGCCGCACAGAGCGCCTGCAGGTCCCGGCGGACGAACTTGGGCTCCGGCCGGGGCCGGTAGAGCTCCCAGGCCCGCTGCCGGGTCCAGGTGCCGCCGGCGCGGTGGATCGCGGCGAGGAGAGTGCGGCGCCGCTCGGCGGGCGGCGCGGTGGGCTCGATGTCGGTCATGCGGCCATGGTTCCGCAGCAGCAGTCCCGGCGGGAGTGCCGTTCGGCAGGATCGGCCCGGCCACTTCCCCCAGGATTCCTGCCGATCGGCACATGCGCGATCGGGACCGGAGCAACCACTCTTGGAGTCACCGAACGGCAGCCACCCGGGCCGCCGCAGAAGGAGGCTCTGCCATGCATCCGCCCGAGGCCTACCTGGCACATCGTCACATCTGCTCAAGTCGAACCGACTTCATCGCCCACCCGACAGCCCGAGCCCGCGAACGACCCGCACCTCTCCCCGATGCAACACCGCTGCCCACCACGGGACGGGCCGCCGCCCTCACCCCACCCCGACCACCGCCGGGCCGGGCGGGTGTGAGTGCCGGCAGTGAGACCACCTCGCCCAGACGACACCGCCACCCACCCGCACCGCCCAGCCGAGCCGACCCGCGAGACACCCACCCCGACGGCCACCCTCCACATCCCACCCCAACCACCGCCCAGGCCAGACGGGCCCACCTGGGCACCCACCCCAACACCCCCACCCCGCCTCAACCACCGCTAGGCCCGGCCGATTGACGCGGGCCTGGGCGGCCAGGAGGTCTGTAGCCACGGCGAGCAGACCGATCCCGGCCGGGGCCGTGAAGCCACCTCCCCCCACCCACCCCAACACCCCCTCAGCCCACCTCACATCACGCCTCCACCACACCCCCCAACCCGGCCACCGACAGGCCAGGCGGATTGACCCGGGCCTGGGCGGCGAGGAGGTCGGCGAAGGCCACGGTGAGCGGGTCGGGGCGGGTGCGGGTGTAGGCGGTGAGGGTGCGGCGGATCGGTGGGTCCGGGCGGAGCACGGCGCCGTCGAAGTGCGGCGGGACGATGTTGGCGGGCACCAGGGCGGGCCCGAGGCCGGCGGCGGCCAACAGCGGTGCGGCGGAGGTCTGTTCGGCGCGGACGGCCGCTCGGGGGTGGAAGCCGGCCTGGGCGGCGACGCGGTCGAGCAGGTCGGCGAGGCCGTTGTCGGGGGCGTAGTGGACCCAGGCGCGGTCGGCGAGTTCGGCCGGCGCGATCGTGCCGCCGGGGCGGTCGGCCAGCGGGTCGTCGGCGGGCAGGACGACCACGAACTCCTCGACGCCGAGTTCGCGGATCGGGCCTTCCCAGTCGGCCGGGGCGGGGCCGACGGCGACGTCGGCGCAGCCGGCGGCCATGGCGGCCTGGAGCCGGTCGGCGTGCGGGTACTCACGCAGCCGGATCTGCACGCCGGGGTGGAGTCGGCGCCAGGCGCGCAGGACGGGCGGCAGGATGCCGAGGCTGACCGAGTAGACGGCCGCGACCTCCAGCTCGCCCTGCTCCAGTCCGGCGGTGCGCCGGGCCACCGTGCGGAGGCGTTCGGCTTCGGCGAGCGCGGCGCGGGCGTGCGGCAGCACCGCCCGCCCCATCGGGGTGAGCCGTACCGAGCGGGGCAGGCGTTCGAGCAGCGGGCCGCCGACGGCGTTCTCCAGGGCCCGCATCTGGTGGGAGAGCGCGGGCTGGGTGACGTGCAGCTGTTCGGCCGCACGGGTGAAGGATCCGGTGTCGACCACCGCGACCAGGTATTCGAGCTGCCGGAGCGTTGCCATGAACAGATGTTATCGACTGCATCGAAAACAAGCCTTGGACTCATCACACCAGGTCGGGGGAGGGTCGTGGTGCGGCCGCCGCAAGCGGACGGTCGGCCGCTTCCCCGATGACGAAGGAGTTCTCCCGTGTCCGATGACGGTTCCCTGAAGGGTCGACGTCTCGTGGTGGTGGGTGCGGGTTCGCGCACTGGGCGGGCGCTCGCCAAGGCCGCGTCGGCGGCCGGTGCCGACCTCGTGTTGGCGGGTCCGGATCCGCGCAAGCTGGAGTGGACGGCCGGAGAGCTGTCCGGGCCGTCGGAGGTGTTCTCACTCGACCTCGCGGACGAGCGGTCGATCGCCGAACTCGCTTCCCGCCTGGGCTCGTTCGACCACCTGGTGTCCACCGCCGCGATGCCGGCCAACGGGCCGCTGCGGGAGCTCGACGCAACCGATGTGCAGCGGGCGTTCGCAGCCAAGGTGATCGGGCCGCTGCTGCTGGCGAAGCACCTGGTGGGGCAGGTCGCCGAGGGCGGCTCGTTCACGTTCTTCTCCGGTGTCGCCGCCTGGCGTCCGGCCCCCGAGCGCACGGTGATGGCCACCACCAACGGCGCGCTCGCCTTCCTGGTGCAGGCGCTGGCGGTGGAGATCGCACCGGTGCGGGTCAACGCGGTCTCCCCCGGCATCGTCGACACCGGTTCCTGGGACGGCCTCGGTGCCGACAAGGAGGCGTTCCTGCGCGGCGTGGCCGGGCGCAATCCGGCGCGACGCGTGGGCAGTCCCGACGACCTGATCAAGGCGGTGCTGTACGCGATCGACAACCCGTACGTCACCGGCACGGTGCTGCACGTCGACGGGGGCGGTCGCCTTGTCTGACCTCCGACGCTCGGACGCGGCCCGCCGACGCCCGCGACCGCGGACCGGCACCGCCGCCCGCGCCGCCGCCGTCGCCTTCGCCCTGGCCGCCCTGGCGGGCGGTACCGCCGCGGCCACGCCCGTCCACGGGGCCGGCCGCCCCACCGCTGACGCCACCGCCGACCGCCACGAGTCCTCGCGCTCCTGGCCGCAGCGCCTGGTCGACCGCTCGCCCGACCTGGTCCAGCCGAAGGCGCTCACCGTGGACCGTTCGATCGGCTCCCGGCGCGCGGCCCAAGAGGTGCGCCTGGCCCAGCAGTTGTACACGTTCTGGAACACCGGGCAGCAGCGGTACCTGGACGCGGCGATCAGTCCGCAGTTCAGGGACAACACGCTGCCGCCCGGCCGCCCGCAGGGCCCGACCGGCCCGGCGCTCGCCTCGCGCACCTTCCGCGCCGCCGTGCCTGACCTGACCTGCGAGCTGTCCGACGTCCTGGTCACCGGGGACAAGATCACCGCCAGGCTGGTCTTCCGCGGCCACTTCACCGGCACCTTCAACGGCGTCCGCGGTGAGGGCCGGTCCGTCGAGTTCAACGCGATCGACATCCAGCACGTCGGCACCGACCGGATCGTCGAGGACTGGCACATCGAGGACAACACGATGCTGCTGACCCAACTGGGCGTCAGCAGCTGACCGCCTCCCCACCCGGACCCACGAACCCCACGGCCACGAACCGCCGACCGCCGACGCGACGACCGCCGACGCGACGACCGCCGACGCGACGAAATCGCGTTGGCGGTCGGCAGCCCCTCCTGCCTATGGTCGGGGGATGACTACCCGAACCTTCCGCATCATGGTGCGCGGCGTCTTCGACGGCCTCACCGACGGGCAGCGCGCCGAACTCCTGGCCGCCGCGCCCGAGCACGACGTGCTGCACGCGGCCTTCACCCGCGAGGGCCACCTCAGCTACGACCTCTCCGCGCGGTCCGCCTTCACCTTCCGCTTCCTCGACGAGGGCGAGGCCGAGGAGGACATCCTGGCGGCCACCGAACGGGCCGAGCAGGCGGCGGAGAGCTGGCTGACCGCCCGCGGCTACGGCTTCAAGAACCTCCGTTCCCAGGCCGAGGACCTCTCGCAGGCACCGCTCGGCAAGCGTCAGCGCCGCGCCGCCAACGCCGCCGGCTGACCGACCCCCTCCCCCCGGCCATCTCCTTGACGGCTCTCCGTAGGGATATACTTGAGCAGTCAAGGAGGTGGCAATGACAGAGCCCGAGACGACGGAACCGACCGACACGCCCCCGAGCCCCGATCCGCTGGACACCGCCCTGCGGCTGGTCCGCGCCCAAGCGGCCGTGGTCAAGCGGTTCGACGCGAGCCTGAGCGGCCTGCACGGCGTGAGCCTGTCCGACTTCACCATGCTGCTCCACCTCGCCCAGGCCCCCGGCGGCAGGATGCGCCGGGTCGACCTCGCCGAGGCCCTCGGCCTCACCGCCTCCGGCGTGACCCGCGGCCTGGCACCGCTGGAGCGGATCGGCCTGGTCACCCGCGAGGCCGCGGCCCGCGACGCCCGGGTCGCCTACGCCGCCCTCACCCCGACCGGTCGCGAGCGGCTCGCCGAGATGCTGCACACCGCACGCCAGGTCGCCGCCGACCACTTCGCGGCCGGGCAGTGGAGCCCCGAGGACCTCGGCCGGCTGTCCGCCCTGCTCACCCGACTCGGAGGCACCGCCCCCGGCACGCCCCTCGGCTGAGCAGCGCCACCGGAGACCCGCGGGGGCCACCGCCGCACCCCGGTCCTAGGCTGAGCCCGGTCCACCTGACCACCTGACCACCCGCACCCGCACCCGCACCCGCACCCGCACCCGCACGGATACGACCGCACCACCCCCGCGCGACCGCACGACCACCCCGCGAAGGGCAGCACCATGACCCACACCCCCGGCGACACGCCAGGCCGGGAGCCCGCCCTCGCCGACACCCAGCGCGCGCACTGGCAGCGGACCTACACCGCCAACCCCGGGATGTACGGCGAGCTGCCGTCCGCCCCCGCCGCGTACGCCGCCGAGGCCTTCGCCGCCGCCAGGGCCCACGACGTGCTCGAACTCGGCGCCGGCCACGGCCGCGACGCCCTGCACTTCGCCCGCGCGGGCTTCCGGGTGCTGGCCACCGACTTCAGCCCGACCGGCCTGGAGCAGCTGAGCGCAGCAGCCGCCGGCCAGGGCCTGGCCGACCGGCTCTCGATCGTCACCCACGACGTGCGTGACCCGCTGCCCCTCCCCGACGCCTCCGTCGACGCGGTCTTCGCCCACATGCTGCTCTGCATGGCGCTCTCGACCGACGAGATCACGGCACTCGTCGCCGAGGTCCGCCGCGTCCTGCGCCCGGGCGGCACCTTCGTCTACACCGTCCGACACACCGGCGACGCCCACTACGGCGCCGGTACCGGCCACGGGGACGACATCTGGGAGCACGGCGGCTTCGCCGTCCACTTCTTCCCCCGCGAGCTGGTGGACGCGCTCGCCGAGGGCTGGCACCTCACCGACGTCCACCCCTTCGAGGAGGGCGAACTGCCCCGCCGCCTCTGGCGCATCACCCAGGAGACCCCCCGATGACCTCCCCGGCCACCCCGTCCGCCCCGCTCGGCCCCGACCGCACGCCGCTCGGCCCTGACGGCACGCCCCCCGCGCCCGACCGCACCGCCCCCGACCTCACCATCGACGGCACCGGCCTGCTCTGCGTCCAGCTGCTGCTCCGCCTGCGTGCCCGCATCGCGCACCTCCCGGCCGGCGCGGTGGTCCACATCCAGACCACGGACCCCGCCGCCCCGCTCGACCTGCCCGCCTGGTGCCACCTCACCGGCCACGAGTACCTCGGCCAGGTCCCGTACGAGGCCGCCGACCGCGAGGTGTACGGGCTGCGCCTCACCTCCGCCCCGGTCCGGACCCGCCCCGACCGCCCCTGGCACCCGGCCCCCACCACCGGCTGACCCACCGACCCATCGCACCGACCCACCGCACCGACCCACCGCGCCACCCCCGTTCGCCCCCGGTGGAAATCCCCGCGCGCCCACCCCGGGAGCCGGTGCAGACTCCCCCCATGCCCGCCACCGACCCCGCCACCGACCCCGCCGCCTCCCCCACCCCCAGCGCCAACGCCCTCCTCCACCACCCGCCCGACGCCCGCCTCCTGCTGCTCAACTGCGACGACCTCGGCCGGGACGAGTCCGTCAACCTCGCCGTGATCGACGCCGTCCGGAACGGCATCGCGGCCTCCTGCAGCCTGATGACCGTCTGCCACGCCGCCCCGCACGCACTGCGGCTCCTGCGCCGGCACCCGGACGTCCCCTTCGGCGTCCACCTCACCCTGGTCTGCGAGTCACCGCACCTCCGCTGGGGCCCGCTGGCCGCCCGCGACCGGGTACCGTCCCTCCTCGACGACACCGGCGGGTTCTTCGCCCCCACGCCCGCCGGACGCTCCCGACTGCTCGAACGCGCCCGGCTCGACCACGTCGAGCGCGAGTTCCGCGCCCAGATCGACGCGGTGGGGGCGGCCGGTCCCGCACCGACCCACCTCGACTTCCATTGCCTCGCCGACGGCGGCCGCGAGGACATCCTCGACCTCACCCTCGCCCTCGGCGCCGAGTACGGCCTGGCGGTACGGGTCTGGCTGCCACCCGCCCTGGCCCGGATGCGCCGGCTCGGCCTGCCGGTCGTCGACCACGACTTCCTCGACAGCTTCGCCGTCCCCCTGGACGACAAGCCCGCCCACTACGCCCGGCTGCTGGCCGCGCTCCCGCCGGGCCTGACCGAATGGGCGCTGCACCCCGGCCTGGCCGGGCCCGACCCGCGTGCCCCGCACGACGACGGTTGGCACGTGCGCCGCACCGATCACGAGTTCCTGGTGTCCCCCGAGGCCCCTCGGCTCCTCGCCGAGCACGGCATCACCGTCATCGGCTACCGGCCCCTTCAGGAAGCCTGGCAACGGGCCCGAGAACGGCTCACACCCGACTTCCCTCCACCGGCCGGTGTGCCACGATGAGGGACTACGAACAGTCGGGAACCACAGGGAGGTTGACCACCATGAATCCGGATCAGACCCTCCACTGCCAGTGGCACGACCAGGCCGGCCACTGGGCACTGACCGTCAGCCACAACGGCCGCGAGTGGGAGCTGTTCGCCGCGGGCCCCTTCGGATCCGAGTCGCTCCCGTTCGCGCACTCGGACGAGGTCCGGCGGCTCGCCCAGGCCCTGCTGGACCTGCCCGCCGAACCCGAGCCCTACGAGTTCGAATGGGAGCTCTCCCGGACCGAGTTCGCCCGGACGGAGAGCGAGCGGAACCACTTCGCGACCTTCGCCGTCGGCCTCGACCCCAGCGACGACCACCGCCCGTACCTCGCCTTCCAGTCCTACTTCCACTGGGGGCAGACGACCGCGCTCGGCATGGAGGTGGTCTGCGACGACCCGCCGGTCGACGACCTGCGTGCCCAGGCCCACGCCTTCCTCACCGGCTTTCCCGGCCCGGCACACCCCCAGCCGAAGCCGTAGCCGTAGCCGTAGCCCCAGCCCCAACCGTCCTCGACGTGGCCACCACGCCCACGCCGCCCCTACCGGTTCAGGCCACCGCGCGCCGCGCCCAGTCCAGCTCGATCGCCCGACTCTCCGGCTCCGACCACCCGTTGACCACCGCCAGCAGGTGCAGATAGCGCTCCCGCCGCAGATCAGCCATCGCCGCCAGCCTCTCCCCCAGCCGACCCCGCAGCCGATCCCCCGACCGATCCCCCGACCGACCCCGCACCGCCTCGGCACCGCCCGGCAGCATCGCCGCGTACCGCGACAGCAGCTCCGCCGCGATCACCGCCGCCTCCGGCGACTCCGGAACCACCCCGGCCGCGACCGCCGGACCGGCCAACTCCCGTACGGCCACCGCCAGTCCGGGACGCGGTCGGCCCTCTCCGGCCTCCGCCGCCTCGTCCGCCAGCAGTCCGCGCAACACCTCCCGGAACCCGTCGTCCGCCGCCAGCTGCGCCAACTCCACCCAGGCCTCGACCTGTTCGGCCGACGGATCGGCCGGCAGCTCCGGCGTCAACGACCGCGCCACGGCCGCGAACCGGCCACCGGCCGCCGATCCGACAGCCGCCGACCCACCGGCCACCGACGCACCGGCCACCGATCCACCGGCCACCGACGCACCGAGCACTCCGGTCAGGAACTCCCCCACCAGGCGCTCCCGTTCGTCCTCCGACAGTCGGGCCAGCCGGTGCACCATCGTCAACTCCTCGGGTGTGGACCCGCGCCTGGCCACCGCGCCCAGCACGGCCCGCTGCAGTCGCAGCACCCGGATCCGGACGTCGAGCGCCTCGGCGTGCGCCGCCACGACGGCGGGCAGGGCACGTTCACGCTCCAGCACCGACCGGATCTCGGGCAGTCCGAGCCCGAGCTCCCGCAGGGTGCGGACCAGTTCCAGGCGCGCGACGGCGTCGACGCCGTACCGCCGGTGGCCGGCCGGGTTGCGGTCGGCCGGCGACACGATCCCCTGGTCCGAGTAGAAGCGGACGGTCTTGACCGTCAGCCCCGTCCGCCGGGCCAGCTCACCGATGGTGTAGGTCGTGTCGCCGTTCATGGCCACCACCCTGCCTCCTCCCCCTACGGGAGGTGCAAGCGACCACCTCGAACCGACCGGGCCACCCGAGGAAGCCGCCCGATCAGGCCTAGCCGAACCGACCAGGCCGCCCGATCAGGCTGAGCCGACCCGACCGTCCAACCAGACCGAACCGACCAGGCCGTCCGATCAGGCCGTCCGCCGCAGCAGCGCCAGGTACATCGCGTCCGTCCCGTGCAGGTGCGGCCACAGCTGCACGTCCGGCCCGTCCCCGAGCGCGGGGACGCCGGGCAGCAGCGGGCGCGCGTCGATCCACTCGACCCGCCCGCCCTCGGAGCGCAGCACGTCGTCCACGACCGCCCGGGTCTCCGCCAGGTGCGGCGAGCAGGTCGCGTAGCCGACCACGCCGCCGATCCGGGTGGCCTCGATCGCCGAGCGCAGCAGGTCCCGCTGGAGCGGCCCGAAGGCCGCCACGTCGGCCGGCCGGCGCCGCCAGCGCGCCTCCGGGCGCCGCCGCAGCGCGCCCAGGCCGGAGCAGGGAACGTCGACCAGCACCCGGTCGAAGCTGTCCGGCTGCCAGGCCGGGCGCGTGCCGTCCGCCGCGATCACCGTGTACGGACCGGGGTTGCCCTGCAGCGCCCGCGCCACCAGTCGGGCCCGGTGCGGCTGCTTCTCGCTGGCGACCAGCGCCGCCCCGCGCTCGGCGGCCAGCGCGCCGAGCAGTGCCGCCTTGCCGCCCGGTCCGGCGCAGCCGTCCAGCCAGATCCGGTCCGGGCCCTCCAGCGGCGCCGCGGCCAGGGCCAGCGCGACCAGCTGGCTGCCCTCGTCCTGCACGCCCGCCCGGTTGTCCTTCACCGCCGCGACCGAGCCCGGGTCGCCGCCCTCGGCGAGCCGCAGCGCGAACGGCGACCAGCGCCCCGGTGCGGCCTCGGGCAGCGCGTCGGCCAGCTCGTCGACGGTGGCCCGGCCGGGGCGGGCGACCAGGGTGACCTCGGGCCGCTCGTTGTCGGCCCGGAGCAGCTCCTCCATGGCGCTGCGCCCGGAGGCGTCCGGCTGCCAGCGGCCGAGCGAGTCCCAGAGCGCGGCGACCACCCAGCGCGGGTGCGAGTGGACGACCGCCAGGTGGTCCTCGGCGTCCCGCTCGTACGGCGGGGCGACCTGCTCGATCCAGGCGTCCAGGTCGTGGGCGCTGATCCGGCGCAGCACGGCGTTGACGAACTTCGCCTTGCCGTCGCCGAGCACCACCCGGGCGAGCTCGACGGTCGCCGAGACGGCCGCGTGGCTGGGGATGCGGGTGGTGAGCAGCTGGTGGGCGCCGAGCGAGAGCACGTCCAGCACCGGCGGGTCCACCTTGCTCAGCGGCCGGTCGATGCAGGCGGCGATGATCGCGTCGTAGGTGCCCTGCAGGCGCAGGGTGCCGTAGACGAGCTCGGTGGCGAGGGCGGCGTCGCGCCGGTCCATGCCCTTCTGCTCGGCCTCGCGGAGCAGCGAGGGCAGGATCAGGTTCGCGTAGGCGTCGCGCTCGTCGACGGCGCGCAGCGCGCGGAACGCGACGATCCGGGCCGGGTCCTTCTTAGGACGGCGGTGCGGGCGGGGCGCGCGCTTGGCGCCGGGGGTGTTGCTGGGCGTGCTCATACCTGTGTGCCTCAAGGTGCTGCGGGGGCTATCAGCTGCGGGTTGTCCACAGGAACAGTAACGCGAAACCCGCGCCGGCCGCCCTTCCGCCCACCCCGTACCGCCCCGCCGCCGACCCCTCTGCCGCCCTTCCGCCCACCCCCCAGCGCCCGCCGCCCCGCCGCCGGGCCCCCGTGATCCCCACCGCTACGATCTGACGGGTGCGCAGCTCGCACGGACGCACCGGGGGACGCCGCGTCGAAGCACGGACGCCCCCGCCATCCATCCACCAGGGGGACCCCACCGCATGAAGCTCCGCAGAACCCGCCTCGCCGCCGTCGGCCTCGGCATGGCCGGCCTCTCCCTCTTCGCCTCCTCCGGCACCGCGGAGGCGGCTTCGGGTATGCCGTACGTCGGATACGGCTACCAGAACATCCCGGCGGCCGTGAAGTGCGCCCAGCACTTCTCCAACCTGTTCGGCGGCTACCGGCAGCCGATCTTCGAGGACGGCAAGTACGGGCCGGAAACCGACTGGGCCATCCGCAAGTTCCAGAAGCGGATGGTCGACATCGGCCGGTTCCCCCTCGACGTCGACGGCATCGTGGGCCCGGCCACCGGCCGGGCCATGCTGAAGACGGCCTGGGACGCCGGCATCCAGGACGCCGACTACGGCCGCTGCTGGGCCGCCCTGCCGTCCTGATCAGCCCCGTCCTGATCAGCCCCGTCCTGATCACCCCCGTCCCGGGTCTCCGCAGCCGCGGAGGCCCGGGACGCGTTCCCCGGCCGGATCACTCCTTGCCGGTCCCGAACCTCTCGCCGGCCTCCAGCCGCGCCCCGCGGGCCCAGTCCGCCGCCCGCATCTCCTTCTTGCCCTGCGGACGGACCTCGCCCAGCTCGATGTCGTGGCTGCCGGTGCCGACCCGCACGCTGTTCTTGCCGACCATCGCGACCTCGCCGGGCGCCAGTTCGGCCGACTCCGGCAGCAGCTTGACCGGCCCGGTGACCTTCAGCCGCTCGCCGCGGAACTCGGTCCAGGCGCCGGGCGCGGGCGCGCAGCCGCGCACGACCCGGTCGACCCGCAGCGCGGGGTGGTTCCAGTCGATCCGCGCGTCCTCGACGCTGATCTTCGGCGCGAGCGTGACGCCGTCGACCGGCTGCTGCACGGCGTGCAGGGAGCCGTCCTCGATGCCGTCCATGGTGGCCGCGAGCAGCCGGGCGCCGGAGAGCGAGAGCCGGGTGAGCAGCTCGCCGCTGGTGTCGGTCGGGCGGATCTCCTCGGTGATCACGCCGTAGACCGGGCCGGAGTCCAGGCCCTGCTCGATCAGGAAGGTGGACGCGCCGGTGACCTCGTCGCCCGCCAGCACCGCGTGCTGGACGGGGGCCGCGCCGCGCCAGGCGGGCAGCAGCGAGAAGTGCAGGTTGACCCAGCCGTGTACGGGGATCTCCAGCGTGCCGGGGCGCAGCAGCGCGCCGTAGGCGACCACCGGGCAGCAGTCGGGGGCGAGTTCGGTGAGGCGGGCGACGAACTCCGGGTCGCTGGGCTTCGCCGGCTTGAGGACCTCGATCCCGGCCTCCTCCGCGCGCTGGGCGACGGGGCTGGCGACCAGCTTGCGGCCGCGGCCGGCCGGGGCGTCGGGGCGGGTGACCACCGCGACGACCTCGTGCCGGTCGGAGGCGAGCAGGGCGTCCAGGGCGGGAACGGCGACCTCGGGGGTGCCGGCGAAGACGAGACGCATCAAGGGCCTTTCTGTAAAAGGAAGTTCAGGAAGCCGACGGGGTCAGCGCGCCGCGCCGAAGGTGCTGTGCGGCGAGACCTTGACGACCGGCGCCGGCCCGCTGCCCCAGTCCGCCTCGCGGATCGCCTTCAGGGCGGCCTTGCGCTGCTCGCGGTCGAGCCGGTCGATGAAGACGATGCCGTCCAGGTGGTCGGTCTCGTGCTGGATGCACCGGGCGAGCAGCTGGGTGCCCTCCACGGTCACCGGATCGCCGTACATGTTGAAGCCCTTGGCCACCACGCCGTACGCGCGCTTGGTGTCGTAGCGCAGGCCGGGCAGCGAGAGGCAGCCCTCGGGGCCCTCCTGCTCGTCCTCGCTCAGCGACAGGTCCGGGTTGATCAGGTGCCCGGTGACGCCGTCCACGTGGTAGGTGAACACCCGCAGGGAGACGCCGAGTTGGGGAGCGGCGAGACCGGCACCGGGGGCGTCCAGCATGGTGTCGGTGAGATCGCGGACCAGGTTGCGCAGTTCCTTGTCGAACACGGTCACCGGCTTGGCGGTGGCCCGCAGGACGGGGTCTCCGAAGAGACGGATCGGCTGGATCGACACGGGCTACGGGCTCCTGTCCGTCGGGGTGTCGGGAGTCGGCGCGGGACTGCGGGCAACGGCTGTTCCCGCCAAGTCTATGCAACGCGCCGGCCCCGTCCCCCATGCCCTCGACGCCGCCGGAACCGTTCTGGCATAACCCGACTCTGCCGAGCCGCGTTACCCCGGCCCCCGCTTCGGCGTTGGTCAAGAGAGATTGACCGGGGCCGGGCGCACGGGACACCGCGCCCCGGCCGAGCCCAACCGTACGGAAGGTGGCACGTAGGCCATGGCTGAGCAGATCAACCACGACGCCCGGGCGCGGGCGAGCCTGCACCTGCTGGTGCGGGACATCGAGCGGGTGAGGCGCCAGGTCGATGCGCTGCGGACGCTCACCGCCCAGCTGGGAAACGTCTACCGACCGCGCCGCCCCAGCACCTCGGCCGGCTTCGTGGTGTACGGGCGGGCGCCGGCGCCGACCGTGCGCCTGGCGCAGGAGCTGCGGGAGAGCGTGGAGACCCTGGTGGCGGCGGCGGTCGAGTTCGACCGCGCGCTGGGCTTCTCCTGGGACTCGGTGGGCTCCGCCCTCGGGGTCACCAAGCAGGCCGTGCACCGCCGCTACGGCATGCGCCGCCCGACCAGCGAACTGCTCGCCGCCAGCGGCGCCGTCCCGGGCCCCGGCCGCCCGGACCGCTCGGAGGACCTGCCCGCCGCCCCCGCCGCCGGCCTGGCCGCGACCGTCCCGGCGGCCCGCCAGGGCGGCCTGGACCGCAGCAGCCTGGAGCGCGCCGCCCTGGAGCGCACCCCCGTCGACCGCCCCCAGCCCGACCGCGGCACCATCGAGCGCACCACGATCGACCGCAGCACCCCCGTCGACCGCACCGGCATCCCCCTGCGCGGCTGACGGCACCCGCACCCGAACGACCGGCCACCCGGGGCGGGGTGGCCCACTCACCCCGCCCCACCGCCGCCCTGCCACGCGGGGAAGCATGCCCCCGGCCCCGAAAGCCCCGGCCCCGGCAACGGCCCCAAAAGCCCCGGCTCCGGCCCCGAAAGCGCCGGCCCCGAAAGCGCCGGCCCCGCCAACCGAGCGGACCGCCCGGACCGCCCTGCCCGCCTCAGCCGATGTCCGTCGGATCCACCCGCACCCGTACCGGCTCAGCCGTCCGCAGCGCGATCCGCGCGATCTGCGCCGCCTTGAGCGCCGCCGCCAGCGCCGACCCCTGCCCGGGCGCCACCCGCAGCAGCGCGCGCTCCTGCTCCTCCCCGCGCAGCGCGGGCAGCGGCACGGGCCCGAGCACGTCGGCGCCCTCCGGCAGCCGGATCAGCCCCAGCAGGTCGGCGACCGCCGCCGGGCTCCCGCTGACCGAGGCCATCCGCGACACCGGCGGGAAGTGCAGCTGCGCCCGTTCGTCCCGTTCCAGCGCGGCGTGCCCGAGCGGGTCCCAGCGGACCATGGCCTGGACGGGACGGGCGGACGGCTCGGCGACCACGACCACCGTGCCGCCCTCCGTGGAGGGCCGCACCAGCGCGGCCGCCGCCAGCCAGAGCCGCAGCGCCTCCTCCCCCGCCCGCAGGTCCGGTCGGCCGAGCAGGGCCCACCCGTCCAGCAGCAGGGCCGCCCCGTACCCGGAGCCGCCCTCCACCACCGGCTCCGCGCCCGGCGTGGAGATCACCAGCGAGGGCTCGTCCGGCACGGTGGCCAGCACCGAGTCCCGGCCGGAGGTCCGCACCGGGATCCGCGGGAACGCCTTGCCCAGTTCCTCCGCCGTCCGCCGGGCGCCGATCACCTGGGCCCGGAGCCGGAACGACCCGCACTCGGGGCAGTGCCAGTCGTTCTCCGCCTCCCCGCACCACCCGCAGTGCAGCGCGGCGTCCGCCGAGGGCGCCTCCAGCGGCCCCTCGCAGCGCCGGCACCGCGCCGGGGTGCGGCAGCGTCCGCAGGCCAGCCGGGGCACGTAGCCGCGCCGGGGCACCTGGATGAGCACCGGGTGCCCCGCCGCCAGCGACTCCCGGGCGGCCTCCCAGGCCACCGAGGGCAGCCGGGCGGCCTGCGCGGCCACGTCACGGTGCTGGTCCAGGTCGGTGACGGTCCGCACCCTCGGTGCGACCTGCCGCACGGTCTCGCGGTCCGCGACGAGCGGCCGCGCCCAGCCGGTGCTGACCAGCTGCGCGCCCTCCACCGTCACCGCGTGCCCGCCGAGCACCACGGCCGCGCCCTCCTCGGCGGCGCGCAGCAGCGCGACCTCCCGCACGTGCGGGTGCGGGGCGCGCGGGTCGCTGTGGCTGCCGTCGCCGTCCGACCAGACGACGACCAGCCCGAGGTCGCGCACCGGCGCGAACATGGTGGCGCGGGTCCCGATGGCGGCGTGCACGGAGCCTCGGCTCACCGAGAGCCAGCGCCGGTAGCGCTCGCGCGGGCCGAGGTCGGCTTCCAGGGCGGCGTGCCGCCCGGGGCCGAGCAGCTCGGTCAGCGCCTGGTCGACCCGGGCGACCGAACGCGAGTCGGGCAGCACGACCAGCGCGCCGCGCCCGCCCGACAGGGTCGCCGCCACCGCCCGCGCGATCTCGTACGGCCAGCCGGGGCCGGGCAGCGCCGCCCACACGGCGCGCGGCGCGGCGCCGTCGGCCAGCGCGGTGAGGAAGTCGGGCCCGGCCGGGTAGCGCTGCCAGCCGCCGGGGGCCGGCGCGGGCGGGCGCGGCAGCGGCGGCGGCGAGGGCTCGGCCTCGGCCTTGGCGTGCCGGGGCGGGACGGCCAGCTGCAGCACGTCGGCGAGCGTCCCGGCGTACCGGTCGGCGACGGTCCGGCACAGCCGCAGCAGCTGCGGGGTGAGCACGGGCTCGGGTGAGAGCACCTGTGCCAGCGGGGCGAGCGGCCCGGGGAAGTCGCTCTTCTCCAGGCGGGCGACGATGAAGCCGTCGTGCAGTTCGCCGCCCTCGCGCTGCCCCTTCACCACCCGCGCGCCGAACCGCACCCGGACCCGGACGCCCGGCTGGGCCTCCTCGGCCATGACGGCCGGCACCTCGTAGTCGAAGAACTTGTCGATGGTGAGCACGCCCTTGTCCACCACGACCCGGGCCACCGGAAGGTGCTCGGCCCGCTTGGCTCCGCGCCAGCTGCGCGGTTTGGCCCGCTTGACCGTCTCCCGGATGAACGCCAGCTGCTCCGGCTCGCCGGCCCCGTTCTCCCCTGTGTTGCTCATCGCTCCCAAGTACTACCAGGTCACACCGACAGGACGCACAAAGCGGAGCGGCGCCCACCCCCTGGGAGGGGCGGGCGCCGCTTCGACGTGCGGGGGACGTCAGTCCTGCACGGCAGCCTTCAGCTGCTCCACCCGGTCGGTGCGCTCCCAGGTGAAGTCCGGCAGCTCACGGCCGAAGTGGCCGTACGCGGCGGTCTGGGAGTAGATCGGGCGCAGCAGGTCCAGGTCGCGGATGATCGCGGCCGGACGCAGGTCGAAGACCTCGGAGACGGCCTTCTGGATGCTGAGGACCGGCACGGTCTCGGTGCCGAAGGTCTCCACGAACAGGCCGACCGGCTCGGCCTTGCCGATCGCGTACGCGACCTGCACCTCGGCGCGGCGGGCGAGGCCGGCGGCGACGATGTTCTTCGCCACCCAGCGCATCGCGTACGCGGCCGAGCGGTCCACCTTGGACGGGTCCTTGCCGGAGAAGGCGCCGCCGCCGTGGCGGGCCATGCCGCCGTAGGTGTCGATGATGATCTTGCGACCGGTGAGGCCGGCGTCGCCCATCGGGCCGCCGATCTCGAAGCGGCCGGTCGGGTTGACCAGCAGGCGGTAGCCCTCGGTGGTCAGCTTGATGCCCTGCTCGGCCAGCGCCTTCAGCTCCGGCTCGACCACGAACTCGCGGATGTCCGGGGTGAGCAGCGACTCCAGGTCGATGTCACTGGCGTGCTGGGTGGAGACGACCACGGTGTCGAGGCGGACGGCCTTGTCGCCGTCGTACTCGATGGTGACCTGGGTCTTGCCGTCGGGGCGCAGGTACGGGATGGTCCCGTTCTTGCGGACCTCGGTCAGCCGGCGCGAGAGGCGGTGGGCCAGGGTGATCGGCAGCGGCATGAGCTCGGGCGTCTCGTCGGACGCGTAGCCGAACATCAGGCCCTGGTCGCCGGCGCCCTGCTTGTCCAGGTCGTCAGTGTCGTCCCCCTGGGCGGACCCCTCGACCCGAGCCTCGTACGCCGTGTCGACGCCCTGCGCGATGTCGGGCGACTGGGCACCGATGGACACCGACACGCCGCAGGAGGCGCCGTCGAAGCCCTTCTTGGAGCTGTCGTAGCCGATCTCCAGGATCTTGTCCCGGACGAGCTGGGCGATCGGGGCGTACGCCTTGGTGGTCACCTCGCCGGCCACGTGCACCTGGCCGGTGGTGATCAGCGTCTCCACGGCGACCCGGGAGGTCGGGTCCTCGCGCAGGAGAGCGTCAAGGATGGTGTCGCTGATCTGGTCAGCGATCTTGTCGGGGTGGCCCTCGGTGACGGACTCCGAGGTGAACAGGCGGCGAGACACAGCGCTCCCTGGGGTTGCAGCGGCTGCTGACTGAAGTTCCCGGTGGGCCCGGTAACTCCGGAAAGACTTGATTCCTGGAGTCTAACGGGCTGCTTCCGCCGAACGTCACCCACTCCAGGAATTCTTGAGCGTCCCGCAGCCCTTTCCGATCAGTTGCCGCCCGTTTCCAGCCGCTTTGCGACCAGGTCCCAGACGACGTCCGCGAGCGCCTCCTTCGGACCCACCGGGACGGGCGTCTCACTGCCGTCCGAGCCCAGAACCACGGCCTCGTTGACGTCCGTGCCGAAGGCCTTGCCGTTGCCCACCTCGTTGACCACGAGCAGGTCGCAGCCCTTGCGGGCGAGCTTCGCGCGGCCGTTGGCGAGCACGTCGTCGGTCTCCGCCGCGAAACCCACGACCAGTTGACCCGAACGGGTCCGGTGGGCCGAGAGCTCGGCCAGGATGTCGGGATTGCGGACCAGCGCGACCGGCGCCGGCTCGACCCCCTCGACCTTCTTGATCTTGCCGGTCGCGTACTCGGCGGGCCGGAAGTCGGCCACCGCCGCGGCCATCACCACGGCGTCCGCGTCCGCGACCGCCTTCACCGCCGCCTCGCGCAGCTCCAGCGCGGTCGAGACGTGCACCACGTCCACCCCCGCCGGGTCCGGCAGCTCGGCGTTGGCCGAGAGCAGGGTCACCCGGGCCCCGCGCGCCGCGGCCGTGACGGCCAGCGCGTAGCCCTGCTTGCCGGAGGAGCGGTTGCCCAGGAAGCGCACCGGGTCCAGCGGCTCCCGGGTGCCGCCCGCCGAGACCACCACGTGCCGGCCCGCGAGGTCGGTCGGCACCGCCCCGCCGCGGCGCAGCACGGCCCGGCAGGCGTCGAAGATCGCCGAGGGCTCGGGCAGCCGCCCCTTGCCGGTGTCCTTGCCGGTCAGCCGCCCGACGGCCGGCTCCAGCACGATCACGCCCCGGCGGCGCAGCGTGGCGACGTTGTCCCGGGTGGCCGGGTGCTCCCACATCTCGGTGTGCATGGCGGGCGCCACGACGACCGGACAGCGGGCGGTGAGCAGGGTGTTGGTCAGCAGGTCGTCGGCGAGGCCGTGGGCGGCCTTGGCGATCAGGTCGGCGGTGGCCGGGGCGACCACGACCAGGTCGGCCTGCTGCCCGATCCGCACGTGCGGCACCTCGTGCACGCGTTCCCAGGTCTCGGTGGCGGCCGGCCGGCCGGACAGCGCGGCCCAGGTCGCCTCGCCGACGAAGTGCAGGGCGGCCTCGGTGGGCACCACGGTGACCTGGTGGCCGGACTCGGTGAACCGGCGCAGCAGCTCGCACGCCTTGTACGCGGCGATCCCGCCGCTCACACCGAGGACCACGCGCGGGGCGTCCGCAGTCGTCATGAACCGGCCTCTCTACGCATCGGGAACCCGCCCACCCTACGGCCCCTCAGCCGCCGCCCGCGCAGCGCCCCACCCCGCGCCCGCAGACGACGGGAGGGCCCGGCGGAATCGAGTCCGCCGGGCCCTCCCGGAAAATCAGCGACCGCCTCAGGCAGCCTCGACCGCCTCGGCGGTCAGCATGCCCGCGTTGATCTCGCGCAGCGCGATCGACAGCGGCTTCTCGTGCACGTGGGTGTCGACCAGCGGGCCGACGTACTCCAGCAGACCCTCACCGAGCTGGGAGTAGTACGCGTTGATCTGGCGCGCGCGCTTGGCGGCGTAGATCACGAGGCTGTACTTGGAGTCGGTGGCCTCAAGCAGCTCGTCGATCGGCGGGTTGATGATGCCCTCGGGCGCGGTCATGGAAGAGGACACGCGAAAACCTTCCGAAAGGGTGGAAAAGACAGACAGGTCAGGCTACACCGAGCAAGGCTAGCAGTTCGGCCGCTACCTGCTCGACCGAGGTGTTGACAAGGGTCGTGTCGAACTCGGGCTCGGCGGCGAGCTCGATCCGGGCGGCGTCGAGACGCTTCTCGATCACGTCCTGCGACTCGGTGCCGCGCCCGGTCAGCCGACGGACCAGCTCGTCCCAGCTCGGCGGGGCCAGGAAGACCAGCTGCGCCTCGGGCATCGACTCGCGCACCTGCCGGGCACCCTGCAGGTCGATCTCCAGCAGCACGGGCTCGCCGCGCTCCAGCTTCTCCAGCACGGCCGCACGCGGGGTCCCGTAGCGGTTCCCGGCGAACTCGGCCCACTCCAGCAGCTCGCCGTTGGCGATCAGCTTGTCCATCTCGTCGTTGTCGACGAAGTGGTACTGGACCCCGTTCTTCTCGCCGGGCCTCGGGTGGCGGGTCGTCGCCGACACCGAGAGCCAGACCTCGGGGTGCATCTTCCTCATATGAGCGACGACCGTGCTCTTGCCGACCCCCGAAGGGCCGGAGAGCACGGTCAGCCGCGGACGCTCACTCATGCACCGATTATCCCGGATCGCGGAGGATGACGGGACCACCGGGGCAGGGTCAGGCGGCACCCCCGCCGAACTCCCGCTCCAGGGAGGCGATCTGGTTCGTGCCGAGGCCACGGACGCGCCGGCTCTCGCTGATGCCGAGGCGCTCCATGATCTGCTTGGCACGGACCTTGCCGACGCCCGGAAGGGACTCCAGCAGGGCCGAGACCTTCATCTTGCCGATCACGTCGTTGTCGGCCTTGCCGGCCTTGATCACCTCGTGCAGGGAGGCGCCGGAGTGCTTGAGCCGGTTCTTGACCTCGGCGCGCTCCCGGCGAGCCTCGGCGGCCTTGGCGAGCGCGGCGGTGCGCTGTTCAGGGGTAAGGGGCGGAAGAGCCACGCCGTTCACCTCAGGGTGTGGATGGATGGGATTGAGCTATGACTGGTTTCGTACCCAGGACACCGTCCGCAAGAGGAACCACAAGGCCCTGACCTGCGGGAGCCACGGAATTCGCGGCTCGCCGATGACCTATCGCCGGACACTACCCGCATTGCGGCGCCACGTCAGGAAAAGAACACGAAAAGTCCTGGTCAGCCAAGGCCGACCAGGACTTTCCCGGGCAAAATGACCGCGATTGCGAAACTTTGACGGGCTCGATGTGACGGCGCTCACGTACACTCCGCGACGCCGCCGCCGTCCTGCGGACACTCCACAGGGTCACCGACCGGCTACCGATGGGTAGCCTCCCGCTCCGTGACGGGCCCGTCCGGCCCGCGTGACCGGGTCCGCCCGGCCGGTGCGACCGGGTCCGCCCCGGCCCGCCCGACCGCGTCCGCCCGGCCTACTTGACCGCGTCCGCGAACTCGCCGACGAAGCGGTCCGACGCCTCCCGCAGCGCCGCCACCGAGGGACCGTGCTTCAGCACGTCCCGGCTGACGCTCGGCACCACGTTGATCACCGCAGCGCCGAACACCCGCGGCAGGTCCGCCATGGTCGCGCCCTGGGCACCGATCCCCGGGGCCAGCAGCGGCCCGTTGATGGCCAGCTCGACGCCCGCGTCGGCCAGCGTCGCACCGACCACCGCGCCGAAGGAGCCCAGCGGCGCCGCGCCCTCGTTCTCGGCCGCCAGCTGCCGCAGCACCGAGGCGGCGACCGGCTCGCCGTCCGCGCCCACCGCGCGCTGCACCTCGGCGCCCTCGGGGTTGGAGGTGAGCGCCAGCGCGAACACGCCGCAACCCTGCTCCCGGGCCAGGTCCAGGGCCGGGCGCAGCGAGCCGAAGCCCAGGTACGGGCTGACCGTCACGGCGTCCGAGAACAGCGGGCTCGCGGGCGACAGGAAGGCCTCCGCGTAGGCGGCCATGGTGGAGCCGATGTCGCCGCGCTTGGCGTCCATCAGCACCAGCGCGCCGGCCGCCCGGGCCTCCTCGACGGTCTTCTCCAGCACGGCGACGCCCTTGCTGCCGAAGCGCTCGAAGAAGGCGGCCTGCGGCTTGAGCACGGCCACCCGGTCGGCCAGCGCCTCGACCACGGTGCGGCTGAAGGTCTCCAGCCCGGCGAGGTCGTCGCCGAGCCCCCAGGCGGCGAGCAGGGAGGCGTGCGGGTCGATGCCGACGCAGAGCTGGCCGCGGGTGTCGAGCGCGTGGCGCAGCCGGGTGCCGAACGGGGCGAGGGTCATGTCGTCCTTTCCGAGGGGTGCGGGGGGTGCGGGGGCCGTACGGGTCTTGACGGGAGCCGGGTCGCTCACGAGCTGCGCACGGCGCTGCCGACCGCCGAGGCCAGGTCGCGGAAGCCCGCGGCCCGGATCCGGGCGGACAGGCCCTTGTGGATCTTCCGGCACCAGAACGGGCCCTCGTAGATGAAGGCGCTGTAGCCCTGGACCAGGTCGGCGCCGTGGAGAATCCGCTGCCAGGCGTCCTCGGCGGTCTCGATGCCGCCGACCGAGACCAGGGTCAGCCGGCCCTCGGTACGGGCGCGCAGCCGCTGCAGCACCTCCAGGGCGCGGGCCTTGAGCGGGGCGCCGGACAGGCCGCCCATGCCGATCTCCTCGATCCGCCCGGCGTCGGTGCGCAGGCCCTCGCGGCCGATCGTGGTGTTGGTGGCGATGATGCCGTCCAGGCCCAGCTCCAGGGCGAGGTCGGCGACCGCGTCGACGTCCTCGTCGGCCAGGTCGGGGGCGATCTTGACCAGCAGCGGCACGTGGTGCGCGGTGGTGCGGTCGGCGGCCTCGCGGACGGCGGCGAGCAGCGGGCGCAGGTGGTCGACGGCCTGCAGGTTGCGCAGCCCGGGGGTGTTCGGCGAGCTGACGTTGACCACCAGGTAGTCGGCGTACTTGGCCAGGCGCTCGGTGGACTTGACGTAGTCGGCGACCGCGTCGGCCTCCTCGACGACCTTCGTCTTGCCGATGTTGACGCCGATGACCGGGGTGGAGCTGGTGTGCGGGCGGGCGGCCAGGCGGGCGGCGACCCGGGCCGAGCCCTGGTTGTTGAAGCCCATCCGGTTGATCAGCGCGCGGTCCTCGACCAGGCGGAACAGCCGCGGCGCCGGGTTGCCGGGCTGGGGCTCGCCGGTGATGGTGCCGATCTCGACGTAGTCGAAGCCGAGCATGGCCAGGCCGTCGATGCCGACGCCGTTCTTGTCGAAACCGGCCGCGAGGCCGAACGGGCCGGGCAGGTCGAGGCCGAGGGCGCGGGTGTGCAGGGCGCGGTCGCGCGGGGCGAGCACCAGGCGCACCAGGGTGCGCAGGCCCGGCACCGAGGAGGCCAGCCGGATCCAGAAGAAGGCCAGGTGGTGGGCCTTCTCGGGGTCCATCTTCTTGAAGACCAGGTCGAACAGAAGCTTGTACAAGGGTGGTTCAACTCCCGGAGCGGATAGCGGGATTCGAGGCACGGGCCCGGCGGAGGGCGACGGGCGGGAACAGCCCGGCGGAGGGCGGCGGGTGGGCATGGCAGTGGGGGGCACCCGACTCGCTTTCGGTGCCCCCCACTGCGGTGGTGCTACTTGCGGCCGGCGTTGATCAGCTCGGCGTGCTCCTGGAGCGACATGACCCCGACCTCGTCGCGCAGCAGCCGGTCGATGCCCTGGACGGCCGCGCCCATCGCCTGGACGGTGGTCAGGCAGGGCACCGCGCGGGCCACGGCCGCGGTGCGGATCTCGTAGCCGTCGAGGCGGCCGCCGGTGCCGTACGGCGTGTTGATGATGAGGTCGACCTCGCCGTCGTGGATCAGCTGGACGATGGTCTTCTCGCCGTTCGGGCCCTCGCCCTCGCTGTGCTTGCGCACCACGGTGGCGGGGATGCCGCCGCGCTGCAGCACCTCGGCGGTGCCGGCGGTGGCGAGCAGCTCGAAGCCGAGGCCGACCAGCGCCCGGGCCGGGAAGACCAGGTTGCGCTTGTCGCGGTTGGCGACCGAGACGAAGACCTTGCCCTTGGTCGGCAGCGCGCCGTAGGCGCCGGTCTGGGACTTGGCGTAGGCCGTGCCGAAGACCTTGTCGATGCCCATGACCTCACCGGTCGAGCGCATCTCCGGGCCGAGCACGGTGTCCACGCCGCGGCCGTGCACGTCGCGGAAGCGGCTCCACGGCATCACGGCCTCCTTGACCGCGATCGGCGCGTCGGCGGGCAGCGTGCCGCCGTCGCCCTCGGCCGGGAGCATGCCCTCGGCGCGCAGCTCGGCGATGGTGGCGCCGAGCGAGACCCGGGCGGCGGCCTTGGCCAGCGGCACGGCGGTCGCCTTGGAGGTGAACGGGACGGTCCGGGAGGCGCGCGGGTTGGCCTCCAGGACGTACAGGATGTCGCCGGAGAGGGCGAACTGGATGTTGATCAGACCGCGCACCCCGACGCCGCGTGCGATGGCCTCGGTGGAGGCGCGCAGGCGCTTGATGTCGTGGCCGCCGAGGGTGATCGGGGGCAGCGCGCAGGCGGAGTCGCCGGAGTGGATGCCGGCCTCCTCGATGTGCTCCATGACGCCGCCGAGGTAGAGCTCGGTGCCGTCGTAGAGCGCGTCGACGTCGATCTCCACCGCGTCGTCGAGGAAGCGGTCGATGAGCACCGGGTGCTCGGAGATCAGACCGGCGTGCCGCTCCAGGTAGGAGGCGAGCGAGGCCTCGTCGTAGACGATCTCCATGCCGCGGCCGCCGAGCACGTAGGACGGGCGGGCGAGGACCGGGTAGCCGATCTCGTCCGCGATCGCCTTGGCCTCCTCGAAGGAGAAGGCGGTGCCGTGCTTGGGCGCGGGCAGGCCGGCGTCGCGCAGGACGCGGCCGAAGGCGCCGCGCTCCTCGGCGAGGTCGATCGCCTCGGGCTGGGTGCCGACGATCGGCACGCCGTTGTCCTTGAGCGCCTGGGCCAGGCCGAGCGGGGTCTGGCCGCCGAGCTGGACGATCACGCCGGCCAGCGGTCCGGCCTGCTGCTCGGCGTGGACGATCTCCAGCACGTCCTCCAGGGTGAGCGGCTCGAAGTAGAGCCGGTCGGAGGTGTCGTAGTCGGTGGAGACGGTCTCCGGGTTGCAGTTGACCATGACGGTCTCGTACCCGGCCTCGGCGAGCGCGAAGGAGGCGTGCACGCAGGAGTAGTCGAACTCGATGCCCTGGCCGATGCGGTTCGGGCCGGAGCCCAGGATGATCACGGCGGGCTTGGAGCGCGGGGCGACCTCGTTCTCCTCGTCGTAGGACGAGTAGAAGTACGGGGTCTTGGCGGCGAACTCGGCGGCGCAGGTGTCGACGGTCTTGAACACCGGGCGGATGCCGAGGGCGTGGCGCACCTCGCGGACGACGTCCGGCTTCAGGCCGCGGATCTCGCCGATCTGCGTGTCGGAGAAGCCGTGCCGCTTGGCGTGGCGCAGCAGGTCGGGGGTCAGCTCGGCGGCCGCGGCCAGCTCGCCGGCGATCTCGTCCAGCAGGAAGAGCTGGTCGACGAACCACGGGTCGATCTTGGTGGCCTCGAACACCTCCTCCGGGGTGGCGCCGGCCCGGATCGCCTGCATCACGGTGTTGATCCGGCCGTCGGTCGGCACGACCGCCTTGGCCAGCAGCTCGGTCTTGTCGCCGACCGGGCCGATCCAGGAGAACTGGGAGCCCTTCTTCTCCAGCGAGCGCAGCGCCTTCTGCAGCGCCTCGGGGAAGTTGCGGCCCAGCGCCATGGCCTCGCCGACCGACTTCATGGTGGTGGTCAGCGTGGCGTCGGCGCTCGGGAACTTCTCGAACGCGAACCGCGGCACCTTGACCACGACGTAGTCGAGGGTCGGCTCGAAGGAGGCCGGGGTCTCCTCGGTGATGTCGTTGGGGATCTCGTCCAGGGTGTAGCCGACGGCCAGCTTGGCGGCGATCTTGGCGATCGGGAAGCCGGTGGCCTTGGAGGCGAGCGCCGAGGAGCGGGACACGCGCGGGTTCATCTCGATGACGATGACCCGGCCGTCCTCGGGGTTCACCGCGAACTGGATGTTGCAGCCGCCGGTGTCGACGCCGACCTCGCGGATGACGGCGATGCCGATGTCGCGCAGGATCTGGTACTCGCGGTCGGTGAGGGTCATCGCCGGGGCGACGGTGATCGAGTCACCGGTGTGCACGCCCATCGGGTCGAAGTTCTCGATGGAGCAGACGACCACGACGTTGTCGTGCTTGTCGCGCATCAGCTCCAGCTCGTACTCCTTCCAGCCGAGGATGGACTCCTCCAGGAGCACCTCGGTGGTCGGCGAGAGGGTCAGACCCTGGCCGGCGATGCGGCGCAGGTCCTCCTCGTTGTGGGCGAAGCCGGAGCCGGCGCCGCCCATGGTGAAGGAGGGACGGACCACGACCGGGTAGCCGCCGAGCGTGTCGACGCCGGCCAGCACCTCGTCCATGGTGTGGCAGATGACCGAGCGGGCGGACTCGCCGTAGCCGATCTTGGCGTTGACGGCCTCGACGACGCCCTTGAAGAGGTCGCGGTCCTCGCCCTTGTTGATCGCCTCGACGTCCGCGCCGATCAGCTCGACGCCGTACTTCTCCAGCGTGCCGGCCGCGTGCAGCGAGATCGCGGTGTTGAGCGCGGTCTGCCCGCCCAGGGTGGGCAGCAGCGCGTCGGGGCGCTCCTTGGCGATGATCTTCTCGACGAACTCCGGGGTGATCGGCTCGACGTAGGTGGCGTCGGCGATCTCCGGGTCGGTCATGATCGTGGCCGGGTTGGAGTTGACCAGCACGACCCGCAGGCCCTCGGCCTTGAGGACCCGGCAGGCCTGCGTACCCGAGTAGTCGAACTCGGCGGCCTGACCGATCACGATCGGGCCGGAGCCGATCACCAGGACGGACTTGATGTCAGTGCGCTTAGGCACGCTGGCCCTCCATGAGCTTCACGAAACGGTCGAAGAGGTAGGCCGCGTCGTGCGGGCCGGCAGCAGCTTCGGGGTGGTACTGCACGCTGAAGGCGGGGACGTCGAGCGCCTGCAGGCCCTCGACCACGTCGTCGTTCAGGCAGACGTGGGAGACCTCGACCCGCCCGTACGGGGTGTCGCTCGCCTTGTCCAGCGGGGCGTTCACGGCGAAGCCGTGGTTGTGGGCGGTCACCTCGACCTTGCCGGTGGTGCGGTCCTGCACCGGCTGGTTGATGCCGCGGTGGCCGTACTTGAGCTTGTAGGTGCCGAAGCCCAGGGCGCGGCCGAGGATCTGGTTGCCGAAGCAGATCCCGAAGAACGGGGTCTTGCGCTCCAGCACGCCCTGCGCCACGGCGACCTGGTGGTCGGCGGTGGCCGGGTCACCCGGGCCGTTGGAGAAGAACACGCCGTCCGGCTGGACCGCGTAGAGGTCCTCCAGGGTGGAGTTGGCCGGCAGCACGTGCACCTCGATGCCGCGCTCGGCCATCCGCTGCGGGGTCATCCCCTTGATGCCGAGGTCCAGCGCGGCGACGGTGAACTTCTTCTCGCCGATCGCGGGGACGACGTACGCCTCGGTGGTGGCCACCTCGGCGCACAGGTCGGCGCCCTTCATCTCGGGCGACTGCTGCACCCGGGCGAGCAGGGCGGCCGGGTCGGCCAGCGCCTCGCCGGAGAAGATGCCGCAGCGCATCGCGCCGCGCTCGCGCAGGTGGCGGGTCAGCGCGCGGGTGTCGATGCCGCTGATGCCGACGATGCCCTGGTCGACCAGCTCCTCGTCGAGCGACCGGCGCGAGCGCCAGTTGGAGGCGACGCGGGCGGGGTCGCGCACGACGTAGCCGGCGACCCAGATCCGCGCGGACTCGTCGTCCTCGTCGTTCCAGCCGGTGTTGCCGATCTGCGGGGCGGTCATCACGACCACCTGGCGGTGGTACGACGGGTCGGTCAGGGTCTCCTGGTAGCCGGACATGCCGGTGTTGAAGACCGCCTCGCCGAAGGTCTCGCCGATCGCGCCGTAGGCCTGGCCGCGGAACGTCCGGCCGTCCTCCAGGACGAGCACGGCGGGGACGCGTTCCCGCCGTTGGCGCTGCGTGGTGGGGGCAGGTGCGGTCATTGCGCGGCCTCTTCCGTCTTCTTCGTCTGCGTACGTGTGGCAAGGTGAGCGATCGCCTCGACCCAGGCGGCGTGCTCGTCGGGGTGGTCGGCCCGGAAGCCGGAGTCCAGCTCGGAGCCCTCGTGCGTCCAGGTGACGACGAGCAGCCCGGACGGGACGACCTTGCCGGCGATCCCGGAGTCCGTGCGGGCGCCGGTCAGGTGCGCGGCCGGGATCCACAGGTCGACGTCACCGGGACGCCGGACCAGCAGGCCGTCCTCGCCGAGGGTGAGGTCGGCCCGGCTGCGGGTGCCCAGGCCGTGCGCGACGACCCGGTCGAGCCAGTTCCCGGCGGTGGTCGTGCCGTGGTACCGGCCGCTGGTCTCCAGGATGGTGCGCCCGGCGCCGTCCGGCACGGCGGGCAGCGGCGGGATGCCGGACTGCAGGGTGCGCCGCCAGTTCCAGCCCTGGCGCATCAGCCAGTAGACGAGGCCGATCAGGATCAGCAGGCCGACGGACCAGCCGATGTACCCGGGCCAGTTGGTGACCTTCGCCTGCTCCTTGGCGAGCGTGGCGTAGTCCATCACTGCGCGCCGTCCTGCTCGGCGAGCTCGCCGGCCAGCACGGTGGCGCGGCCGCGCAGGAAGGTGGCGTGCACCCGTCCGGGCAGGTCCAGGCCCTTGTAGGGGGTGTTGCGGCTGCGGGTGGCGAAGCTGTCCGGGTTCACGGCACCACGGTACGCGGGATCGAACAGCACCAGGTTGGCGGGCTCACCCACCGAGATCGGCCGGCCGTGTCCGGTGAGACGGCCGATCCGGGCCGGGCGGCGCGACATCCGGTCGGCGACGCCCTCCCAGTTCAGCAGGCCGGTCTCGACCATGGTCTGCTGGACGACCGACAGCGCGGTCTCCAGGCCGACCATGCCCATCGCGGCGACGGCCCACTCGCAGTCCTTGTCCTCGTCCGGGTGCGGCGCGTGGTCGGTGGCGACGGCGTCGATGGTGCCGTCGGCGAGCGCCTTGCGCAGCGCCTGGACGTCCTCGGCGGTGCGCAGCGGCGGGTTCACCTTGTACACCGGGTCGTAGGAGCGGACCAGCTCGTCGGTGAGCAGCAGGTGGTGCGGGGTCACCTCGGCGGTGACGTCCCAGCCCTTGGCCTTGGCCCAGCGGATGATCTCGACCGAGCCGGCCGTGGAGACGTGGCAGACGTGCAGCCGGGAGCCGACGTGCGCGGCGAGCAGCACGTCGCGGGCGATGATCGACTCCTCGGCGACGGCCGGCCAGCCGCCGAGCCCGAGCTCGCCGGAGACCTGGCCCTCGTTCATCTGTGCGCCCTCGGTGAGCCGCGGCTCCTGGGCGTGCTGGGCCACGACGCCGTCGAAGGCCTTGACGTACTCCAGGGCGCGGCGCATCAGCACCGCGTCGTCGACGCACTTGCCGTCGTCGGAGAAGACCCGGACGTCCGCGGCGGACTCGTGCATCGCGCCGAGCTCGGCGAGCTTCTTGCCCTCCAGGCCGACGGTGACGGCGCCGACTGGGCGGACGTCGCAGTAGCCGGCTTCCTGGCCGAGGCGCCAGACCTGCTCGACCACGCCGGCGGTGTCGGCCACCGGGGTGGTGTTGGCCATCGCGTGCACGGCGGTGAAGCCGCCCATCGCGGCGGCCTGGGTGCCGGTGAGCACGGTCTCGGCGTCCTCGCGGCCGGGCTCGCGCAGGTGGGTGTGCAGGTCGACCAGGCCGGGGAGCGCGATCAGCCCGGTGGCGTCGATCTCGATGTCCGCCTCGGCCGTCAGGCCGGTGCCGATCTCCTTGATCACACCGTCGGCGAGGAGGAGGTCCTGCGGGGCGCCGCCGAGGATCTTGGCGTTGCGGATCAGGTAGGTGGTCACTGAGCGGTCTCCACGGTCTCGGTGCGGGGGGCGTCGGCGGGGGCGTCGGCGGGGGTGGCTCCGCCGAGCAGCAGGTAGAGCACGGCCATCCGGACGGAGACGCCGTTGGCGACCTGCTCGACCGCGGTGCAGCGCGGCGAGTCGGCGACCTCGGCGGTGATCTCCATGCCGCGGACCATCGGGCCGGGGTGCATCACGATCGCGTGTTCCGGCAGCCGGGACAGCCGCAGGCCGTTCATGCCGTAGCGGCGGCTGTACTCGCGCTCGGTCGGGAAGAACGCCGCGTTCATCCGCTCGCGCTGCACCCGCAGCATCATCAGCGCGTCCGTCTTGGGGAGCACGCTGTCCAGGTCGTAGCTGATCTCGCAGGGCCAGTTCTCGATGCCGATCGGCAGCAGCGTCGGCGGCGCGACGAAGGTGACCTGGGCACCGAGGGTGTTCAGCAGGTGGACGTTGGAGCGGGCGACCCGGCTGTGCAGGACGTCACCGACGATCGTCACCCGGCGGCCGGCCAGGTCGTGGCCCGAGCCGGGGTTGAGGTGGCGACGCATCGTGAAGGCGTCGAGCAGCGCCTGGGTGGGGTGCTCGTGGGTGCCGTCACCGGCGTTGATCACACTGCCGTGCAGCCAGTCGGACTGGGCCAGCCGGGCGGGCGCGCCCGAGGCGTGGTGGCGGATGACCACCGCGTCGGCGCCCATGGCCTGCAGGGTCAGCGCGGTGTCCTTGAGGCTCTCGCCCTTGGAGACCGAGGAGCCCTTGGCGGAGAAGTTGATGACGTCGGCCGAGAGGCGCTTCTCGGCGACCTCGAAGGAGGTCTTCGTCCGGGTGGAGTCCTCGAAGAAGAGGTTGACGACGGTGCGGCCGCGCAGCGTGGGCAGCTTCTTGACGGCCCGGCCGGAGAGCTGGGCCAGCTCCTCGGCGGTGTCCAGGATCAGCAGCGCGTCGTCGCGGCTGAGATCGGCGGCGGAGACGAGGTGGCGCTTCACGCGGGTTACTCCGGGAGGTGCGGTTCGGTGGGCTTGGCTGCCATGGCCTGCGAGGAGCGCTGGGCGAAGTCGCGGTCGCCGACCAGGACGGCGTCCACGCCGTCGCTGTCGGAGAGGCGCACCTGCACGGCCTCGCGCAGCGAGGTGGGGAGGTTCTTGCCCACGTAGTCCGCGCGGATCGGCAGCTCGCGGTGGCCCCGGTCGACCAGGACGGCGAGCTGGACGGCGCGGGGCCGGCCGATGTCGTTCAGGGCGTCGAGCGCGGCGCGGATGGTGCGGCCGGAGAAGAGCACGTCGTCGACCAGCACGACGAGCTTGCCGTCGATGCCGCCGGACGGGATCTCGGTGTGCTCCAGGGCGCGGGCGGGCTTCAGCCTCAGGTCGTCCCGGTACATGGTGATGTCCAGGGTGCCCAGCGGGATGTCGCGCCCGGTGATCTGGGCCAGCCGGCCGTGCAGGCGGCGGGCGAGGTGGACGCCCCTGGTGTGGATGCCGAGCAGCACGACGTCCTCCGCGCCCTTGGCGCGCTCGACGATCTCGTGCGCTATCCGGGTGATGACCCGGGCGATGTCCGTACCGTCCAGCACCTGGTGCGGCGGTCGCGGCGTCGAATCCTGGTATGCGGTCATGCCGAAGCGGACCTCCTTCCCCGCCTCACTGGACGGGCCTTAAAGGATGTCTGGGATCGCCCCCGCCGGACCGGCGTGGGCTTCGGGTCATCGTAGCAGCGCCCCGGACGGCAAACAGAAGTCCATCATTCCGCTTCCCGTGGTTTACACCCCGGACGCGCCGACGATGCGGGCCATTCGCACGACTGCCCCATTCGGCTTGACGCAACTACCTTACTCTACGTAACCTCACAGTGAGTTACGAGACGGACGTCGAACCCACCGGTAACGGCGTCGGCAATCGCCCGTGACCCACCACTGAACGCGAAGCAATCTCGTCCGGGGAGATCAATGTCCAGCGACTACGCGAAGCAACTCGGAGGCAAGCTCCGAGCGATCCGCACTCAGCAGGGTCTCTCCCTGCACGGTGTCGAGGAGAAGTCCCAGGGGCGCTGGAAGGCAGTCGTCGTAGGCTCGTACGAGCGCGGTGACCGTGCGGTCACCGTGCAGCGGCTGGCCGAGCTGGCGGAGTTCTACGGCGTCCCGGTGCAGGAGCTGCTGCCCGGCGGCACCCCCGGTGGCGCGGCCGAGCCGCCGCCGCGGCTGGTCCTCGACCTGGAGAGACTGACCCAGGTCCCTTCCGAGAAGGCCGGTCCGCTGCAGCGCTACGCGGCGACCATCCAGAGCCAGCGCGGTGACTACAACGGCAAGGTGCTGTCGATCCGCCAGGACGACCTGCGCACCCTGGCGGTCATCTACGACCAGTCGCCGTCGATCCTCACCGAGCAGCTCATCTCGTGGGGCGTGCTGAACCCCGATGCGCGCCGCGCGGTGCGCGAGGAGGACGCGAGCTGAGGCTCACCGCACCGGCTCCCGCCAGCGGATCCCTTGCAGTTCCCAGCACTCGTTTCACCAGTGCTGACAAGCAGAAACGTCACGGCGCGGCACCCCGAAACGGGGCCGCGCCGCGGCGTTCGCCCGCACCGCCGCAGGCCTCGGGGCACCGGGGCACCGGGGCCTCAGCAGACGGTGCCCAGGCTGTAGCCGGGCCGCGCCGCCACCCCGTCCAGCCGGACCGGCCGGTCCGCCGGCGCCCAGTCCTGGCCCCCGCTCGACCACGCCCAGGACGCCGGCAGGTACTCCCCGCAGGAGGCCGCCGAGCCCTGCGAACCGTGCAGCACCGCGACGCCCGGCAGCTCCAGGGCCAGCCCGGCGCACAGCACCGCGCAGACCAGCTCCAGGTCCTCGTCGTTGACCCGCACCACGCCGTCCTCCCACTGCAGCACCCGCGCCGCCGCGGTCAGGGCCCCGCCGGGAGCGTCCACCCGCAGGCGCAGCTCGTACACACCGGCGCCCGCGCCGACCAGCATCCGGCGGAACACCTCGCCCCCGCGCCGGTAGGCGGCGCGCACCCAGTCGGCGTGCCCGTCGTCCGGCTCGCCCGCACCCCCGTACAGCCCGCCGTCGAGCAGCAGGTCGGCGTGGCTGAGCGTCAGCCCGTTCTCCCGGGCCCGGACGAGGCGCGGCACGAAGTCCCCGGCCAGCTCCTCGCCCTGATAGGCCAGCAGCTGGGTCTGCAGCGGCGGGTTGACCAGGTAGCGGTCACGGGCGGTGGGTGCGGCCGGGTCCAGGCCGTGGAGCAGGCAGAACTCCTCGAAGTCCTGCGGGTGGAACATCCGGGCCCGGACGGTCTCGAAGCGCTCCAGCGCGTCGGCCAGCAGCTCGGCGGTGTCGGCCAGGTAGCGCTCGAAGTCGGGGGCGTCGGAGATCCCCCAGGCGCGGGCCCGCGCGAAGTCCGCGGCGTCGGTCAGCACGCCGATGACGAACGCCTGGTCGGCACCCCCGGCCGGCGCCCCGGCCCCCTCGGCCCGCTCGCCGCCCTCGGCCCGCGGCGGCCGGTGCGAGGCCCGGACCGCGGGCCGAGGACCGCCGGCGGTGCAGTCGGAGTTGCGACGGGCGCGACCGTTCCGGCTCATGCGCCCACCTCGCCGCGCTCGGCGAGGGCGGTCGCCCGGGCACGCCTCTCGACAGTTCGCTCGCTTCGCTCGCTCACGGGTGGCTCCTGGCATCGGCGGTGACGGTCGGCGGCGGGCTCGCCGCTGACCGCCTTCCTCCCCACCCCCCGCGCGTCGCACACGTACGGCGTGTCACAGGAATGTAACCACGGGTAATAGCACCGGCGCCGCGCCCGTGCCGGACCTACCGGGGCACCCGGGCCAGCTGGCGGGACTGCGCGACCAGGCGGCCGGACTCGTCCCAGACCTCGGCGTCCTCCTCGAAGTACCCGCCGGCCAGGTTGCGGGTCGCGTGGGTGACGCGCAGCCAGCCCGGGACGGGCTTGGCGCGCAGGTGGACGGTCAGCTCGACGGTCGGGGCCCAGCCCGGCATGCCGAGGTCGAAGGTGACCGGCGGCAGCGCGTCGGCGACCAGCAGGAGCAGCAGCGGGTCGGGCTCGCGGCCGTCGGCGAGCCGGAACCAGCCCTGGATCCGCCCGTTGCCGGAGGGCTGCCCGAGCGCCCAGCCGACGGTGGCCGGGTCCAGCCGGAGGTCGAAGCGCTCCAGCAGGGCGGCCTGGGCGATCAGCTCCTTGGGCGCGTGCTCCACGCCGATGCACTGCTCCGGCGGCGGCAGCTGCGGCGGCTGCGCGCTGGTGCGCACCTCGCCGTCGGCGGTGGAGAGGTCGCCGTGGCTGGCCACCACGCGCAGCCGCTCGACGCCGTCCTGGCTGAGCGAGGCGGTGCCGGTGGAGAGCCCGCGGCCGGAGCGCAGCACCTCGGTGCGGACGGTGGCCGGGCCGGGGGTGGAGGCGGACAGGTAGTAACCACTGATCGACACCGGGTCCGGGTGCGTGCCGTGCTCCAGCGACAGCGCGTGTCCGGCCACGGCGAGCAGCAGCCCGCCGTTCACCCCGCCGCCGATCTGCCAGCCCTCGCCCAGCTCGGCCTCGTAGCGGCCGGCCTCCTCGGCGTGTCTGGTCAGGGCGATGCCCTGGTCGAACTCGCTGCGGATCGCGGTGGTCATGTGGGGGACCTGCCCTTCGCACGGGGTTCCGAACACCAAGTTACTGATGAGTAGGAACTCACCTTACGCCGCCCGGGTGAAACGCGCGACGGCCGGGAACAGCGAAGACTCGGAGAACGCCGGACGAACCGGGAACGCCGGACGCGACCGGGCCGGACGGGACCGGGATCGCCGAACGCGGCCGGGAACGCCGACGGCCGCCGGACCCGCGTTCGGGTCCGACGGCCGTCGGAAGGGCGTGGCCGTTACCGGCGGATGCTCGGCTTCAGCTCCAGGAAGCGGGCGAGCAGACCGTTGACGAAGGCCGGGGAGTCGTCCGTGGAGAACTCCTTGGCGATCTCGACGGCCTCGTCCAGGACGACCGCGTCCGGGACGCCGTCCTCCCAGATCAGCTCGTACGCACCAAGTCGCAGGACGTTGCGGTCCACGATCGGCATCCGGTCGAGCGTCCAGCCCACCGCGTACTGCGAGATCAGGTCGTCGATGCGACGGGCGTGCTGGACGTACCCCTCGATCAGCTCCATGGTGTACTCACCGACCTGCGGGGTGCCCTCGTCGGGCTTGGGGTCGCGGGCGCGGGCCACCCAGTCGGCGAGGACCTGCTGCGGGTCGACCCCGCGGTGGTCGGCCTCGAAGAGGATCTGGAAGGCCCGGGTGCGGGCCTTGCTGCGTGCGGCCGACACGGACTTACTTCACCCGGCCGAGGTAGCTGCCGTCGCGGGTGTCGACCTTGACCTTCTCGCCGGTGACGACGAAGAGCGGGACCTGGATCTCGGCACCGGTCTCCAGGGTGGCCGGCTTGGTGCCACCGGTGGAGCGGTCGCCCTGGACGCCCGGCTCGGTGTGCGAGATGACCAGCTCGACGGAGGTCGGGAGCTCGATGTAGAGGACGGCGCCCTCGTTGGTCGCGACCAGGGCCTCGAAGCCCTCCAGCAGGTAGTTGGCCGCGTCACCGACGACGGACGGCTCGACCGTGATCTGGTCGTAGGTGTCCATGTCCATGAACACGAAGTTCTCGCCGTCCTTGTACGAGAACTGCATGCCGCGCTTGTCGACGTTGGCGGTCTCGACCTTGGTGCCGGCGTTGAAGGTCTTGTCGACGACCTTGCCCGTCAGGACCTCCTTGAGCTTGGTACGCACGAAGGCCGGGCCCTTGCCGGGCTTGACGTGCTGGAACTCGACGACGGACCAGAGCTTGCCGCCATCAAGCTTGAGGACCATGCCGTTCTTGAGATCGTTCGTGGAAGCCACGGGCGCACTTACTCCTGGATATAGCTGTCAAGGAACCAAGGTTTGCGTCCTGCCGCCGACGGCCGTGGGCCGCGGTCACAGGGCGAGGAGCTCCTTGGTGGTGATGGTGAGCAGCTCGGGCCCGCCCTCTTCGAGGGGGCGCACGACGAGCGTGTCCTCGATCCGGACACCGCCCTTGCCCGGGAGGTGGACCCCCGGACCGACGGTGACCGGTACGCGGCTGTCCAGTTTACCCATGTCCGACGGGCCGAGGCGCGGCGCCTCCCGGATCTCCAGTCCGATGCCGTGACCCACCGGATGCGGCGAGGTCTCCGTGTGGCCCGCCGCCTCCAGGACCTGCCGGGCGGCCCGGTCGGGTACGCACTGCTCGACACCCGGGCCGAGCGCCTCCCGGCCCGCCCGCTGGGCCCGGAAGACCAGCCGGTGCAGCTCCACCTGCCAGGGCGCCGGAGCAGCGCCGATCACGAAGGTGCGGGCGGTGGAGATGCGGTAGCCGCGGTACTGGGCGCCCATCACCACGGTCAGGAAGTCGCCCTCCTCCACCCGGCGGTCGGTCGGCTGGTGGGCGGCCTGGCCGGAGTGGCTGCCGGTACCGACCGACACCGGGAAGGCGGCCCGGTCGGCGCCGTGGTCGATCATCCGGCGCTCCAGCTCCATGGCCAGGTGCCGCTCGGTGCGCCCGACCAGGATCGACTCCAGCAGCTCGCCGAGCGCCTGGTCGGCGATCTCGGCGGCGATCCGCAGGTCGGCGATCTCGTGCTCGTCCTTGACCACCCGCAGCCGCTCGACCAACTGCCCCAGGTCGACCAGCCGGGCCCGTTCCACCCGGCCCGCCACCGCCCGGTGCCGGCTGACGGTCAGGTCGTGCTCCTCCACCGCCAGCCCCGCCACCCCGAAGCTCGCCGCCGTGGCCGCGGCGGCCAGCGCGGTGTCCGTCCCGGCCGCCACCGGCAGCTGGGTCACGTCCGCGGCGATCAGGTGCTCCCCCGTGTCGTCCGGCGGCACGTCGTCCGGCAGCGCGAGCAGCGCCCGCTCCCTGGTCAGCAGCAGTGTCGCCCCGCAGGGCGCGCAGCCCGTCAGATACCGCACGTTCGCCGCCCGGGTGATCAGCGCCGCATCGGCCCCGGCCGCACTGCAGTGCTCCCTCACCCGCTCCCGCCGCCCCGCGTACGCATCCGCCATGCGTCGAGCCTACGAACCCCCGGCCCGAACCGCCCGCCGAGCACCCCCGACAGGACCCCGGGGTGCCTCCCCGCGCCCGCCCGCGCCCCCGTACCACCGGCTGGTTCCCGCGACCGGTTCCCACCGACCGGTTCCGGCGACCGGTACCGGCCGAAGGGTTCCCGCCACCGCCCGGGCCGGGCGGGGCCACCGGGTGGCCGGGGCGCCGCCACTGGCCGCTCCCCCGGGGGGGGACGCGGGCGGCGCCGCCGGGGGCCCACACCCCCCGACGGCGCCCACCCCGGACCGGGCCGCGCTACGCCCCGTCCGGGCCGATCAACCCGCGCCGGTAAGCGGGAACCAGGTTCTGCGGCACGAGCAGCTCCCGGCCGTCGACCGTGATCGGGACCAGCCGCGGAGCCGTCGCCTTCCAGCGGGCGCGGCGGTGGCGGGTGTTGCTGCGGGAGGTCCTGCGCTTGGGTACGGCCATCGGGGTCTCCTAGTCCTTTCGGCGGACGTCAGTGGACGGGGGCGAGCAGGTCCCGGAAGGCATCGGGCAGGGCCTTCCAGCCCCCTTCGCCGGCGGCGAGTTCGGTGTCGGTGAGCAGGCAGGAGTCGAGCAGGGCGGTGATGCCGTCGGCGTCCAGTCCCTCCGCGGTGAAGCTGAGCTGCTGGACCCGGTCACCGTGCAGCGGGTGCCAGTCGAGGGCGGCGGCCGCCCGGCGCGCGGGCGGGTAGAGGTCCCAGGCCGCGTCGGGGAGGGCGGTGAGCCAGGGCCCGCACTCCTCGACCGCGAGCTTGGCCCCCGCCGCGTCCCAGGCCAGCAGCAGGTCGGGCCGGTTGGCCAGCCAGAAGCGGCCGCGGCTGCGCTGCGCCGCCGGGACGAGCAGTTCCAGCGCCTCGTGCAGCCGCCCCGGGTGCAGCGGTCGGCGGCGTTCCCACACCAGGGTGGTGACACCCGCCTCGTCCCGCTGCTGCGGCAGCAGCGCGATCGCCGGATTGACCCGGTCGCGGGCGGCGGCGACGTCGAACCCGCCGAGCGCGGCCCGGGTGAGGGTGCCGGTGCCGAGCCGGACGACCCTGGCCGTGGCGTGGAGCTGACGCAGCAGCGCGAGCCCCGGCGCGTGCGCCGTGGCGCGCGGGACGGCGAGGGTGGTGGCGTACTCGATCTGATGGGCGAGCGCCTCCGCGCGGGTCCGCTCGTCCCGCCCGGCGGTGTGCTCGCCGTGGTCCACCAGGTCGTCGGGGACGGACAGTTCGCCGATCAGGCGGTCCGGGTCGACCGCGGTGACCACGCCCGCGAGCTCGACGACGTCCGCGAGCTGCCGGCCGTCCGACTCCCCTCCGGCGATCACCTCCACGGCCGGGTGCGGGTCGCTGCCGCCCCACAGTTCGACGATCGCGAGCCCGTGGCGGCCCTCGTCGGCGATCTCCAGCAGCCGGGGCAGGAGGTCCTCGCGCAGGGCGCAGCACGGGCAGTCGTTCGTCAGCGGTACGTCGTCCACGTCGAACGCCCCTCCGGCGTCCTGCAGTTCGCGGTGGACGAGGCCGAGCGAGGCGTCCCGCAGATCGTGCCGAAGCACCACCGCGTCCACCGCGGCGGCGGCCAGTTCCCCGACGGCGGCGCGGCGTTCGTCGGCGTGCAGACCGGCGACGACGACCACCGGCAGCTTGATCCCGTCCGGGTCGGCCGTCATGCCGCTCACCAGCTGGCCTTGCGGACGCCCGGCAGGTGACCGGCGTGGGCGTGCGTGCGGAGGTTGACCCGGGAGAGGCCGAAGGCGCGCAGGTAGCCGCGGGGGCGGCCGTCCACGGCGTCGCGGTTGCGGATCCGGGTGGCACTGGCGTCGCGCGGCTGGCGGGCGAGTTCGGTCTGCGCGGCGGCGCGCTCGGCGGGGTCGGTGCCGGGTCGGGCGATGATCCGCTTCAGTTCGGCCCGGCGCTCTGCGTAGCGGGCGACGACGGCGCGTCGCCGTTCGTTCTTGGCGATCTTGCTCTGCTTGGCCATCAGACCTTCTCCCCCCGGGCCCGGATGCGGGCGACGGCGGCCTCGATGCCGATCGCGTCGACGGTGCGGATGCCCTTGGCGCTCAGCACGAGCCGGACGTACCGGCCCTCGCTGGGCAGCCAGTAGCGCTTGCGCTGGATGTTGGGGTCGAAGCGGCGGGGGGTGCGGCGGTGCGAGTGCGAGATCGCGTTGCCGAAGCCGGGCCGGCGGCCGGCGAGTTGGCAGTGGGCAGACATGGGTGCTTCTTGCTCCCTGGCGTCCGGGAATGGGCAGGACGGAGCTCACGTTACACCAGATGAAAATGACATCCATTTCGGTGTACGGTTTCGGCCCGGCACCCCGGACACCCGCACCACGACCCCAGGAGGACGCCCCGTGGCCCGCAGCGAACTGCGTCCCGTCATCAAGCTCCGTTCCACCGCCGGCACCGGCTTCACGTACGTGAGCCGCAAGAACCGCCGCAACGACCCGGACCGGATGGTCCTGCGCAAGTACGACCCGGTCGCGGGCCGGCACGTCGACTTCCGCGAGGAGCGCTGAGCACCCCCGCACCCAGCCCCGAACCCGAATCCGACCGACCCCCAGGAGGAACCCCGCCATGAAGCCCGGAATCCACCCCGCCTACCGCCCGGTCGTCTTCCGCGACAAGGTCGGCGGCCTCGCCTTCCTGACCCGGTCTACGGTCACCGGCGACCGCACCGTCGTCTGGGAGGACGGCAACACCTACCCCGTGATCGACGTCGAGATCTCCTCGGCGAGCCACCCCTTCTACACCGGCCAGTCCCGCGTGCTCGACACCGCGGGGCGGGTCGAGCGCTTCCGCCAGCGGTACGGCGACCGACACTGACGGCGACCGGCACCCGCGACCGAAGGCAGTCGGCGCCCGCCACTGAGGGCGGTCGACACCGAGAACGCCGCAACGGCGCCTCCCCGGGTGGGGAGGCGCCGTTGCGGCATACGAGCAAGGGGGCCGCAACCGGGGCGGCGCCGGGGATCAGCGCGGCGGCGGTACCGAGACCACCATGGTCAGCGCCAGCGTCCGCTCCCCCGCATTGCGGTAGACGTGCGGGTACGAGGCGTCGAAGGAGACCGTGCCGCCGACCGGCACCGGGTGCTCGCGCTCGTCGTGCACCAGGGTCAGCTCGCCCTCGTCGACCCGGACGATCTCCACCGTCCCGGCCGGGTGCGGCTCCGAGGAGTACTCCTCGCCCGGCTCCATCCGCCAGCTCCACAGCTCCAGCGGGCCGGGCGCCTCGATCCCGTGCAGCAGGGTGCCGGTACCGCCGGACGGCCCGGCCCACAGCGGCACGGCCTGGTCGGCCGGCACGATCCGGACGTCCGGACCCTTCTCGTAGTCGAGCATCGTGGCGACCGAGACGCCCAGCGCGTCGCCGAGCCGGACGACGGTGGCCACGCTCGGGTTGGTACGGCCCTGCTCGATCTGGACGATCATGCCGCGGCTCACCCCGGAGCGGGCGGCGAGGGCGTCCAGGGTGTGACCGCGCTCGGTGCGCAGCCGCTTGAGGTTCCGGGCGAGAGCCCGGGAGACGAGGTCGGGGTCCGGCACGCGGTCAGTCCTCCGGTGTGTCCACTGGTCGAAACAGTACGAAATAGTGTTCGGCAAGTTCAGTTTGTTGCACTACGCTGCCAAACCTCGGCAACGAGTCCATCCGACTGTACTTCGGAGTGCATTGTGCTGTCCTTGAGTCCCTCCGTGCCCGGCGGGCCCACCGCCCCGGGCAGCCCCCTGCGGTCCGGGGCCCGCCCGTGACCGCCCTGCTCGCGCTCTCCGCCAGCCTGCTCTGGGGCGTCGCCGACTTCGGCGGCGGCGCACTCGCCCGGCGGCTGCCCGCGCTCGCCGTGGTGGTCGCCTCCCAGGCGGCGGCCGCCGCCGTACTGCTGGCCGCCGTCCTCGCCACCGGCGGCTGGGCCGACGCCTCCCCCGCCCTCTGGTACGCGGTCGCGGCCGGGGTGATCGGCCCGTTCGCGGTCCTCGCCTTCTACCGCGCGCTCGCCCTCGGCCCGATGGGCGTGGTCTCGCCGCTGACCACCGTCGCCGTCCTGGTGCCCGTCGGCGTCGGCCTCGCCCTCGGCGACCGCCCGGGCCCCGGCCGGATCGCCGGGATCGCCGTCGCGGTGGCCGGTGTGGTGCTCGCCTCCGGGCCCGAGCGCGGCGGCCGGGCCGCCGCCCGCAGCACCCTGCTGCTCACCCTGGGCGCCGCCCTCGGCTTCGGCACGGTGATGGCCCTGATCGCGCACGCCTCGGCCGGCGGCGGCCTGCTGCTGGTGCTGTGCGTCCAGCGGCTGTGCAACGTCGCCGTCGGCGGCACCGTCCTGGTGGCCGGCCTGCGCCGCTCCGGGGCTGCGGCCGGCCTGCTGCCGGGACTGCGGGCCCGGCTGCCGCTGCTCACCGCGGTCGGTCTCGCCGACGTCGTCGCCAACGCCGTCTTCGCGATGGCCTCGCACCGCGGCTCGGCCACGGTGGCCGCCGTCCTCTCCTCGCTCTACCCCGTGGTCACCGCGCTGATGGCACGCGGGGTGTTCAAGGAGCGGCTGCGCCCGGTCCAGGTGGTCGGCGCCGGGCTCGCCGTCGCGGGAACGCTGCTGCTCGCGGCCGCATGAGAGGCGCTCATGACGCTGCCCCATGAGCCGCGCTCATGGGGCGCAGTGGGATGAGCCGGGCTCATGCCCCGACGCCATGAGCCGACCTCATGGGACCCCATGAGTCACGCTCATGCCCGACGTCATGAGCCGCGCTCATGCCCCCGGGCTCAGGCCCGTCACGAGCCCTCGGGCGCCCAGCGCTTCTCCACCCGGGCGAGCTTCCAGTACCCGATCGCCAGCGCCCAGACCACCACGAACAGCCCGGCGATCGCGTAGCCGACGTTGTCCAGCGAGATGTCCGCGATCCAGCCGCTCACCGGGTCGGTGAGGTCGAACTTCTCGTGCAGCACCCCGACCAGCTCGATGGTGCCGATGATGAAGGCCACCGCGATCGACAGCCCGGTGATGGTCAGGTTGTAGTACACCTTGCGCACCGGGTTGGCGAAGGCCCACTGGTACGCGAAGTTCATGAACGTCCCGTCCAGGGTGTCGAACAGGCTCATCCCGGCCGCGAACAGCAGCGGCAGGCAGACGATCGCGTACCAGGGCAGTCCGGCGGCCGCACCCGAGCCGGCCATCACCATCAGGGTGACCTCGGTCGCGGTGTCGAAGCCCAGGCCCAGCACCATGCCGACCGGGAACATCTGCCCCGGCCGGGTGATCGACCGGGTGGCCCGGTTCAGCACCCGGGCCATGAAGCCGCGCGAGTCGAGGTGCGCCTCCAGCTCCGCCTCGTCGTACTGCCCGGCGCGCATCGCCCGGAACACCTTGAGGATCCCGAGCAGCGCCGCCAGGTTGAGCGCCCCGATCAGGTACAGGAACGCGCCGGAGGCCGTCGTCCCGACCACCCCGAGCCACTTGTGGGTGGTCGACTCGTCGTCCATCAGCGTGTTCGCCAGCTGCGCGCCGCCCGCCACCAGGGCGGCCATGATGACCACCATCGAGGAGTGCCCGAGGGCGAACCAGAAGCCCACCGAAACCGGCCGCTTGCCGTCCGCCATCAGCTTGCGGGTGGTGTTGTCGATCACCGCGATGTGGTCGGCGTCGAAGGCGTGCCGCATCCCGAGGGTGTACGCGGTGATACCCAGGCCCACCCCGAAGACCTGGGTACCGACCGCGTACCGCTCGGGTGCCACCAGAAAGATGAGCGTCCCGAAGGCCACCACGTGCATGGCCAGGATCACGCCCATCAGCCCGGCCGTGCGGACGGTGTCCTCGCGCCGCCACCGGAAGGTGGGCAGCACGGAGGGAGCCGCTGCGGCCTCCGCGGCGGCGGTTTCGGGCAGGGTCATCTGCGGATCACGCTCCAGCACCTCGTGGAATCACTTCGTGAGATGCCGCGGCCGGTCTCCTGGCTTACGGGACACGCCCGTACCCGCCTTCCCGGGTGCGCGAGGCGCCCAGTGACGTCGTGGGTACGGACGGCGCTCCCCCGCGGACGGGGGATCGGCCCGATCACAGTGGCGAGGGCCGCTCCGGACTCCGGACCCCTGAGGGTCCGTCACCGGTCTTCCCGAGCACCACGGCGGGCTACACGGTAGGGGCCCGGCCCCGACCCATGCAAGGCTGCGCACCTGCGCAGGTGTCCAGGATCACAGCCGCCCGCCTGCAAGAATGTCCGCATGCATCTCGTACCGGCCGACCGCGCGGGCCACCGCACCATCGACGGACACCGGGTCTGCGAGGCCATCGCCGCGATCGGTGACGCCGCGCACGTCCGGTCCTGGGCCGAGCGGTTCTCGCTGCTCGCCGACCCCGGACGGCTCGCCCTGCTGCTCGCCCTCCACCGGGCGGGCCCGCTCGCCGTCACCGACCTCGCGGTCGCCACCGGCATGCGCGACCCCGCCGTCTCCCAGGCCCTGCGGCTGCTCCGCACGGCCGGCGTGGTCACCGGCGACAAGGACGGACGAGTCGTGCGCTACCGGCTCGTCGACCAGGACATGCGCCCCCTCCTCGACGAGTGCGTCGCCGCCGAGCACCACGAGCCCACCGCCGCGGCCGGCTGACCGACACTCGGGAAACGCGGCCGCACCGGCACCCCGGATGAGTACGATCATGGTGTGCCGTCCCACCCCCACGCCTGGCCCGCCGACCGCTGGAACACCCGACCGGTCAAGGCCCGCGTGCTGGCGGTCGCCCGCACCCTCACCTCCGCCACCCGGGTCCTGGACGTCCTCACCCTGCTGCACCCGGACGGCGTCGAGCGGTACTTCACCGTCAACCCCGGCTCCGCCTTCGCCGATCGCGCCCTGGACGAGTACCTGCACGGCCTGCCCGGCTTCACCCTGCTGGACTGGGAGGACGCCGTCCGGCACCGCTTCGACCTGGCCGTCTCCTGCGCCGTGCACTCCTCCATGCACCGCCTGGACGCCCGGCTCGTCGTGCTCCCGCACGGCGCCGGCTACAACCGCCTGGTCACCGAGTCCACCGGCGACACGGTCAGCGCCGCCGGCCTCTCCCGCAAGGAACTCACCCACCGCGGGCGGGTGTTCGTGGACGTCCTCGGCCTCTCCCACCCGGAGCAGCTGGACCGCCTGCGGGTCTCCTGCCCCGAGGCACTGGACGTCGCCCGGGTGGTCGGCGACCCGTGCTTCGACCGGATGCTGCGCAGCCTGCGCTCCCGCGACGCCTACCGCGCCGCGCTCGGCGCCGTCGACGGCCGGCGGCTCGTCGTCGTCAACTCCACGTGGAGCGAGCACTCGTTATTCGGCCGCCGCCCCGACCTGCCTCAACGCCTGGTCCGCCGGCTGCCCGCCGACGAGTACGCCGTCGCCGTCGTCCTGCACCCCAACATCTGGAGCCGCCACGACCCCGAGGCCCTGCTCGACGCCGCCCGCCGGATGGGCCTGCGCCTGATCCCGCCGCACCAGGGCTGGCAGGCCGCCCTGGTCGCCGCCGACTGCCTGATCGGCGACCACGGCTCGGTCTCCGTCTACGGCGCCGCCCTGGAGCGGCCCACCGTGCTGGTCGCCACCGGCGCCGCCGAACTCGACCCGCGCTCCCCCGGCTACGCCTTCGGGCAGGCCGCGCCCCTGCTCGACCCCGACGGCGACCTCGCCGCCCAGCTCGAACTGGCCCTGGCCAAGCGGGACCCGGCCGCCCTGCGCCCGCTCACCGACCGCTCGCTGAGCCGCCGCGGCCGCTCCGCCGAGGTGCTGCGCCCGCTGCTCTACTCCTTCCTGGAACAGCTGGACGAACCGGGGGACGAACCGCTCCTGCCGCCCTACCCCGGGCCCGTCCCGCGCCCCGGCACCACCGACGCGCCCACCGCGTACGACGTCGAGGGCGAGAGCGAGGGCACCGAGGTCGGACTGCGGCGCTACCCCTTCGACCCGGCCGACCACACCCCACGCGGCTTCCACGCTCTCACCGACGAGCACCCCGGCGACGCCCTGCGCTACACCGCCGAGGTGCTGGCCCGCACCGAGGTCCGCGCCGAGCGCCCCGCCACCCGCTGGCTCGCCGACACCGTCGCCGAACTCCCCGGCCTCGCCGTCGCGGTGGCCGCCCTCGGACCGGCCCGCCACCTGCTCCGGCTGCGCACCGGGCTGCTCCTCGAAGCCCGCGCCGAACCGGACTGGGGCAGCCCCGAGCCCCGCCTCGACCCGCTGCTGCTCGGCTCCGCCGTGGCCTGCTGGCTCGCCGACGGCGGCGACCCGGCCGGCCTCCCCGAGCACGGGCTCACCGTCCGCACCGGCGAACACCGCACCCGGGTCTGGTTCACCACCGAGCCGCCCCGCCCCTCCCCGTCCTAGCCGCCCCGACCGCTCCGGCCACGGGCACCGAGTCCCGACCGCCCCTGCCCTAGCCCTCCCGGCCGTCCCGTGCCCGCAGCTCCCGCAGCCGCTCACGGCTGCGCTCCGCCAGCTCCTCGTCGCCCAGCTCCGCCGCGAGGCCGACGAGCAGGGTGTGCGCCTGCGCCTCCTTGGCGTACTGCTTGCGCTGCTCGGCCTGTCGGGCGCAGTCACCGGCGTGGACGGCGGCGAGACGCAGCTGCCCGAGCGCGCGGTGGGCCCGGGCCCGGACCAGCGGCAGCTTCATCAGCATGTCGCGGTCGTCGGTGTCCGCGGCCCGTGCGACGGCACCGTCCAGCACGGTCAGCGCCTCCTCCGCCCGGCCGTCGGCGATCAGCGCCTGCGCCAGGTTGTAGCTCTGGACGATCTCACCGTGGTCGTCGCCCCGGTTCTCCGCCAGGGCCAGCGTGAACCGCTCCACCGCGTCGCCGGGCCGGCCGTCGGCCAGGCAGAGCAGGCCGTCCGTCTCGTGCAGCACCCCCACCACGCGGCGGTCCGCCACCAGCGGCAGCTGCTCCGCGGCGAGCGCCAACTGCTCGGCCGCGAGCGGGTACTCCTTGCGCTCGAAGTGGGCGCGGGCGAGCTGGTTGCGCATCCGGACGACGGCGGCCGGCTGGTTGTCCCACTGGGCCGACTCGACGCCGAGCCGGTGGGTCGCGATCCAGTCCTCGTACAGCTTGCGGCCGTGGTACAGCGGCCAGAGCGACTCGCAGAGCCGCCACACCTCGCCGTGCCACTGCTGCTCGGCCGCCTCCTCCACCACCGCACGCAGGTTGGCCCGCTCGGCGTGCAGCCACTCCAGGGCGTCGGCGCCGGAGGCGAAACCGGGCAGCTCCTCGCCGCCGGCCTCCTGCAGCCGCAGCCGCTCCCCCATCGCCCGGTCGGCCAGCGCGGCCCGGCCCCGGTAGTAGGCCACCACCCGGGCGAGGAGTTCCAGCCGGCCGGGCAGGTCGCGGGCGCGGCGGTAGGCGTGCAGCCGCACCACGTCGTGGGCGCGGTAGCGGATCCCGGGGCCGTCGTCGACCACCTCGTCGACCAGGTGGACGGCGCGCAGCTCGTCCAGCGCCGCGCCGGCCTGCTCGACACCCGCGGCGCACGCCGACTCGGCCGACACGAAGGGGCCCGGGTGCACGCCGATCAGGCGGTAGAGCGCCCGGCCCTTCGGCGACAGCCGCTCGTGGACCAGGTCGTACGTCGGGCCGAGGGCGTTCTCCTCGTCGTCCAGCAAGGCCGATCCGCCTTCCCGGTCGTGCAGTTCGGCCACCACCCGGCCGACCGGCAGGTTGTCCCGGTCCAGCAGCTGGCTGCCGACCGCGTTCAGCGCCAGCGGCAGCCCGCCGCACAGCTCGACCAGCGCCGCCAACTCCCCGTCCGTGCCCCGCCCTGCGCCCAGCCAGGCCCGCACCAGGTCGGTGCCGGCGCTCGTACCGAGCGGCCCGAGCTGCCGCACCTCGGCGCCGTCCGTCCGCAGCGCGGGCAGCCGCCGCCGGCTCGCGACCACCACCAGCCCGCTCGACGGGAGCAGGGCGCGCACCTCGGCGGCGTGCTCGACGTTGTCCAGGAAGAACAGGCACCGCCGCTCGGCGGTGACGGTGCGGAACATCGTGAAGCGCTCCGCCTCCACCGCCGGGGGCTCCGACCCGAGGGCGCGCAGGAAGCCGGCCAGCAGCGACGGGAGGTCCACCCCGCCCCGGTGCCGGTAGGCCAGGAGGTCCGCGTAGAGGTCCCCGCCCGGGAAGCGGTCCCGGTGCTCCTCGGCGAACTTGGCGATCAGCTCGGTCTTCCCGACCCCGCCGAGCCCGGTGAACACCACGATCCCCAGCCCGCCCCCCTCGACCCGGCCCAACGCCGCGGTCAGCGCGGCGAGTTCCGGCTCCCGGTTGACGAAGGGGCCGTGCGGCAGCCGGACCTGACGAGGTCTCGGCGGCGGCTCCACCTGGTGGAGGTGCACCGATCCGATGGTGTCGGCCTGCACCACGTGGCCGCCCACCGTCCCTGACACGGTGTTGGCCACCCGGCGTTGCTCCATCTGCCTGCTCCCTCCGGCCGGTCGGCCCCAGCCTACGGTCCGGGAGCCGCGCCGGAGGGCGGATCGGCTCCTCAGGCCGCCTGGCAGGTCGGGCACCAGAAGAGGTTCCGCGCGGCGTGCTCCTCCGTGCGGACGTCCGTGCCGCAGACCAGGCAGGGCATCGCCGCCCGCCGGTAGACGTACACCTCGCCACCGTGGTCGTCCACGCGGGGCGGGCGGCCCATCGCCTCGGGGGTGTGCTCGGGGCGGACGGTGTCGATCCGGCCGGCCGCGACGCCCTCGTGCATCAGGGCGACCAGGTCGGCCCAGATCGCGTCCCACTCCTTCCGGGTGAGGTCGCGCCCGGCCCGGTACGGGTCGATGCCGTGCCGGAACAGCACCTCGGCCCGGTAGACGTTGCCCACCCCGGCCAGCACCTTCTGGTCCATCAGCAGCGCGGCGACCGTCGTCCGGCTGCCCGCTATCCGGCGCCAGGCCGCCTCCGGATCGGCGTCGGCCCGCAGCGGGTCGGGCCCGAGGCGGGCCACGACGGCGGCCTTCCGGTCGTCGGTGACGAGCGCGCAGGTGTTGGGACCGCGCAGGTCCGCGTAGCCGTCCTCGCCCTCCAGCCGCAGCCGGACCAGGCCGACCGGCTCGGGCGCCGGGCCGGTGCCGAAGGTGAAACCGCCGTAGAGCCCGAGGTGGATGTGCACCCAACCGCCCTCCTCGAAGCCGAGGAAGAGGTGCTTGCCGGTGGCCTCGGCCCCGGTGAGCAGCTGCCCGTCGATCACCTTGGCCTCGTCGGCGAACCGGCCCTGCGGGCTGGAGACCCGGACCGGGCGCCCGCCGAAGGCCTTCCGGTTCCGGACGGCGAGGCGGTGGATGATGTGGCCTTCCGGCACGGGCGTCAGCTCCTCGGGGCGCTGCGACAGGACCGGTCCATCATCGCAGCCGGCACCGACAGCTCCACGAATCCGCAGGTCAGCGGACCGGCATGCCCATCAGCCGGGCCAGGATCACGCGGTCCAGCTCGGCGGCCGTCCCGGCCACGTCCAGGTAGGAGTTGTCGATGATCGGCAGCCCCGAGTTGTACCAGCCGGCCATCCGTCCGTGGATGCGCGCCACTTCCTCGTCCCCGAGGCGCCGGTTGCCGCTGCGCCGGGCGTTGCGGCGCAGCACCGAGTCCAGGCTGGGCAGCAGGACGACCGGGATCATGCCGGGGCCGATGTGCCGCTTCCAGCCGCCGAGGCCGATCGCCGGGCGGTCCGGGAAGACCGCGTCGTCGATGATGCAGGAGATGCCGTTGGCCAGGTAGTTGCGGCAGGCGAAGCCGCAGGTGCGGCGGGCCAGCCGGTACTGCGCCTCGGAGGCGTTGTTCCAGCCGGACTGCGGGTTGGCGAAGCCGGACTGCACCCACTCGCGGACGTCGTCCAGGCTGATGTGCGCGGTCGGGGTCGGGCGGCGCTCGGCCCAGTACCGGGCGACGGTGGTCTTGCCGGCCCCGGCCGGCCCGATCAGCAGGACGGCGATCGGCCCGGTGGGCGCGTGCTGCTGCGGCGGGTGGGCGGGCAGCTGGACGGGCATCCCGGACGGCAGCACGAAGTGCCCGGTCCCGCCGGCGGGAACCGGCGCGCTGGGTGCCGGGGCGGGCGCCGGGGCCGCGACGGGGGCCGGCGCCGGAGCCGGGCCCCCGGCCGGGGCCGGAGCGGACACGGGCGCGGGAGCAGGCACGGGCGCCGGAGCAGGCACGGGCGCCGGAGCGGACACGGGCACCGGAGCGGGCACGGGCGCGGGAGCGGACACGGGCACCGGAGTGGGCACGGGTGCGGGCGCCGGAGCGGTAGCGGGCGCGGACGGCTGCGGAGCGGCCGGCGCGGGCCTGACCGTCGGCGGCGGAGGAGGCGGCGGAGACGGAACCGGCGCTCCCGACGGGGTCGCCCCCGCACCGCCCCCCGGCGGCACCGGCGGAGCGGCGGGACGCGGCGGGACCTGCCCACCTCCGGCGTACTGCGTCACGGCACCTCCCGACACCTCTCAGCGGGGACACTACACGGCGGCCCGGCGGCGGGCACAGTCCGCTGCCGGGCCGCGGGCCCCGCGCGGCCGGTCCGCGCTCCCGTGTGCAGGAGGCGGACCGGCCCGCGCTCAGCGCGTGGTGAGCTGCTCGGCCAGCGCGCGCAGCGCCAGCTCGTACGAGCCGAGCCCGAAACCGGCGATGGTGCCGGAGGCCACCGCGGCGATCACCGAGGTGTGCCGGAAGGTCTCCCGGGCGTACGGGTTGGAGATGTGCACCTCGATCAGCGGCGCGGTGCGCTGCGCGGCGGCGTCCCGCATCGCGTACGAGTAGTGCGTGAACGCACCCGGGTTGATCACCACGGGCACCTGCCCGTCGGCCGCCTCGTGCAGCCACTCCACCATCTGCTGCTCGGAGTTGGTCTCGTGCACCTCGACCTCGAAGCCGAACTCCTTGCCGAGCGCGGTGCAGCGCTCGACCAGCCCGGCGTACGAGGTGGCGCCGTAGACGTCCGGCTCGCGGCTGCCGAGCCGGCCCAGGTTGGGGCCGTTGAGCACCATCACCCTGGTCACGCCGCGACCTCCGCGTAGGCGGCGACCAGCAGGGACGGGTCGGGGCCCTCCAGCACCGAGGTCTTGCCCAGGCCGTCCAGGACGATGAAGCGGATCAGGTCGCCGCGCGACTTCTTGTCGATCTTCATCGCGTCCAGCAGCTTCGGCCAGGCGTCCGCGCGGTAGCTCAGCGGCAGGCCGACCGAGGCCAGCACGGTACGGTGCCGGTCGGCGGTCGCGTCGTCCAACCGGCCCGCCAGGCGGCCGAGTTCGGCGGCGAAGACCATGCCGATGGAAATCGCGGCGCCGTGCCGCCACTTGTACCGCTCGTTGCGCTCGATGGCATGGCCGAGGGTGTGGCCGTAGTTGAGGATCTCGCGCTGTCCGGATTCCTTGAGGTCCCCGGAGACCACGTCGGCCTTGACCTGGATGGCCCGGCGGATCAGCTCGACGGTGTGCGGGCCGGCCGGGGTCTTGGCGCCCTCGGGGTCGGCCTCGATCAGGTCGAGGATCGCCGGGTCGGCGATGAAGCCGCACTTGATGACCTCGGCGAGGCCGGAGACGTAGTCGTGCTTGGGCACGGTCTCCAGGGTGCCGAGGTCGGCCAGCACGCCCACCGGCGGGTGGAAGGCGCCGACCATGTTCTTGCCCTCGGCGATGTTGATGCCGGTCTTGCCGCCGACGGCCGCGTCGACCATGCCGAGCAGCGTGGTGGGCATGGAGATCCAGCGCACCCCGCGCAGCCAGGTCGCGGCGACGAAGCCGGCCAGGTCGGTGGTCGCGCCGCCGCCGAGGCCGACGACGACGTCGCTGCGGGTGAACCCGGTCTGCCCGAGCACCGACCAGCAGTACGCGGCGACCTCGACGCTCTTGGCGTCCTCGGCGTTCGGCACCTGCAGCGCGATCGCCTCGTAGCCCTCGCCGAGCAGGTCCTCGCGGATCGCGTCGGCGGTGGCGGCCAGCGCCTCCGGGTGGATGAGGGCGACCCGCTTGGCGCGGGTGCCGATAAGCGGTGCCAGCTCACCGAGCAACTGGTGCCCGATCAGCACGTCGTACGGGTCGTGGCCGGCGCTGCCGCCGACGTGGATCCTGACGGTGGTGTCAGTCATGGGGGGTCTTCAGCTCCAGTGCTTCCAGTACGGCGTCCGCGACCTGCTCGGGGGTGCGCCCGGCGGTGTCGACGACGGCGGTGGCCACCTCCAGGTAGAGGGGGCGGCGGGCCTCCATCAGCTCGCGCCAGCGGGCCCGCGGGTTGACGGCCAGCAGCGGGCGCGGGGCGTCCAGGCCGACCCGCTTGACCGCGTCGGCGAGCGGGACCTCCAAGAACACCACCGGCAGCTCGCGCAGCAGCTCGCGGGTGGCGTCGGCCATCACCGCGCCGCCGCCGAGCGCCAGTACCCCGTCGTGTCCGGTGGCGGCCTCGCGCACGGCGGCCGCCTCCAGGGCGCGGAAGTGCGGCTCGCCCTCGTCGATGAAGATCTCCGGGATCGGCTTGCCGGCCGTCGCCTCGATGTCGGCGTCGGTGTCCCGGAAGCCGACGCCCAGGCGCTCGGCCAGGGCCCGCCCGACGGTGGACTTGCCACTGCCGGGCGGACCGACCAGCACCACGACGGGCTCGGTCATCGGATGATCAGGTGGTCGAGGTAGCCCTGCACGTTGCGGCGGGTCTCGCTGACGTGGTCGCCGCCGAACTTCTCGTTGACCGCGTCGGCCAGCACCAGCGCGACCATCGCCTCGGCGACGATGCCCGCGGCGGGCACCGCGCAGACGTCCGAGCGCTGGTGGTGCGCCTTGGCCGGTTCCCCGGTTCGCACGTCCAGGGTCTGCAGCGCCCGCGGCACGGTGGCGATCGGCTTCATCGCGGCACGCACCCGCAGCACCTCGCCGGTGGACAGGCCGCCCTCGGTGCCGCCAGAGCGGCCGGAGGTGCGCTTGACGCCCTCGGGGGTCGGGACGATCTCGTCGTGCGCCTTGGAACCCGGCACCCGGGCCAGGTCGAAGCCGTCGCCGACCTCGACGCCCTTGATCGCCTGGATGCCCATCAGCGCGGCGGCCAGCCGCGCGTCCAGGCGGCGGTCCCAGTGCACGTGCGAGCCGAGGCCCACCGGCACGCCGTACGCCAGCACCTCGACCACGCCGCCGAGGGTGTCGCCGTCCTTGTGGGCCTGGTCGATCTCGGCGACCATCGCCTTCGAGGCGTCCGCGTCCAGGCAGCGCACCGGGTCCTCGTCCAGCCGGGCCTCGTCCGAGGGCAGCGGCACCACGCCGGCCGGCGCCTTGGCGGCAGCCAGCTCGACGACGTGGCTGACGATCTCGATCCCGGCCACCTCGCGCAGGTACGCGCGGGCGACGGCGCCCAGCGCGACCCGGGCGGCCGTCTCCCGGGCGCTGGCACGCTCCAGGATCGGCCGGGCCTCCTCGATCGAGTACTTCTGCATGCCGGCCAGGTCGGCGTGGCCGGGCCGGGGGCGGGTGAGCGCCTCGTTGCGGGCCAGGCCCGCCAGCACCTCGGGGTCGACCGGGTCGGCCGACATGACCTGCTCCCACTTCGGCCACTCGGTGTTGCCCACCATGATCGCGACCGGGCTGCCCATGCTCAGGCCGTGCCGGACGCCGCCGAGGAAGGTCACCTCGTCCTGCTCGAACTTCATCCGCGCCCCGCGGCCGTAACCGAGCCGACGGCGCGCCAGCGCGTCGGCCACCACGGCGGTGGTGACCGGTACACCGGCGGGCAGGCCTTCCAGCGTCGCGACGAGTGCGGGGCCGTGCGACTCCCCCGCCGTCAGCCAGCGCAACGTACCCAACGGAGCTCCTTCATCAGCGGACCGGCCCACGGCACCGCCGGGGCCCGACCGAGCGTGCCTTCTGTCCGAATCCTTTCATGCCCCGGCGGCACCCGGAGGCACAGTCCGCGTGACGGACGGCAACCGGTCACCCAACGAAACGAGCTCGCCGGGGCACGCCCGCTCGAAACGTCCCTTACGACCATGGGAGTGGTTGAGGTCTGGGCGTGCTGGCCTGGCGGTCCAGCTGGTGGTTGAACCGCAGGCGTTCTGCCGAGCGAGCACCAGCCCGGCAAGATCCTCTTTAATACCGTGCTCGCCTCGGCCCTGGACAATGACTGCCCGGCCGATGTCGCAATGTTGCGGGCCGAGCCCGCCGTGTTCAGGCCGGTGGCCTCCGATCCGACCGTCTCCCGCCTGGTCGACAGCCTCGCTGCTGCCGGGCCTCGTGCCCTTGCGACGATCCGAAGGGCGCGGACTGAAATCCGTGAGCGGGTATGGAAGTTGGCAGGCAACGCGGCCCCGAACGCGGGCGGCGAGGTGATCGTGGACCTCGATGGCGTGCTGCTCCTGGCGCACTCGGAGAAGGAGCACGCCGCCAAGACCTGGAAGAAGACCTTCGGACACCACCCGCTGGTGGCGTTCGTCGACCATGGCTGCGAGGGGTCAGGGGAACTGGTCGCCGGACTGCTACGGCCGGGCAGCGCAGGCAGCAACACCGCCGCCGAGCACATCGCGGCCGCCGGCATGGCCCTGACCCAGCTGCCGAGGAACTACCGGCGTGGGACGGTGCACGCTGATCCGCACCGATTCCGGCGGCGACACCAACAAGTTCCTCAACTGGCTCACCGCGCGCGGCCGATGGCTGTCTTACTCGGTCGAAATGACCATCACCGTCGCGATCCACCAGGCCGTGCTCCTTATCCCGGCCTCGGCCTGAACGCCGGCCGCCGAGCTCGGCGGCAAGGTCCGCGACGGCGCCTGGGTCGCCGAACTCTCCGGCGATGTCTTCAAGGGCTGGCCAAAGGGGATACGGCTGATCGTCCGCAAAGAACGGCCGCACCCCGGAGCGCAGTAGCGCTTCACCGACGCCGACGGCATGCGCCTGACCTGCTTCGCCACCAACACCACCGGCACCCCGATCGCCAAGCTGGAGCTGCGGCACCGCCAACGCGCCCGTGCCGAGGACCGCATCCGCGCCGCCCGTGACACCGGCCTGCGCAACCTCTCTCTGCGACACGGCGGCGCAGAATCAGGTCTGGCTGGAGATCGTCCAGCCCACGCTCGACCTGCTGGCCTGGATGTCCATGCTCCCCCTTACTGGGACCGCGCGTCGCTGGAAACCCAAGCGCCTGCGACTGCGGCTGTTCTTCCCCGTCGCTCAGCTGGTCACCACCGCCCGCCGCGTACTCCGCCTCGCCCGGTACTGACCCTGGACCGACGTGATCACGGCCGCGTTCAAACACCTCCAAGCCCTGCCTAATCCCGGCTGACCAGCAGCGGTTCTCTATCCCAACGAGCAAGCCACCCCCGGAGCCGCGGAAGCTGGCGCCCGCCCGACGCGGCAGCCAGGCCATCTCCACCCCCGCACAAATGAACACCCAGGCCAGATCAGCAAAAGCGGCCCGCCAGCCAAGCTGACGGGCCATCATGCAAGATCGAGGCTAGTAGTAGCCCGTGTTGCTGCTTGTGTTCCAGACGTCCCACCAGTCGCTGCCGTAGTTGGCGGGCACCGAGGCGAAGGTAAAGCGGTAGGCAGTCGAGGACTGGCAGTTCCAGCCGGTGTACTCATCGACGGTCATGGCACCCTTCCACCACCAGCCGGCGAGGGGGAAACCAATGGTGCCGTTGGAGTTGACGCAGGCATGGGCATAGTGATCGTTCTGGTCATACCCGGTGATCATGATGGAATGGGTGCACTTACTGACAGTGCAGCCCCGACCGTCGTAGAACTTGACCTGCTGGCCGTTTCCTCCAGCGAAAGCGGTGCTGGAGGTGGCCAGGACACCGGTGGCAGTAAGTGCCGCGACGCAGAGAGTGGTTGCAACCTTGCGTATGAGGTGCACGCTTTCCTCCCATTCAAGACGGGTGCAGTTTGGTTTGCGAGGGTGCGGCGGGCCCGACTGGATTCACCATCCCCGTTGATGTGATCATAGCTAGAGTCTCTTCGTTTGGGCCAGCACCTATTTTCGGGAAGGGTGTTGGGTCGATAGCTAGTTGACTACACGTCAGCTCGCCTGGCCGACTCTGGTGTTGAGTTTGACTGGGCCCGGCTTGAGCGGCAGGGGCGCCCCCTTGCAGCTGGCAGCTGCGGACGTGAGTTGCTGTTCGCCCTATTGGCGTACGCACCTGACGCTTCGACAGCTGACGTCTTTGGGAACGTTAGCTAGCGTGGTCGGCCCGTGACATGAGAAGGGCCGCACGTGTTGGGTGAGTTGCGACGCCGACCTGGGCCCGCGCGGCCTGTTCCCATCCTGCCGTGTCCGAGGTCTCTCGCGCACATTGCGGCGAGTTGCTCGAAGAACTCGCCCCGAAGTGGGAAGCAGCCAGGGACTCGGCGCTGCGCGAGCGACGCGGCGGTGACCCGCGGCGAGCGACCGGCACGGGGCCCGAGCAGCGCCTGGTGTTCACCGACCGGCTGCTGGTCACGCTGATACACCTGCGCCTGGGCCCGCCACACGCGGCCCTGGCCCAGCCGCACGGCGTGGACCGCTCCACCGTCTCCGGAGCGATCCGCGAAGTGCGACGGCTACTGGCTGCGCAAGGCTTCGCCGTCCCCGACCGCCCCGGGCTGCGACTGCACACGCTGGAGGACCTGTTCGCCTACGCCGACACCGAGAACGTGGACCTGCGGCTCAACAGCACCGAGGTGCAGGTCCGCCGCCCGCGCGCCGGACGCCCTGGCCGAAGGGCGTTCGTGTCCGGCAAGAGGAAGCAGAACACCGTCAAGACCACCACCTACAGCGATGCCCAGGCCCGCACACTCTTCAGCGTGTCGTCCTGCCGGGCCGGAGGCCGGCCAGACCGGCGTGCGCGCCGAGGGCATCGCCGAGCAGCTCCGCCGAGACCCGACCGTGAAGGCCGAGGCCGACGAAGGCTACCGGGGCCTGGCCAACGAGTTCCCCGTCCAGGTCAGTGCCCCACCGAAGAAGACGAAGGACGACGCACCGTTGGGCGAGCACCACGCCTGACGCAAGCAGCGACACCGCCAGTCCTCGGCCCGGATCCGCGTCGAACACCCCAACGCCGAACTCAAGCAGTGGCGACCACTCCGGCAGTACACCGGCCGACGCGAGACCTACGCCGAGACCCACTCGCCATCGCCCAACACGTTTCCGACCGCTCCGCCCGCAGGGCCACCCGCCACCGGACCAGCACCGAGCTGGTGCTCGCCCGGCAGAGCACCAGCTGATCAACCAGTAGCCGAACCGTCAGGCCAGCACACCCAGACCTCAATCGCTCCCAAGGTCGTTAACGCCCGGCGAGCGCCTTCTCGCCGGCCTCGCGCATCGCCGCCAGCGGCCCGGGAACCCGCCCGGTGAAGGCCTCGCTCTGCAGCACCGCCTGGTGCACTAGCAGGTCCAGCCCGCCCAGGACGGTCGCCCCGCGGTCGGCACAGGCGGCGGCCAGCGCCGTCGGCCACGGGTGGTACAGCACGTCGAACAACGCGCCCGGGGCCGCCGTCAGCGCGTCGGCGAAGCCGTCCGTCGCACCGACCGGCGTGGTGGAGACGGTCAGCGGCTGCGCCAGCGCCTCGGCCCCGCGCTCCCAGTCGGCGGTGCGGACGACCACGCCCAGCCGCTCGCCCAGTTCGGCCATCTCCCTGGCCCGCTCGGCGCTGCGCACGTAGACCGTCACCTCGCCGGTGCAGATCTGGGCGAGCGCGGCCAGCGCCGACGAGGCGGTGGCCCCGGCGCCGAGGACGGCGGCGCCGGGCACCTCGGTGATCCCGCGCTCGCGCAACGCGTTGACCAGCCCGGGGACGTCCGTGTTGTCCCCGGTGCGCCGCCCGTCGGCGGTGAACACCACGGTGTTGACCGCGTCCACCGAACGGGCCGTCGCGCTGACCTCGTCGAGCAGCGGGATGATCGCCCGCTTCAGCGGCATGGTCAGCGACAGCCCCGCCCACTCGGCCTCGTCCAGCCCGGCGACGAAGCCGGGCAGCGCGGCCTCGTCGACCTCGAAGCGGTCGTAGTGCCAGCCGTCCAGACCGAGCGCCGCGAAGGCGGCCCGGTGCAGGTCCGGCGAGAGCGAGTGGGCGATCGGCGAGCCGAGGACGGCCGCCCGGTGCTTGCTGGTCAACGCTGCCTCTCCATGAACTGCTGTCCCGCCGCGGCTACTTGGTGGTGCAGTGGCCGCGGGCCTCGTCGAAGCCCTGCCCGGCCGCCTGGCAGTACTCCTTGACGTTGGCGTAGTGCTCCTTGCTCGTCTCGGCGAACCTGGTGTGCTGCGGGTCCATCGCGATGAAGTACAGCCACTTGCCGTCCGCCGGGTGGAGCACCGCGTTGAGCGCGTCGTCGCCGGGGTTGGAGATCGGCGTCGGCGGCAGACCCGGGTTGATGTACGTGTTGTACGGGTTGCTCGCGTTGTCCATGTCGCCCTTGTTGAGCTCCTTGCGGCCCAACGAGTACTGCAGCGTGGTGTCCATGCCGAGCTTGTGGTTGATCTCGCCGCCGGCGGCCAGCCGGTTCTGGATGGTCTTGGCCATCTTGGCGAAGTCGTCGACGTTGTTGCCCTCGCGCTGGAGGATGCTCGCCTCGATGATCACCTCGTACCCGGTCTTCAGGCCCACCGAGGCGGCCTGGGAGTCCAGGTTGGCGTACTTGTCGGTGGCGGTCTTCACCATCTGCTTGAGCAGGTCCTCGGGCTTCATGCCGTCGGCGATGTTGTAGCGGGTCGGCCAGAGGAAGCCCTCGATCTTGCCCTGGGCGTAGGCCGGCAGGCCGAGGTCGTTGACCTGAGCCTGGGCCACCGCGGCCGTGGTGCCCTTCTGGAGCTTCAGCTTGTCGTCGATCTTGGCGTAGATCTCGGTGGAGTTCTTGCCCTCCGGGATCACGATCGCCGCGCCGCCCGCCTGCGCGAGCAGTTCCTTGAGCGCGGCGGCGGCCGGCATCTCCTTCTTCAGGACGTAGAAGCCCGGCTGGACGGTGGTGCACTTGGGCTCGGCCTTGCAGGCGTCGGAGAAGGCGTCGACGCTCTTGACCACGCCGGCGTTCTTCAGCGCCAGGCCGATCTGTCCGGCGACCGCGTCCTTCTTGACCTCGAACTGGACGGAGCCGGTGCCCTCGCCGGCGAAGTCCGGCGCCGGGCCGAAGTGGTCCTGGTAGAAGCCGTAGCCCCACCAGCCGGCGCCGCCGACGGCGCCGAGCAGCACCACCGCGACCAGCAGGCAGGCGCTGCCGTTGCGGCGGCCCGACTTCTTGCCCTTCTCCTTGCGCTTCTTCTTCGCCTCGCGGGAGTCGTCCTGCTCGGAGAGGAAGCCGCCGTCCTCGGCCTCGGCGTGCCCGTCGAGGTACCCGCCGTCCTCGGGGTGGCCGTCCTCACCGCCGTCCCACTCGTCGGTCCCGCTCTCGGGCGCGCCGCCGACCGGGGCGCCGGACTCCAGCGCGGCGGCCTCGGCCTCCCAGTCGATGCCGTCCGGTCCGGGGCCCGAAGCGGGCGCGGGCTCCGGCTGCGGCCGGGTCTGCTGCTGCGGCGGCACGGCCTGCTGCTGGGCACCGGGCTGCTGCATCCCCGGCTGCTGCATGCCGGGCTGTTGCACGGGCTGCTGCATCCCCGCCTGCTGCATGCCCGCCTGCTGCATGCCGGACTGCTGCGCGCCCGGGAATCCCTGCTGCGGGTAGCCCTGCTGCTGCATCGGCTGCTGCTGCATCGGCATCTGCTGCTGCGGGTAACCCTGCTGCTGCATCTGCTGGAACGCCTGCTGGGCGTGCCCCTGCGGCATGAAGCCCTGCTGACCGCCCTGGAACTGCTGCTGGAACGCCTGCGGCGGCATCTGCTGCTGCGGGTAGCCCTGCTGCTGCATCGGCTGCTGGAACGCCTGCTGCTGGGGGTACCCCTGCTGCACGTCCCCGTACGGCTGCTGGACCTGCTGGCCCGGCTGGCCGTGCTGGCCCTGCTGCGGGTACTGCTGCCACTGGCCGTCCTGCTGGCCGGGGACCGGCTGCCGGCCGTCGTACCCGGGATCACCGGGGTGCCACGGCTCGCCCTGGGGGGCGTAGCCCCCACCGAGATCGGTCATTGATCCCCTTAACCGACGGTGACGGCCGGCGGATCGGACCGGCCGTCCGGGACGGCATCGTCCCGGCTGAATCTCGAACCGGCGTGCTAGCGCAGCGCCTGGAGGGAGACGTTACCGTACCGCAGCCTTACCCCCACCCGGGCGAACGCACCGTCACCGGGCGGCCTCACGGACGGCACACAAGATCACTACGGAGTCGCCGCACCCGGGCCGGAGGAGGCCCCCGGCGCCGCACCGGAACCGGATGCCGAGGCGGAGGCGGTGGCCGAGGCCGGAGCCGACGCGCTCGGCTTCGCCGCCGCCCGGTTGGCGTTGAACTCCGCCACGTTGCGCTGCTGCACGTCGAAGCTGTCGGTGAAGCGGGTGTCCCCGGGCTTCACGGTGACGAAGTACAGCCAGTCCCCCGGCGTCGGGTCCAGCGCCGCCATGATCGCCTGCCGCCCCGGGTTGGAGATCGGCGTCGGCGGCAGCCCGGGGTGCAGGTAGGTGTTGTACGGGGAGTCCAGCTTGGTCTCGGTCACCGTGGTGTTCAGGGTCGACCGGCCGAGCGCGTAGTTGATCGTGGAGTCCAGTTGCAGCGGCATGTGCTTGGCCAGCCGGTTGTAGATCACCCGGGCCACCTTGCCCATGTCCTCGGTGTTGTCGGCCTCGCCCTGGACCATGCTGGCCACGGTGACCAGCCCGTACACGGTCTGTCCGAGGTTCTGCGCGACGACGGTGGCGTCGTCCCTGGTGAACTCCTTGCCGGCCCGCTCCACCATCTGCTTCAGCAGGTCGATCGCGGTGGTCCCGTCGGTGACGGCGTACGTCGCCGGGAACAGGTAGCCCTCGGGGCTGCCGTTCGTGAAGTCCGGCAGGCCGAGCTCGGCGCCCTGCTCCTGGGCGGTGCGCTGGGTGGTGCCGTCGGGCAGGCCGAGCTTCTTGTCGATGGCGGCGTAGATCTGGTAGCCGCGCCAGCCCTCGGGGATGGTCAGGCCGTTGGCGTTGGCCGGGTCGATCAGGATGGCCAGCGCCGCGACGGCCGACATCTTCTGCTTCAGCGTGTACGTCCCGGGCTGGATCCGCCCGGCGGCGGCCGCGCTGCCCTTCGCGGCCCGGGTGAAGGCGAGCGAGCTGGCCACCACGCCGTTGCGGACGAGGGCGGACGCGATCTGGGACAGGCCCGCGCCCTCCGGCACCGAGACCTGGACGCTGCCGGTGCCCTGTCCGGCGAAGTCGGCGGCGGCCGGGGGTTTGCGCTGCGCCTGGAACCACGTGTAGCCGGTCAGCCCGACCCCGCCGAACACCGCGACCAGCGCGAGCGCGGTGAGCCCGCAGGCCAGGCCGTTGCGCCGCCGGTGGGGATCCGGCGCATCGAAGCGCGGACGGGGCGCGGACGGCGGCCGGCCCTCCGGCTCCAGCACCGGCGCACCCAGGTGTCCGGGGGTGAGCCCCGGGTGGAAGTCCTGGTCGGTCATCGCGCGTCCCCTCGACGGTCCCAGACCGTTCCGGATCGACCACAATCGATCCGGAACGGCATCGGAAACGAACGAAGAGGGGTGGGGGGGGGGCCGCGGCGCCCCCCCCCCCCACAAGGTCGATCGTTAAAGGTAGGGAGACCAACCGCGCGGAACACGC